>JAKOZM010000289.1 GCA_029779995.1 Actinomycetes bacterium
AGCCAGCAGAACCACCATGACCAGCAGGACCACGATGGCCACGCCAGAGCCGGTGCCCAGCGGCACAGCCTGCCGGCGCACCAGATCGGGGGAGTCGACGACCAGTACATCGTGGGACTGCTGCGCGCTGTCGAGCGCCGACCACGGCCCCTCGACCAGCAATGTGTCGCCAGGTTCGATGCGCACCGGGTAGCCGCCCAGATCGGAGCCGTTGCGGGTCATGGCCAGCACAATCAGGGAGCCTTTGATCACCTGACTCGGGCCGATCTTCTCGCCCGCCAGCTCCGAACGCGGCGGAATGAGGACCTCTGCTGCGCCGGACTTCCGGGACATGATCGATCGCTCCACGTCAGCGGCCGTCCGCACCGCCTCGACGGTCAGTCCATGGTCTAGTGCATACCGTGAGATCACATCGACATCGCCGACTGCGGTCAGCCGGTCACCAGCCTCGATGTGGCCCTCGGAGGTTGGTTGGTCCTTCGTCCCCTCGGTCACGGTGATGATGCGCATGCCTTGGTACCCCGATAGGTCCCAGCCGACGCGCAGCCTCCCGATTTCGGCGGACGCGGTGCCCACCCGCAGGTGGACCACGTTGTCCAGTGAATAGGACTCGACCAGCGTTCGTGCCAGCCCGGACAGGTTGGGCGGGGCAGTCTCGGACTGCCGGTCCGGGACCAACCGGTCGCCGAACAGCAGCACGATCGCGATGGTACCGACCACAACAGGAATCCCGACCAGGGCGAACTCCGCGAAACCGAATGCACCCACCCCGGCGTCGGCGGCTGCCTCCGAGATCACCACATTGACCGGACTGCCGGTCAGCAGCAGCAACCCGCCCGCACTGCCAGCAAAGGCCAGCGGCATCAGCAGCCGCGACGGTGGGTAGGAGCGCCGCAGCGCCATGACGACGACCATGGGGAGCAAGGCGGCCACCGAGCCGTTCAGCCCGATCAATGCAGTCAGGCCGGCAGCCAGCAGCATCGTGAGTAGCAGAAGGCGCCGCATGGTCCCCGCGCGAGTGACCAAGGACTGACCTAGCCAGGTGGTGACACCGCTGGCGTCCAAGCCCTCGCTGACGATGAACAATGCAGCGATCAGCAGGACCGCGGGATCGGCGAATCCAGCCAACGCCTGCGGCAGTGTCAATACCCCGGTGCCGTACAGGGTGAGGGCGGCACCAACAGCCACGAGCTCAACGGGGAACCGGTTGCTGATGAACAGCACCACCACCCCGGCCAGGACCAGCAGCGTGATGGTCGAGTCGGTCATCCCAGGCTGGCCGAGATCGCGATGACGATGGACACCACGACGAACAGCCCGAGGATGAGCGGCCACACGAAGCGTAGGTACTTGTCGTACCCGACCTTGGCGATGGCCAAGCCGCCGACCACGACCACGCTGGTCGGCGACCACATCAGCGTCAGGCCATGGCCCATGATCCAGGCCGTTATGGTCGTGGACCGGGACACCTGCGCGAAGTCTGCCAGCGGCGCCAGCAGCGGCATCGCCAGCGCCGCGTGACCGCTACTGCTCGGGATCAGGAAGGCCAGCGGGATGTTGATGATGATCGTCACCACCGCGAAGAGTGCGGCACCCGCTCCGCTGACCAGGCTCTCCATGAAGTTCAGGATGGTCGCCAGCGTCTGGGTGTTGTTCATAATCACCGAGACGCCGCCGGCGAGCAGCACCACGAGTGCCGGACCCATCATGTCTGAGGCGCCAACAGCGATCAGCCGGACGATCTCCTTTTCCTTCATGCGGGCCACCAGCCCGACCAGCAGCGAGGCCACGATGAACAACATCGCCAGTTGCGGGAACCACCAGTCGAGTTGGAACGCGAACGGTTCGGCACTCGTCTCGTGTTCGTAGAGGTACTCCGCGGGCCCCGTGGTACCACCGAACAGGCTGGACCATGGGATGACCGAGTAGATCATCAGAGCAAAGGCGAACACGGTGATGACCAGCACCCACTTCTGCGTACCCGTGAGTTGAGCTTCCACGTTGCCGTGTTCCAGGTCGTCGGCCGCCTGGTCAGTGGCTGTCTCGTCGTCGGGATCGTCCCAGCCGACCAGTGACGCCGAAGGGTCCTTGCGGACCTTGGCGGCGTAGCGCAAGACCCAGCCCACCGACATCGCCGTGATGATGACCCACAGGATGAGTCGCAGCAGGATGCCGTCGCCGATCCCGACCCCCGCCTCGCCAGCCGCGACGCCGATCGAGAAGGGGTTGACGGTCGCTCCCATCACGCCGGCCAGTGCTCCAATGATGATCATTGCTGAGGTGGTCAGGCGGTCATAGCCCAGCGCGGCCATCAGCGGGATGAATAGGGCGTAGAAGCCCAGCGTCTCCACCGAGAAGCCCATGGTGGAGCCGAGCAGGGAGAACAGCACCATCACGGCCGTGATCAACAGCCAGCCCTTGCTGCGCAGCCGGTTGGCCAGCTGCGCGACCGCGACCTCGAGGCTCTTCGTGGCGAAGGACACCGAGATGAAGGCGCCGATCGCCATGATGAACACGATGACCCCGATCTGACCGAACATCCGGCCGACGGTCTCGGTGTCCACGAAATCGGTCTCGAGGTTGAACAGACCGTAGATGCCGTTGATCGGGGAGAGCAGCAGTTGCTGGACGGACTCACCGAAGGTCAGCGGTGATGGCACCTGCTGGTAGGTGCCAGGCAGAGGGGCGCCGTCGGCATCGAGGCTGTACTTGCCGGACGGGATGAAGAGCGCGGCAAACCAGACCAGGAACGTGACGATGGCCAGCGTGGTGACCGCTGACGGGAACTCGAACTTCTTCTTCTGTTTCTCCCGCACCTGCTCAGCCATGATCGTCAACCTACGCGGGATCGCGCACGATTGGGCAGGTCATGCAGTGGCCACCTCCACGGCCGCGTCCGAGCTCGGCCCCCACGATAGTGATCACCTCGACACCTGCCTTGCGCAGTAGCGTGTTGGTGTAGGTGTTGCGGTCATAGGCGTAGACGACGCCGGGTTCGGCGCAGACGAGGTTCGCGCCGCTGTCCCACTGGGTCCGCTCGCGCACGTAGGCGTTGCCACCGGTCTCCACCACCCGCAGCTTTGGAAGGTCCAGGGCGCCTGCGACGGCATCGACGAAGGGCCGGTCCTCCTTGACCAGTTCAAGGCCCGCGGCGTTGTCGGCGGGGTAGTAGGAGAATGCGTCAATGCCGTAGACGATGTCCGGGTACAGCAGGACGAGGTCGCGATCGGCGAACGTGAAGACGGTGTCCAGGTGCATGGCA
This sequence comes from Actinomycetes bacterium, assembly GCA_029779995.1. The sequence continues at coordinate 3,263 of JAKOZM010000289.1, forward strand.
GCGCGTGACTTCGGCATCGCGGCGACCATGACCCGGTCCACGGCTCCCTGATCAAAGAGGGCCTTGGCGACCTGGCTGATGCCCTGCCGCGATGTTCGTTCACTCATGCCGATGAGCACCGTGCGGTTGCCGATCGGCATCACGTCACCTCCTTCGACCGTGGCCATACCCCAGTCCTGGGTCGGGTCTCCCCACCATTCGGTCACCTTGCCTGCGAACTCGGGGTGGAAGCGGTAGATCGCGGTGGCCAGGATGGTCTCCTCGTGGCGCGCAGGCCAATACAGCGGGTTCAGCGTGACGCCGCCGTAGATCCAGCATGTGGTGTCGCGGGTGAAGATGGTGTTGGGCAGTGGGGGCAGCAGGTATTCGTTCACGCCAGCGGCGTCACGCACCAACTCCATCATCTGACCGCCGCGAGTCTCCGGGAACTCGTAGGTGGACAGGCCGCCAATCAGCGTCTCAGCCAATTCGCGGTCGGGCAGTTCCTCGAGGTAGGAGCGAACCTCGTCGACCAGCCCCACACCGACCTGGTTGGGCACGATCTGGTGGTCCAGGATCCACGCCCTCGCCTGCGGGATGGCGACCGTTTCGGTGAGCATGTTGTGCATCTCCAGCACCTCGATGCCCCGCTGGCGCATCTTCAGGATGAAGTCGAAGTGGTCACGCTTGGCGTTCTCCACCCACAGAACATCGTCGAAGAGAAGATCGTCATTGTTCGACGGGGTGAGCCGCTCGTGGGCTCTGCCCGGTGCACACACCATGACCTTACGTAGCTTGCCAACTTCAGAGTGGACGCCGAATTCCATGGTGTGCCTGCCTTCGCTGATGAGGGCATGGGCCCCTCGTTTTGCCAACAGTAGGATTCCGAGCAGGGCGTTCGCATGTCCTGATCACAAGTTCGCCAGCATTCAGCCGCTGGTGGCGTCCTGTTCACTCAATCCGTCGAAGGGGAAGAACCTCGTGTGGCACCTCGATATCCCCTGCTCGTCCGAGTTGCGTCATATGGCAGAACTGCGTGACACACAGGTCGCATCTGTTTATCTGCCCACCACTCCGGTGAGCCCGCAGGCACGCCAGGATGCGACCGTGTTCAGCAATCTTATTGGCGCCATCGACGAACCTGCCATCGCCGAACTGCTCGGGGACCTTGTGGACGACGAAGCCTTCTGGGACAGCCAAGGACACGGGTTGGGCGTCATCGCGACGCCGCAGCGGATGTGGATCTACCGACTTCCCTCTCAGGTCGACGCAGTCGTGCAGGTTGCCGACCGGGCGAAGATCCTGCCTTTGGTGGGGGCTGCCAGCAAGATTCGTTCCTGCCACGTGCTGGTTCTCTCCGAAGGTGGTGCCCGATTGATCGACGTGTCGCAGGAACTGCCGCCGCAGGAGATCCGCGTGGCCGACATGCCCAAGGACGCGGCCAGCCACGCCGGCAAGGCCAGCATCGGTGACCGATCGCACTCGGGCCGCTTGGTCGGTTCGGAGGGGAAGAAGGTGCACATCCGCAGTTACGCGCGCGCTGTGGACGATGCCCTGCGTCCCCTGCTGCATGGTGACGACCAGCCGCTGGTACTCATCGCTACCGAGCCTGTTGCCTCGATCTTCCGCAGCGTGTGTTCGTACCCGCATCTGGTCGACGTCGGTGTCGAGGCAAACGGCGACAAGATGACAGAGGTGGAGATCGCCGAGGCGGTCGCGCCGGTGTTGCTTGCGGTGCAGCGGCAGCGCGCGACTGAGCTGGCCGACCTTGTGGACCAGCGCCGCGGTCAGCAGCGAGTACTGAGCGACCTGGCCGACGTTGCCCGGGCGGCAACGATGGGTGCAGTGGACACACTGATCGTGGACCGGTTGGCCAACGAGGGTGGCAGCGTCGATGAGGCGGGGAACCTGGTGCTCGAGGACGGCGGGATCAACGTCGTCGATGAGGTCGCACGCCGGGTGCTGACCAATGGTGGCCGGGTGCTGGCCCTCGACGAGGACGACCTGCCTGGTGCGAGCGTCACAGCTGTGCTTCGCTGGACTGTGTGAGTTTCGACGACGACTGGGTGAGTGACGCCGCGCACAGGGAGCAGTCTGCGCGCGACCGGGATCTCGAAGCCAAGCGTGCACGGTGGGCGCAGCAAGACCGGGCCGATCTGCAGGGCCGTGGAGAGGCCGTGAAGCGCGCGGCCAGGGCGCGCCGGACCGAGCGGTGGCGCAAGTCATGGCCGTGGCTGGTGTTCTTCGGGGTGGCTGCGCTTCTCATCGGTGTGTCGCGGCTGCTGGGGTTTTAGCGTCGACTCCGGGTGCGAGCGACCACCCACCAAGAGATCGCCCCAAAGACCGCGAGGCTTGCCGCGAACACCGGCAGGAAGTAGGGCCCAGCGATCGTTGAGAGCATGAAGATCGCCCCAGACACGGGCAGGATCCAGTAGAGCGCCCGCCGCGAACCCCAGATGTTGGGCGGGGGTGCTGGAGCATGGGCGTGCCTGTCGTAGTGGTCGACGTAGAGCACGTGCTCGTCGGTGGGAAGGTAGGGGTTGGGCAGGGCACCGCTGGCGTACGCGCTGGCCCGCTTCGCCGCCGCGGCCAAGTCCCGGAAGGCCGCCTCGTCGCCGCCGGCATCCGGGTGCAGGCGCCGTGCGGCGGCTCGGTAGGCGGCCTTCACGTCGGCCTCGCTGGCTGTGGGCGCAAGGCCCAGCACGGCGAACGGGTCTGGCGCCATGCCCCCACTATGCGCCGACCGGCTGCCCGCGGCCAGAGGGGCGAGCGCGACCTACGGCTTTGTCGACCTCGATCACGACGACCGGAACCAGCGCCAGCCCCGCGGCGATCAACCACTGGCCCCCGGTGAGTGGCACCGTATCCAGGATGACGTTGAGCATCTGCCATTGCACTGCGAACCAGCTCAGCACGATCGGCACGAGCAGCCACAGGTAGTACGGCAGGTACGGGCCGACCCACAACGGGATCAGAGCCCGGCGCACTGCCGCGGCGATCAGCACAGTCGTCAGGCACGTCGTCAAGAACGCGGTCGTCTGCGCCGGCCCGTTCACCCCGTCCGCACCGCGAGCGGGGCGCAAGAGCCTGTTCGTCAACGCGGGCTTCACCCGGCGCATCGAGGCACTGTCCGAGGCTGAGAGCAAACACCTGCTGGAGATCTTCTACGCGCACATCACCAAGCCGGAGCACACGGTACGCATTCAGTGGCAGCCCGGTGACGTGGCCTTCTGGGACAACCGCAGCACGGTCCACTACGCGACGTACGACTATCCGGGGTTCCACTGGGTCATGCAGCGGGTGACTCTGGCCGGGGACGCGCCGGTTGGGGCCGTGCACTGAAGGCGTAGGTTCACCCTTAGCGTGGAATGGGTCTTCGGTTTCCTGGCCGGTGTGGTGATCGCTGCGGTCACCACTCCGGTAGGCGTCTCCGGCGCCGTGTTCCTCCTACCGTTCCAGTTGACGGTTCTCGGGGTCCCCAGCCCCGCGGTCACGCCGACAAACCTGTTGTACAACGTGGTCTCGGTGCCCGGTGGATTGTTGCGCTACTCGCGCACCGGCACCTTGCGGTCTCCTTTGACGGTGTCGATCCTGCTGGGGACCGTGCCCGGGGTCGTGGTGGGAGCCCTCGTGCGGGTCTTCGTGCTGCCTGACGGTGCCGCTTTTCGCTTGCTCGTGGCCGCCCTGTTGCTGCCGTTGGGGGTGTGGTTGCTGTTACGTGGTCAGCCCGCGGGGGATGAGCGGTATGTTTCGCCGGCCCTGGTCAGTGCTTTGGGCCTGGCGGCTGGACTCGTGGGAGGTGTCTACGGCATCGGGGGTGGCGCACTGCTCGCGCCCATCCTGGTGGGACTGGGATGCAGCGCGATCCGAGTCGCGCCCGCAACGCTGGTAGCCACCTTCGTGACCTCCGCTGTGGGAGTCGTGACCTACCTGGTCCTCGGTTGGCTGGGCCACCCGCAAGCCGCACCGATCTGGGGCATCGCGTTGGCGTGCGGACTGGGTGGCCTGATCGGTGGTTACGCCGGGGCGGCCATACAACCTCGCGTCTCCGGTCGACTCCTGCGCAGGTTGCTCGGGGCTGTCAGCGTCGCGCTGGCGATCGCCTACCTGGCGATGTCGCTCGGCTGGTCGTGATGGTCATGCAGCGTGGCTCTTGCAATCGGAGCGTGACATATTGTCGTGCATGCGGGTCGGACTGGCACTGGGCGGCGGTGGACTCACGGGCACGGCCTTCCATGCCGGGGTTCTGACGGCACTCGCCAGCTATTTCGACGCTCGTGAAGCGGACTTGATCGTGGGGACCTCCGCGGGCTCCACGTCGGCGGCGCTGATGCGATCGGGCTTCCCCCCGGGCGATTACGTCGCACGGGTTTGTGGCCAGCGTCTGTCGGCGGAAGGCCGCCGTATCCTGGGCGCGCTGCCACCGTTGGCCGCGCCCAAGGACGCCGGTCCTCGCGTCGCGCGGCCAGCCTCGGTAGAGGTCCTGCGCCACGTCGCGATGCGGCCGTGGCGTTATCCACCCGGTGTATCTGTGTCGGGTCTGCTGCCTGCCGGAACCCGGCCCATGGATGGTGTGAACCTCTTCCGGGCGATCTTCGACGACTGGCCCGCCGATCCCACCTGGATCGTCACGTTGGACCTGGAGGCGGGTCGCCGGGTCGTCTTCGGCCGCGACCTGTTCGCCCCCGTCGCCGACGCGGTTGCAGCCTCCTGCGCGGTGCCGGGCTACTACGAGCCGGTCACCATCGAGGGTCGGCGTTATGTCGACGGCGGCGCCTGGTCGATGGTCAGTCTGGACCTGCTCGCTGATCAGAACCTGGACCTCATCATCTGCTCGGCCCCCATGTCCACCGCGGACTGGTTCGCGCGGGATTTCGGCAACGCGTCCAGAGTGCCCTGGCGCGCGCAACTGGACCGGGAACGCCGCAAGATCTCCGACCGGGTCATCATCGTGGCGCCGGACAAGACCATGCGCGCGGTCATGGGCAGTACCGCGATGGACGGCTCTCGCCGTGCGCCCGTCGCAAAGGCCGCACAGGAGTACGCAAGCGTTGTCTTTGAGCGGGCGGGGCTCTAGGACTCTGCGCCCTCACGACAGTGCAGCGGATTCTCGCGGCCGAGGCGAGTACCTGCCAGACACGTGGTAGTTCAGTTCTGGCATGGCGTGCTGCCAGCGCTGCGCACCCACCTCGGCCAGTAGGTCGGGAAGCATCTGGGCGGTAGCCAGCGCGTCCCCCAATGCGGTGTGGGCTCCGACGACGTCCACGCCTGCCCACTGGCACACGGTGGCGAGTCTGTGGTTGGGCAACTGGAGGTTCTGCTGGGCAAGAGGCAAGGTGTCCAGAGCCGGCAGCCGGGGTACGCGGATCCGGCTGCGATGGAACTCGGCGCTCAGGAACGCCTCCTCAAAGCGGGCGTTGTGTGCCACCACGATCACACCGTCGAGCCAGGCCAGGATCGACCGGGCGATCTCCGGGAAGGTGGGAGCGTCGTGCAGCATGGCCGTGCGGATCCCGTGCACTGAAGTCGGTCCTGGCGCCGCAAGGGATTCACCAGAGTCTCGAAGACCCCCAACTCCCTGCCGAAGGCATCGCTGCGCACGATCGCGATCTCCACGATCCGATCCGTGCCGCGGGCGTCGAACCCCGTCGTCTCCAGATCGATGACCGCGAACCCGCGATGTAGGTGAGAATGTGCGCCGGTGGGCGTCGGAAATGTGAACATGTGCCCCGCTCCTGTCTGTCGGAGCCGACCGTAGATGGGGGTTGTGACAAGAAATCGGGGCAGAGTGTCCACATGGTGAAAACCCTGCTCGTAGCAACGAATCTGGGGATCCTGGCCATCTACGTGGTGGGCTCGGGTCTGTGGGTCTCCAGCGGTGGCGGCTACTACCGTTCGCTGGAACAACCGAGTTGGCAGCCGCCTGATGTGGTGTTCGGCATCGCCTGGCCGTACAACTTCGCGATGCTCGGCATCGTCGGCACGCTGGTGGTACTCAATTCGGGGGGTGGTGCCCGCGCAGTGTGGCTCGGTTGTTTCGCGGCCAGCGTGGTGGCGGCGTTGGCCTGGGCGAACCTCTTCTACATCCAGCAGAACCCGGCCGCCTCGGCGATCGCGTTGACTATTGCGGCAGCGCTGACCATACCCATGGTGGTTGTGGCGTTCAGGTACAACGTGTGGGCGGGGGTGGCCATGCTTCCCTACCTGGCATGGCTGTGTGTCGCCACGTCGCTGGCATATGGTTACGCCGCGCTCAACCCGAGTTGAGCTGGTGATACCTGCTGGCTACCGACGCTGCTGTCCGAGCGGTGAAGATCGCCGCCGGGATGGGTCCTAGGACCAAGGTCGTCTACCGGTGAGGCATCGTGCGCGGCCATAGTGAGATCAACCCCAAGGAGGAACCATGCTCGTCAAGCCCATAATCGCCGCATCAACGGGACTACTCATCGCCCTACCGCTGGCACCGGCGCTGGCCAAGGACGCCGGTGCCGAGGTCCGTACCACCGGCCAGTGCAGCGGCTCAGCGACCTGGAAACTGAAGGTCAAGGATGACGACGGCGGCGTCGAGGTCGAGTTCGAGGTGGATTCGAATGTCGTCGGACAGGCGTGGGACTACACCCTCTCCGGGCCTGGTGGGCAGGTGGCAAGCGGCACCCGTACGACCTCGGCCCCCAGCGGGTCCTTCAGCGTCGAGGTGCGCACCTCTGGTGCGGTGACGGACACCTTCACCGGCGTAGCTACGTTCAACGGTCAAACCTGCGACACCGGCGTGAGCCCCAACCCCAACCCGAGCCCCACCGACGACGACCCCAGCGGTGACGACGACGGCACCGACGACAAGGGTGGCCGCAATGATGACAACCGGGGCCGCGGAGAACGGGTCGAAGGCACCTGTTCGGACGACTCCGTGGCGGCTGTGCTGCGTGTGAAGCCGAAGTGGGCGGTGCTGCGGGTTGACACCGACAGTCGTGGTGAGAAGTGGGCCTATGAGATCCGGCGTGGTGGCGATGTCGTGAAGCAGGGCACCGCACGGACCAAGGGCGGCAAGTCCATGTTCAAGGTCAAGGCCAAGAGCCGCAGCGCCGGAAAGTTCACGGCCACCGCGCAGAAGGTTGGCAGCGACGACTCCTGTGAGATCACTAGCTGATCAAGGGTAGGTGCCACAATCGAGGGCGTGCCGGGCGGCGGAGTGCGTAAGGAGGTCTTGGCCTTCGCCGTCCCCGGCTTTGTCCTGTTGGGTCTGCTCGCTGCTCTGAGTTTCTGGGTTGCCCGTAACGTCGCCAGTCAGGAGTCGGTGCGCGACGCGGTCATCTACGCTCAACAGGCCGAGGCCATGACCATCCGTCCGCACCTGCAGGCGGGTCTGGCTTCCGGTGACCCGCAGGCTGTGGCGGCTCTCGACCGGGTCGTGCGGCAGCGGCTGCTCAAGGACCCGACCGTCACGGTGCGCCTGTGGGCATCCGACGGGACGATCGTGTACTCGGACAAGCCGGAGCTGATCGGGCAGAAGTTCGACCTCGGCGCGGAGGAGCTTGAGGTGCTTCGGGACGGTGGCACGGATGCCGAAGTCAGCGATCTGACCAAACCGGAGAATCGCTTCGAGACTGCCTACGGCGAGCTCGTGGAGGTCTATCTGCCGACCCAGGGTCCGGACGGTACCTATCTGCTGGAGGTCTATCAGCGACAGGCCTTCTTGGAGGCCCAGACGGCCACGATGGTGCGGGCACTGGCGCCGACCATCGTCGGGGCGCTGGCTGTACTCGCCGGGATCTTGTTGCTCCTCGCGTGGCGCATGGCCAGGCGCCTGGATCGCGACCGGCAACAGCGCGAGGATCTGCTGCTGTACGCGGTGAATGCCAGCGAGGCGGAGCGTCGGCGGATCGCGGCGGACCTCCACGACGGCGTGGTCCAGGACTTGGCGGGTGTCTCCTTCGGCCTCACCGCGCTGGCCCACAGTCATCCCGACGTCGAGACGCAACTGGCGACGGCCGCTGATCGCACCCGCAAGGCTGTGGGTTCACTGCGCACTTTGTTGGTGGACATCTATCCGCCCAATCTGCGGAACGCCGGCCTCACCGCCGCGATCGAGGATCTCGCGAACGGTCTGGCTGCGCAGACACGTCTGGATCTGCAGCCGGGCCTGGACCTCGACGACACCAGTCAGCAGGCGTTCTACCGGATCGCACGCGAGGCCACCCACAACATCGCCAAGCACGCGCAGGCGTCCCAGGTGGATATCACCCTGCGCAGGTCCGGACCGGTGGTGGCACTCGAGGTGAGCGACGATGGCCACGGTTATGTCCCCGGCGAGGCGGCTGGCGGCCATGTCGGACTGGCTCTGATGAATGATCTGGCTGCCCAGGTCGGCGGCGAGCTCACGGTCACGTCAGCGCCGGGGCAGGGGACCCACGTGTCGTTCAGAATGGAGTGCCCATGATCACCGTCGTGGTGGCCGATGACCACGCCGTCGTCCGCGAGGGGCTGTCCGCGCTGGTGTCCAGTGAGGATGACCTGGAGGTGGTGGCCACCGTCGATTCCGGCGAAGCGGCTGTGCAAGCCGTGCTGACTCAATGCCCTGATGTCGTCCTGATGGACCTCGCGATGCCCGGAATGGGCGGGGTTGCGGCTACGGCAGAGATCATGGCGAACTGCGAGGTCAGTGTGGTGGTGCTCACCACCTTCGCGGAGTCGCAGCGGGTACTCGCCGCGCTGGACGCCGGCGCCGTGGGCTACATGCTCAAGGATTCTTCGGGGGCAGACCTCATCGCCGGGATCCGCTCGGCTGCTGCTGGGGGATCACCGCTGGACCCAAGGGTCGCGCGTACTCTTGTTGAGGCTCGGCATTCTCCAAGGTCACAGCAGGCCCGTCTGACCGACAAGCAGAAAGAGGTGCTCGACTTGGTCGCCCGAGGGATGTCGAATCGGTTGATCGCCCGTCAGCTCGGCATCAGCGAGAAGACCGTCAAGTCGCATCTCACAACGATCTACTCGGCCATCGGCGTCACCGACCGCGTGCAAGCGGCGCTGTGGGCCACGCAGGGACGGGCCCCCGATGCTTGAGGCGATCCTGCTCAGTTTTGGGATCATCTTCGTGGCTGAACTGGGCGACAAGTCCCAGTTGACGGCGATGACATTCGCGGCGCGGTACGGCTTCTGGCCGGTGGTCACCGGGATCGTGGCAGCGACCGCGGCACTGATGTTCATATCCGTGAACCTGGGCCGGATCCTGGGCGACGTGCTGCCGCGCGGGTGGATCTCGCTGCTGGCAGGCGTGGCATTCATCGGCTTCGCACTGTGGACTCTGCGCGGTGACGACGACGATGAGGACACCGACGAGCTCGATGAGCCGAGGGGGCACTTGGGGATCGCCCTGGCCGTCGGTGGTGCCTTCTTTCTGGCTGAGCTCGGCGACAAGACGATGCTGGCGACTTTCACCCTGGCCACCGGCAATGACTGGTTCGGCACGTGGGTGGGCGCGACGCTGGGGATGGTGAGCGCCGACCTCCTGGCGATCGCACTCGGCGCCTGGCTGGGCCGGACCTTGCCGACCAACTACATCAAGTACGGGGCGGCGACGTTGTTCTTCCTCTTCGGTGCGCTGCTGCTGTGGGAGGGTGTGCGCGCGTTCTGAGCTGCCCATGGCCGGCGTCCCCCCAGGCGTTCGTCTGGCTCGTTGGTTCGGCGTGTCGCGGCCGGATGTGACGAACGGCTGTGCGCCCGCCGACGGGGCTCTTCGCCTTCGAGGGTCCAGGCGTGGTGGCGTGACTGCATCGAGGTGGTGGTGATGGGCGGGTCACGGGGTTCATGACGGCGGCCGCGGTGGTACTGCCCGACCGGATCGGGGTTGTCCCCAGGGCTGTGGGATCGGGCGCACGGAAATGTCAGACCCTGCTCGTAGGTTTGGGGTGTCACCGTGGTGGTGGCCATCAGCTCGTGGAGCGACGTCGCAGGGGGTGTCCCCTGGTTCGACACGGATCGCGGTTGGAGGTGACGGCCGATGGGCTTCTTTGAGGTGCCGGCCTCGGCGTTGCGGCGTGCGAGGCTGGCCGAGGAGTTGCCGGTGGAAACCCCGGCGGTGTTCGAGCAGTTGTCCGGGCAGGTGCTGGCGCTGCCCGATCCGGGGGAGTTGACCGCCGAGCAGCGCCTGGGCGCGGTGCAGGCCGCGGCCCGTCTGCAGACGATGGTGGAGGCCTACCAGACCCAAGTGGCCGGGGTGTGTGACGCGCAGCAGGACTCCCGGGTGTTCGCCGCGGGGACGACGGGGTCGATGGTGGCGGCGTTGACCGGGCAGAACCGGGCGGTGGGTTCGGCGATCGTGGGGCGGGCCCGGGATCTGCGGGGCATGCCGCACGTCGCGGACGCCTACCGGGCGGGGGAGATCACGGGCCGGCATGTGCACCTGTTGTGCCGCGCCGCCGGGCGCCTGCCCCGGTTCGCGGTGTTGGAGGCGGACCTGGTCGCGGCGGCGGCGGTGATCGAACCGGCCGTACTGGCCCAGGTCCTCGCGGTGTTGGTTGCGCAGGACCGCCCGGAGGCCCCGGATGAGGATTATCGGGCGGCGCGGGCCAAACGCGGCCTGCACCTCTCGGATCTGGGCAACGGGTTGTACCGGGTGGATGGGCATCTGGATCAGGTGGCCGGGGCGCGGCTGCGCGACGCCCTGGCTTCGTTCACCGACCCGCCGGCTGTTGGTGATGACCGCACCCCGAGCCAGCGCCTGGCCGACGCGTTGGATGATCTGGTCAGTGCGGCACAGGCCAACACCAAACCGTTGGGGGTGTCGGGGGTGACGGTGCTGGTCGATGCCGAACAGTTGCCGGAGGGTGTCGGGGCGCGGCTGGAGGATGGCACTCTGCTGGGCCCGGACAGTTTCGCGTTGCTGGCTTGTTCGGCGGTGGTGTCGGTGATCCTGGGGGTGCGCCGGGCGGGCACGTTCGTCCCGTTGGCGTTGGGCCGCACGCAGCGCCGCGCCAGTCACGCGCAGTGGGCGGCACTCATCGCCCGGGATCGAGGCTGCGTGCGCTGCGGGCGGGCGGCCCGCGGCTGTCACGCCCACCACATCGTGGCGTGGGCCGCGGGAGGCCGCACCGACGTCGATGCGATGTGTCTGCTGTGCCCACGGTGTCACGGCGATCTGCACAACGGCCGGTTCACCATCGAGATGGTCGGCGGCATCCCGCAGTGCGTGGCCGTGCGGCGAAGAACCTGAGCCGGCCCACCCGGGCCGGCCAGACGCCCAGCGTCAGCACCACGGGAGCTGAAACCAACGGACTCGTTAACACGGGCAATGACCCTGGCGCCAGCTTGTGATGCGGTGCTGATGGCTCGTGCCCAGACGACGTGGAGCCCGTCGCTATTGGGCAACGCCCGCAGCAGGATAGGCGGTACGGCCGGCCTGAATGATCACCGCTGGCGGCTGCCGCCCGGCGTTGGGGCCGGGCACAGTGTGCCAGGCGACACCGTGACCCGCCGGCCGTGGCGTCAACCGTTTGCCGGTGGCCGTCGACCGCGCGAAGGTGAGCCCCTAAACCCGCGGCTCGGCGGCCTTCATCGGTGCGCCGGGCGTGAGCGGTTCGAATCGCACGGGCGCCTCGAACGCCGCGCGTCTGGTCGCCCTCCGGACAGCCCTCAGTAGCACGGGCCCCGCCACCAGGGTCAGGGCTGCGGTGAGGATCGCGCGCGGGATGTCCCAGCCCAACGACGTGGCCACCGTGAAGGCCAACCAGCGGCCCAGGTTTTCGCTCAAGGGTGCCCCTGCGACGAACGACAACTCGCTCTGCCCGCCCAACGCCCAAGGCCAGAACGACAGATTCATGAGCAGTCCATACAGCAGCGAGCCGACTGCGCCATAGCCCATGAGCATCACGATCTCGGCCCGGCCCCGGATCTGGGGGAGGAGCCCGGCACCCATGGCGAACCAGCCAGCGGCAACCATCTGGAATGGCAGCCACGGGCCGACCCCGGCAGTGAGCAGTGCGGATGTGAACAGGGCCAGGCTGCCCAGTGCAAACCCGAACGCCGGCCCCAGCGCCCGGCCGCCCAGCAGCAGCACCACGAACATCGGCTCGAGACCCGCGACACCGGCCCCGAGCGGGCGCAATGCGGTGGCCACGGCGGCCAGCACGGCCAGCATGGCAATGCCCTTCGCGTCGAGACCGCCGCTGCTGACGTCGGCGAACAGCACGGCCACCACCAGGGGCAGCAGGAGGGCGAAGAACCACGGCGCGTCGGTCGCGTGATCGGCCGCCAGGCTGGCTGGTGTGACGACGAATGGCCAAAAGAATGCGATCAGTCCCACGAGGCTCACGCCCGCGAGGGCTGCAACGGTGCGCGGCCGCGGTGCGATGGCGTGCAGTTGTGTCATAGCGAACACGCTTCTTCGACCGTCAGCACGGGCAGCGGACTGAGCACCTTCTGGATTTGCGGGGCGAAAGCCGGGGAGGATGTGAGGGCCGTCCGCACGTCGGCATCTGTGACCACCTCCCCGTCGGCCAGCACGATCACCCGATCGCCGACCAGGGCCACGAACTCCACATCGTGGGTAGCCACAAGGACGCTGGCACCCAGGTTCGCCAACCGATCGAGCCACCGAGAAAAGGCGACTTTGCCTGGGTAGTCCAGGCCTCGGGTCGGCTCGTCGAGAAGCACGATCCGAGGGGTTGCTGCGAGTTGGATCGCCAGCGCGAGCGCGAGTTGCTGCCCCGCGCTGAGATCACGGGGGTGGGTGTCCACGGCCACCGTGTCCACCAGATCTTGTAGTCGGTTCAGTGCTGACCCGGCGGGCTGGCCGGCGTCCCGGTCGGTGGCCGCACACTCGGCGGCCACCGAATCGGTGTAGAAGAGGTCAGTCGGATCCTGCGGAACGTAGGCGATGCGGCTGATCAGGTCGCCACCCTGCAGGGTCGCTGGATCGCGGCCGTCCACAGCCACCCGGCCAAGGTCGGGTCGGCGAGTGCCTGCCAGCACGTTCATGAGTGTGGACTTGCCAGCCCCGTTGCGGCCCATCAGTGCGGTCACCTGTCCGGCTCGCAGGTCCACCTCAACATCACGCAGTGCGTCCTCACGGCCGTATCGGACGCCGGTGTGAGCCAGGCTCGCCAGCACAGCAGCACCGGTGCGACGCGCAGGAGCGCTGAAAGGCAGAGACCGCAGGTCAGCGGCACGGCGGCGGGCCGCCCGCACGCTCAGCGGCAGCGGATCCCAGCCGAGGGCGTGGCCCAGTCTCACCACCGGGGGCTGCAAGCCGTGGCCGGCCATGGCATCGGCCGGGTCCTGCAGCGTTGCGATGGGAGCGTCGAGCCGGATGACGTGATCGGCGAACTCGATGACCCGTTCCAAGCGATGTTCAGCCATGACTACCGTGATGGCTAGGTCGTGCACGAGGCGCTGGATTGCGGCCAGCACCTCTTCGGCGGCCGTGGGGTCCAGGGCGCTTGTTGGTTCATCGAGGACGAGCACCGCAGGCCCGCTGGTCAGCGCGGCTCCGATGGCCACCCGCTGCTGCTCACCTCCGGAGAGCGTGTCCAACGGCCGTTGCCGTAGTGCCACCAGACCGAGCATGTCCAGGGTCTCCTCGACCCGTCGGCGCATCACATCGGGGGCGTATCCCAGGGACTCCATGGTGTAGGCCAACTCGTCCTCCACGGTGTCCGTGGTGAATCCCGCCCGCGGGTTCTGACCCACGGTGCCCACCACCCCCGCCAGATCACGGGGGGCGTGCGTGCGCGTGTCCATGCCCGCTACCTCTACTCGGCCGGCCAAGGTACCTCCGGTGAAGTGCGGCACCAGCCCGTTGAGCAGATTCAGGAACGTTGACTTGCCACACCCCGTGCGGCCGATGACCAGGACGAGGTCGCCCTCGGGAATCTGCAGGTTCAGCCCGTCCAGCACTGGTCCGGCAGCCCCGTCGTGGGTGAAGGTGACGTCTTCGACCTTGATCACGCTGTGCTCCACGGCATTGGTGGTGGCGGAGTGAAGGTGGCAGGCAGGGCGGCGGCGAGGACGGCGGTTGTCGCCAGCAGAGGTAGCGTCGGCCACGTCAACGGCACAGTGATCGTCCCGGTAGCGCTGAGCAGAACGGCGGCACCCGCCAGTACTCCGGTGCCGGCAGCCAACGTCTCCGGCCAGCGCCACGGATCGGGTCGATAGCGGGTGCGAGCCGTCCAGCGACCAGCGACCAGGATGCCGCCCACCGCCAGGGCCATCCCGATGACGAGCAGGGCCCAGCCCCAACCGCTGGCGCCGAGTACGGCGAACAGGCCAAGTGCGATGCCGACCAGGCCTGCCAGGACCAGCGTGGCCTGCAGCGCCCGTTCACCGGGACGCACCGCAGTGGTGCGACCGTACCCGCGGGTGTCCATCGCGGCCGCCAGGTTGATCGCGTCATCCAGGGACGACTCCAGCACGGGAACCGCCGCCTCGGACATCGCGCGCAGCCCGCGCGTCGGCCGTCCCCGCAGGCGGCGGGCCTGCATGACGCGGCGGACATTGATCATGATGCGAGGGGCCAACGAGAGGGCCACCACTGCTGCCACCCCTACGTGATACAGCCCGGCGGGCAGCGCCTTCAGCAGTCGCACGGGACTGGCCAGGGAATTGGCAGCACCCACGCAGATGAGCAGCACAGCCAGTTGCGCGCCCTGAATGAACGCGATGGCCACCATTTCAGCGGTCACGACACCCCCGATCGTCACCCCGGCCATCCATTCCGGCAGTCCGATGCTTGGCAGGGTGAACAGCGTCGTCGTCCCCACCCGCAGACCGAAGACGATTCCGAAGAGGATCCGGATGACGATTGCGAACAGGGCCAGGCGCACAAAGACACTGAACGCCCGGGCCCACTGGGCCTGCGGCCGCCGGGCCATCACGACCAGGGTCGCGACAGCGGCGATGAGACCGAGCAGCAACGGATTTGTGGTTCTGGTGGCGGCCGCACCAAGCCCCAAGGCCCAGACCCACCAGGCCCCCGGATGCAGCCACCGCGAACTCACTCTCGCCCCCGCCTGGCGAGCAGGGCCAGTCCGAGTAGGGCCGCGATCATGGCGGCGCCGATCGCGGCGATCCAGGCCGGCGTCTGGGGTGTCGAATCCTTCGGGGTGGCCGACTCCACGGCCAACGCCACGGGGGAGGGGGCGGTCGCGGTCGTCGTCGCCGAGGGCGACGCGCTGGCTGGTGCGGTCGGGCTGGCAGAGGGACTGCTCGGATCGGCCAATTCAGGGATGGCCGGCGCTGGAACGACCGGTGCCACTGGTGTGGTCGCGGGCACGCTCGGTTTCGCCGAGGGGGGCTTGGGCGACGCCGAGCGAACCGACTGGCCAGGGCACTCCGTGGCGGGGAAGCCGGCGATGCCGCAGATCAACCCGCTGCTGTGGAAACGCAGTTCGGCGACCTGCTGCAGCACCTGCAGACCCGTAGCGCTCTCGGGGGCGGTGAGGCACTGCACGGAAGTGGCTGGAGGAGTCTCACCCACCGGAGCGATACCCGCAGGGCCATAGTCGAGGACCAGCGCGACCCGTTTTTGACCCACCGGAGCGGCCGGCTGTCCGGGGCACAGTGCTTCATAGGAACTGGCCGTACCCGGCGCGGTGGCCTGGGATCCGTCCTGCGGCGAGACGACGAACCGGTAGCCTTCGACGCCGGCGTCGGGCGGCACGCGGAAACCCGAGCCGCGCGAGGAGTACGTCCACGTGTCACCCCCGACCCAGTAGGACCAGTACCGGTAGGTGGTCTCGGCCTGGGCGGCGCCCGGGAGCAGCGCGGGGGCCAGGAGCACC
This sequence comes from Actinomycetes bacterium, assembly GCA_029779995.1. The sequence goes on from JAKOZM010000289.1 coordinate 19,015, forward strand.
GCCACGCCGATCCCGAACGCCAGCCGTCGGATCATCGCTTGGTCGCCGCCAACCGTTTCACGAGGTTCATGTCACCGAAGTCTTTCGGATTCTCGCCTGTGGCGTTGGCCAGCAGGATCAACAGCGCCAGAGAGCCCGGCGCGTCATCCCCGGCGCCTGAGATCCACGAATCCGCGTCCTTCTTGAGGAATCTCACGGTCGTCTGGACGGCCTTGCGACCGGATCCAGCGTTTGCCAGGGCCAGCGCAGCCGAGGCAGTGCCGGCGTAGTCCGTACCGGGGTACCCCCCGCCGTAGGGCAGAGCGCCATCGAGTTTCTGCAGGCGTTTGTGGAGGTAGCCCAGAGCGGCTCCGTCCGCGCTTGCCTTGTCGTTGGCCTTTCCCGAGCACTTCAGAGACGGTGCCGATGGCCGGATGCGCACTGGTGCCGGCAGCGTCATACCGCCGCCCAGCCACAGGGCCGCCTGTGCGGTGGCCCCGTCATTGGGTGCCGGCAGGCTGGTGTCGAATTGCATCGCACCTCGCTTGGCCTTGGGCGCCGCGCAGCGCAACTGCACCTCGCGCAGGTAGGACTGCTGTGGTGAGCGGGTCACCAGGCTCATCGCAGCGATGGCCAGAGCCGTGGAGGCCGTGTCGGAGGTGGCGCCGGCTTCGGGGAAGTAGGCGAAGCCATTGTCCGGGTTCTGCTTGGTGGCGATCCAGCGGGCGGCCCGCTTGGCCTGTTTGCGGTTGCCGGTCTGCGCCAGAGCGGCAACCGCGAGTGCGGTGCCGTTGAGTTCCTGACCCGTCAGGTTCGCTGCGTCGGCCGGCTGGCAGGGCACCGACAGGTCGGTGCGGTACTCCATGAAGCCGCCGTCAGCACACTGCTGCTTCTTCAACCAGCGCACGGCATCGCCGGGCACCTTCTGACCGGCGGCAGTCAACGCCAGGATCGACAGCGACTGCCGGTACACGCCGTCGTAGGTGGGGTCGCCGGCGCCGTACAGGCCGGAGTCGGCAGCTTGGGCCGGGACGGCTGACAGTAGAACTCCGCCAGCGGCGGCTATTGTCACGAGGGATTTGATGAACACGCGTTGCTCCTTAACAGCGGTCGCAACGACCGTCAGGCACGCGTGAACGTGACCGGGCCGTCTGTAACCTCGACAGAAATCGGGCCGTTTCCGTAGATGCCAGGTGCTCCGACTGTGACGGTTGCGGGTCAGTGCCGGGTTTCCACCGGTCTTCCCCTGGACTCATCCGGTAACGCGCCTCCAGTTAAGCAGGTTCCCTCACGTCTGTGTGACAGCGGTGTCCGTGATCTTGCTGCGGGTGGCGCGGAACCCTCAGTCGTCGGTCAGATTCCTCATGGCATTCAGGGCGGTGACGGCCATCTTGTGTTTGGTCTTGGCGGCCTCGAGTTTCGCGCTGATCTCGTCCACGTCGGCTCGGGCTGCCGAGACAGCAGCCTCCGTGCGCTGACGCACGAAGCCGGCATGGTCGGCGATCGGGCGGGTGAGGGTGTCCACCGTCTTGTCGCCGGTCTCGACGAGGCGCAACTTCGTTTGGGCGCCGCTCAGATCCGCTTCGAGTTCATCCACATCGGCCTTGGTCTTGGACACTGCCGCTTGAGCCCTGCTCAGGGCACTACTGGTGATCCCCATGACGCCATGATCTCACCGGCTTTCAGGCGGGTTGCAGGCTCATGGGTCCGTAGACGACGCGTCCCTCCTGGAAGAGCGAAACGCTCTCCACCCCGCCAGCGAGCAGATCCCGCCACACCTCACCCAGCCAGGTCTCCGCATCCGCCTGGGAGGGGAAGGTGGCCGAGGTCTCGCCCGTGGAGTAGATCCAGCGCCACGTCACGGGCGCTCCTGCGGGGATCGGGTGAAGCTCGGATCGCGCGTGACGACGTCACCGAGCGCCTCGTCGATGGCCGCCATGGTGTCCGCATCGAGGCGAACCCCGCTGGCCTTGACGTTGTCGGCGATCTGCTCCGGGCGGGTGGCTCCGATGATCGCCGCGCTGACATTCGGATTCTGCAGGACCCAGGCCAACGCCAATTGCGCCATGTTCATCCCGTTCTCGGCAGCGATTGGCTCCAAAGCAGCCACGGCGGTCAGGATCTCGTCGCTGAGCAGGCGTTTGATGAAACTGGACCCCTGGGTGTCGGTGGCGCGAGAGCCCTCCGGCGGTGGTTGGCCGGGCTTGTACTTGCCGCTGAGCACCCCTTGCGCCATGGGCGACCAGACGATCTGCCCGATGCCGTGAGTCTCACAGGTCGGCACCACTTCACCTTCGATGACCCGCCACAGCATGCTGTACTGCGGCTGGTTGCTCACGATCCGGTCGAAACCCATCTCGGCGGCGAGGTCCACGGCCGCCTGGATCTCCTCGGCGCGCCACTCCGACACGCCCACGTAGAGAACCTTGCCCTGCCGAACGAGGTCGTCGAACGCCCGCAAAGTCTCCTCCAGCGGCGTCGCATAGTCGTATCGGTGGGCCTGGTAGAGGTCGATGTAGTCGACGCCGAGGCGGCGCAGGGAGCCATTGCAGCTCTCCATGATGTGCTTTCGGGACAACCCGCGATCGTTGCGGCCCGGACCGGTGGGCCAGTAGACCTTCGTGAAGATCTCCAGGCCCTCGCGCCGCTGGCCGTGCAGGGCTTTGCCCATCACCTCTTCGGCCTTGGTCGCCGCGTAGACGTCGGCGGTGTCGAAGGTGGTTATGCCAGCGTCGAGGGCGGCGTGCACGCACTCCACAGCGCGGTCCTCCTCGATCTGATTGGCATGGGTGATCCAGTTGCCGTAAGCCATCTCGCTGACCAGTAGGCCGCTGTTGCCGAGGTGCCGATGCTCCATGCGGGGGTCCTTTCGTTCGCGGCGGTACTGGTACCCGCCGCCCGTGCCCCTAGGCCTTCTTCTTGGGCTGTACCGGCTTGCCGCCTGCCTTGACCTTAGGCGGTGGTAGCCGCAGCCGCCGGATCTGCAGCGCCCGCATCCCTGCGTAGAACATGGTGCCCTTGCGTTCAGCGGGGTCCGGGAAGGCGACGGCCAGCTGCTTGCGAAGGCGCAGCAGCAGGATGGTCATGTCCACCACAAGCAGTAGCAGCATGAGGAACCAGACGTAAGACACGATGGTCTGCACCGTGGAATTGCGGAAAAGGCCCACCAGGAGCACTACGACGGCCAACGGGATGAAGAACTCACCGAGCGTCCAGCGGCTGTCCACGTAGTCGCGCACGAACTTGCGCACCGGTCCCGCGTCGCGAGCCGGGAGAGCTCGCTCATCCCCGGCCATCAGCGCTGCTCGGGCCTCGTTGCGCTGGTCGCGGGCCTGCTCGCGCTCGATCTTGCGGCGAGCTTTGGGGTCGGTGGGACCCTTCAACGCCCGCTTGCGGGCCTCCTCAGCCTCCTTGCGCGTGGGCGTCGGGCGACCCTTGCCCACCGGGGCGCCATCGCTATCTGTCTGCGGTGGTGGCGCGGGGGCTTGCGCGTCCTTCTTGCCCAGTCCGAACATGCAAGCACTGTACGACGCGTGCGCTGCGTCGCGATTACCCCCTAGGCTTGCGTTGACGAGCGTTTTCCACCGAAAGGACGATACGCGCATGGGGATGTGGCAGCGGTTCACGATGATCTTCAAGTCGAAGGCGAACAAGGCGCTGGATCGCGCCGAGGATCCGCGCGAGACCCTCGACTACTCCTACGAGAAGCAGTTGGAGTTGCTGCAAAAGGTTCGCCGGGGTGTCGCTGACGTCGCGACCTCGCGCAAACGCCTGGAACTGCAGATCGGCCAGTTGGACCAGCAGTCGGCCAAGCTCGAGTCGCAGGCCAAGGCGGCACTGTCGCAGGGCCGCGAGGACCTGGCGCGGGAAGCGTTGACCCGGCGCAGTGCGCTGACAGTCCAGCTGCAGGATCTGCACGCTCAGTTGGCTGGGCTGCAGGACCAGGAGGAGAAGCTCACCCAGGCGTCGCAGAGGTTGCAGGCCAAGGTCGAGTCCTTCCGCACCAAGAAGGAGACCATCAAGGCGACGTACTCCGCAGCCGAGGCCCAGACGAAGATCAACGAGGCTTTCTCCGGCATCTCGGAGGAGCTCGGGGATGTGGGGCTGGCCATCCAACGGGCTGAGGACAAGACCCAGGCCATGCAGGCGCGTGCTGGCGCGATCGACGAACTGCTCGCTTCCGGGGCCCTCGACGATGCCACCGGCACGACCAAGGATTCCATCACCGCGGAGCTGGAGCGGATGTCCAGCAACAGCGAGGTGGAGGACACGTTGGCTGCCATGAAGGCCGAGATCGGCGGCGGCACGGCCAGTCCCGCAGTGGAGGCGGCAGGTGCACCGGCCGTGGAGGCCCCCGCCCCCAAGCCGGCCCAGGAGTCCTGATGATCGTTCGCATCATGGGGGAGGGTCAGTACCGCGTCGATGATGTCGTGATCGAACGGCTCAATGAACTCGACGATGCCCTCGAGGAGGCACTGGCCGACGAGGCGGCCTTCCCCGCGGCACTGTCGGCGTTGCTCAGCGCCGTTCGCATGGAAGGTGAGCAGTTGGCCGATGATGAGCTGGTCACGTCCGACGTGGTGCTGCCGTCGGGGGATGCGACTGTTGACGAGGTGCGGGCACTACTGACCGATGAGGGTCTGATTCCCGACTGAGGAGCACACGGGAACCAGTTTCCTTACCGACTGTTAACGCCGATTCCGCAGAGGGCGAACTGGCAGGCACTAGTCGTTGTCGTAACCGTGGGAGACTTGAGTCATGAAGTCGCGGTACGCATCGGACGCAGGTCTGACAGCTCGCATGACAGGCACTATGTTCATGCTGGGTCTGCTGTACGTCGTTTTCATCGGTCTGCTGATCGCCGTCGGGCTGAATGCGGGTTTCGTCCTCATCCTGGCGATCGGACTCCTGTTCGCGCAGTGGTACTTCTCCGACACGGTCGCACTGCACTCCATGGGCGCCCGTGAGGTCACCCCGGATCAGGCACCGCAGTTGCACGGCGTCATCGACAGGCTGTGTGCCATGGCCGACATGCCCAAGCCACGGGTGGCCATCGCCGACACCGACATGCCTAACGCCTTTGCCACGGGGCGTAGCCCGAATCGCTCGGTGGTGTGTGTCACCACCGGCCTGCTGCGCCGCCTCGATGAGGAAGAACTCGAAGGGGTTCTGTCGCACGAACTCTCCCATGTCGCCCACCGCGACGTCCTGGTCATGACGCTTGCCAGCGTCTCGGGTGTGGCGGCAGGGTTCCTGACCCGATTCGCCTTGTGGGGCGGCCTGAGCCGGGGTCGAGACCAGAACACGGCGCTGATGGGCGTGCTCGTCCTCGCCGTCTCGGCGCTGGTCTATGCGGTCTCCTTCGTCCTGACCCGCACGCTGTCGCGATATCGCGAACTGTCAGCTGATCGGGCCGGCGCCCTGCTGACGGGCCGGCCCAGTGCCCTGGCCAGCGCCCTGCAGAAGGTCACTGGGGAGATGGCCGCGATCCCGACCCGCGACCTGCGCCAGGCTGAGCCCCTGAACGCCTTCTTCTTCGCCCCCGCGTTCACGAACCGGAAGAGTCTCGCCAGCCTCTTCGCGAGCCATCCCCCGCTGGAGAAACGCCTGGAGCAGCTCGCAAAGATCTCCACCCAACTCGGAAGCAACTGACGATGGGTCTGTTCGACTCCCTGATGGGCCGCAGCCAACCTGCGAAGCCGAACCTGGACCAGTTGTTCGCCATCCCCTCGGCCGCCATCACGCTGCAGGTCAGTCTCGACGCCCTGCCCACCGGCACAGGTACGGTGGCGTTCCGGGCCCCGGAGGGCAAAGCGTTCGCTGATGTCATCGCGGATGTTGAGCAATTGTTGACGGCGACCTCGAACCCGGAGCTACAAGCCACGCAGGACACGTACGGATACACCTGGCTGACCATTCGCAATGCTGACATCTCCGACTTGGTCAACGGTCTGCATGCTGTCAATGTCTCGTTGCAGGATGCCGGGTTCGGCCCTCAGCTGCTGTGTTCGCTGGTGAGCTTTCAACGCGGGGATCAGCCGTTTGCGCTGGTGTACCTCTACAAGCGGGGCACTTTCTATCCCTTCGCGCCCAAGGGGGAGCCGCGCCGCGACAACATCCTCGAACTGCAGTTGCGGGACCTGCTGGCCTCAGACCTCCCGCTGGAGGCCGACATGACTCGATGGTTCCCCGTCTGGGGAGCGCCGGGTCTCTGACCTACTTCAGTCGCCGCGGATGGCACCCACCCCAGGGAGCGCCAGCATCCGGTCCAGCGCAACACGGGCCCAATGGGCGGTGTCCGGGTCGACGCTGATCTGGTTGACCACGCGATCCTCGGCCAGACTCTCCAAAGCCCACACCAGGTGGGGCAGATCGATGCGGTTCATGGTCGAGCAGTAGCAGATCGTGCGATCCAGGAACATCACCTGCTTGTCCGGGTGCTGATTGGCCAGGCGGCGCACGAGGTTCAACTCGGTGCCGATGGCCCATGCGCTGCCGGGTTCGGCGGCCTCCAAGGTCTTGATGATGAACTCCGTGGAGCCCACAAAGTCGGCCTTCTGGACCACTTCATGACGACACTCAGGGTGAACCAGAACGTTAACCTTGGGGACCTTTGCCCTGATCTCGTCCACGCTCTCCTCGGTGAACCGGCCATGCACGCTGCAGTGGCCCCGCCACAGAATCATGCTGGCGTCGCGGATCTGCGCTGTGCTGAGTCCGCCATTGGGCTTGTGCGGGTCGAAGACCACGCAGTCATCGAGGCTCAGTCCCATGTCGAGGACGGCGGTGTTACGTCCGAGGTGCTGATCGGGTAGGAACAGCACTTTCTCGCCCTTCTCGAACGCCCATTCCAGCGACTGCTTGGCATTGCTCGACGTACAGATGGTGCCGCCGTTGCGCCCCGTGAACGACTTGATGGCTGCGGTGGAGTTCATGTAGGTCACCGGCACAGTGAGGTCGGCGACGCCGGCGGCCTGCAGACAACGCCAGGCGGAGTCGACCTGGTCGGCGGCTGCCATGTCGGCCATCGAGCACCCAGCGGCCATGTCTGGAAGCACGACGGTCTGCTGATCACCGGTCAGGATGTCGGCGCTCTCGGCCATGAAGTGCACACCGCAGAAGACGATGAACTCACTGTCGGGCTTGGCGGCGGCCATCTGGGCCAGTTTGAAGGAGTCCCCTGTCACATCGGCGAACTCGATGACCTCGTCGCGCTGATAGTGGTGCCCGAGGATGAAGGCGCGCTCACCCAGCGTCTGCTTGGCGACACGTGCCCGCTGGACGAGGTCAGGGTCACTGGGGGCGGGCAGATCCCCGGGGCAGTCGACCCCTCGCTCGCTGAGGGTGTCCGTCGCCTGGCCCAGCAGCAACAGCAGGGCGGACGGTTCCGGTTCGACAAACGTTTTCGTCACATTTCCATGCTCTCAGGTGGGCACCCCGGTTGCCCAGAGCGTTTGCGAGCGGCGAACGCCGCGGCCGATCCCAGGCAGGGGTTCAGGTTCGCCCCTTTCGTTCAGATGCGCCGGATCGGAATGGGCGATCCTGAACGGTTGGGGCGTAGCTGGCCACAAACTGCGACGCACGTGCCCTTCGAGCGGAGAGCGTTTGCGAGCGGCGAACGCCGCGGCCGATCGCAGGCAGGGGTTCAGGTTCGCCTCCTTCGTTCAGATGCGCCGGATCGGAATGGGCGATCCTGAACGGTTGGGGCGTAGCTGGCCGCAAACTGCGACGCACGTGCCCTTCGAGCGGAGAGCCGCGAACGCGGCGATGATCCCACGATTGTCCGGTGACAAGGCCGATAGAGCTTGTCCGGATCCTGTGGCACTATTGGAATACGTGGCAGGGATACCGGCGTTACCCGTCATGTAACGCCTTCGAAAGGACCATTTGGATGAGCACTGAGACCCAGAGCGGCGTCGTTCTTACTGATGCTGCGTCGAGCAAGGTTGCGACTCTGCTGCAGCAGGAGGGCCGAGATGATCTGGCTCTGCGGATCGCCGTTCAGCCCGGCGGCTGCTCCGGACTGCGCTACCAACTCTTCTTTGACGAGCGCACTCTTGATGGCGACACCCGCCTCGACTTCGACGGCGTGACCGTAGTGGTTGATCGCATGAGCGGACCGTACTTGGGTGGGGCGACCATCGACTTCGTGGACCAGATCGACAAGCAGGGGTTCACCATCGACAACCCCAACGCCACCGGCTCCTGCGCCTGCGGGGATTCGTTCCACTAGGTCTTGGCTGATCAACTCGACGACACCGTCTGGATCGGCAGCAACGTCACCGTCGAGCAGATGCTCGACGGCTACCGGCGGGGACGTTTCGCGATGCCCTACATCGTGGATGACATCTACTTGTGGATGTCACCGAAACAGCGCGCCATCCTGCCTTTGGACCGCCTGCGGGTGACGCGCAGCCTGCGTCAGTCGACGAAGCGCTACACGGTCACTTTCGATCGGGAGTTCGATGTGGTCCTTGAGCACTGCGCGAACCCTGACAGGCGAGGCGGTTGGATCACGGAGTTGCTGGCTGCAAACTATCGGACGATGTTCAACAGCGGCTACGCGCACAGCGTCGAGGTCTGGGACGACCAAGGGCAGATCGCCGGAGGTCTGTTCCTCGTGAATGTGGGCGGTCTGGTCTCGGGGGAGTCCATGTTCCACGTGGGCCGTGATGCCTCAAAAGTCGCCTTGGTGGCTCTCGTGCAGCGACTGCGCCAGGCTGCGGAACCCGTATTGCTGGACACTCAGTGGCGCACGGATCATCTGGCGACGCTTGGCGTGATCGAGGTGCCGCGCAAGAAGTACTTGACGATGCTGCCGGCGCTGGTCAACCGTCCGAACGTGCTGTAACCACCTGGAACTCCCAGTACCCCTCGTGGTGGACAATGTCGGCCAAGCGCGCCGATCGCATCCGGCACCAGGCGGGAACGTCGGTCAGCGCGACCGGATCGTCGCTGAGTAGGGTCAACCGGGCACCCTCGGGAGCAGATCGGGCAGCCCGCCCCAACTCGACCACGGGGTAGGGGCACAACAGCCCCCGAGCATCGATGATCACAGGTCCTGAGTTCCCATCTCACGACGTACCTGCGCCACGACGGCAACGAATGCGTCGATGAACGCCTCCACGGCGGCCTCCGGGAGTCCAGGAGGCAGTCCCAGGCGGACATTCCCGCTGGTCAAGGCGCCGATGGCGCTCAGAACATGGCTGGGCTGGCCGCTGCGGGACGCACAGGCCGAGCCACTGCCCACGGCGTACCCTTGGGCGTCCAAGCGCGTCTGCAGGGCTTCAGCATCGATGTAGAGCACGGAGATGCTCAGGATGTGTGGCGCGTCGTCGTGCTGCCCACCGTGGATCTGCACATCGGGGACTTCTGCGCGGATGCGCTCAACAATGCGTTTCACCTGCCGTCGCGCAGTTATCCGATCGGTCGGTGCGGCGCTCTGCCACCGTTCCATCGCCAGGCCCGCGGCCACGGCCGCCGGCACATTGTCAAACGGCACGGAGCGGCGGTTGTCCCGGCTGACCACGGCGACCGCGCCCGCGGTGGCGCCGACTGCCCGTGGATCGAAGATCAACCGGTCCCAGTACGGCAAATCCAGCCATCCCCAGGCGCTAGTGGCATCAAGAACCACGGCTGACCCGCAGGCCGCAGCCCAGCCTCCGAAATCCGGTTGCACCGTGCCGATCTCCTGGTTGACCGCGCTCGTGACCACAACTGCTCGGTCCGGCAGGTCCAACAGTCGCCCGCGACTGTCAACGCCCACTACCGTATGGGCGACACCGGCCTGCGCCGCAGCATTGACACTGCTCTGCTGCAAAACGATGGCATCGGCCTGTCCGGTCACCACCACCTCATAGGCCCTGCGGGTGAGCACGTCGAGCACGGCATGCGCCACAGCGGTCGG
>JAKOZM010000290.1 GCA_029779995.1 Actinomycetes bacterium
TCGATGATGAGCACGCCATCGCGGGTTGTCACGGCGATGCGCCTGTTCCCCCGCTCCGCCAACGGTGTCGACGTCGGCCTACTGCTCTACGACACCATGCGGCAGCAGTCGATGCTCGTCGAGCAGGGCCCCGACGGTCCGACGATCGACGACTGGCGATGGATCGGCGTGCCTGAGTCCCTGGACTTCAACGGAAACCCGGTGCGGACCGGGAGACGGGGCGCCGCTAAGCCGGACTTGGCGATTTGGGGAGAGCACCAAGTCCCTGGCGTGACGCCGACCTTGGTGAGGTCCGATCACGGCTCCATCTACGTCGGTAAGCACTTCCGGTCGCTGCTCGACCAGTTCGGCATCACCCTGCAACTCAGCCGCGGGAAGAAGCCCAGTGACAACCCCCATATTGAGAGGCTCCACGAGACCTACCAGCGTTTCTACCAGCAGTCCGACGCGTTCAAGGGCCGCGGGATCTATGAGAGGGGGTCGTGGGTCGGGGTTGTTGCCGATGAGCCGATGTGTACCGCCGAGAAGTACTTGACCGACATGCAGCGCTTTCTCACCCTGGATTACAGCAGGCAACCACACGACGGACTGCACCTCCCGGGTGAACCTGGCAGGCGCGTCACACCGCTGGAGTACTGGGACGCACTCTTCGCGATCACCGGTCGCATCACGATCCCGGTGCACCCCGACCTGATCTACCAGTTCCTCCCCATCATCTGGCTCGCGCCCGGCCACGCCGGGGTCGAGTTCAAGAACCTGACCTACGACGACGAGGTCCTCGAGGACTTCCGCGACGTGCGGAAGGGAACCTTCCGGGAGCAGGACAGCGCGATCCCGTTCCACCACGACCCGCGCGACATGACCCGCATTTGGTTCCGTCACCCCGACACCGACCGCATCCACGAGATCGGCTGGCGAGGACGCCATCTCATCGACGCCCCCCTGGTCGACGTCCTCGTCGACCGCGTCAACGAACGCATCCAGGAACGCGGAGGCAACCGCGCGCTCAAGAAGCGCACGATCATGCTCCAGATCATCGACGAGATCGGCGATCTGAC
>JAKOZM010000292.1 GCA_029779995.1 Actinomycetes bacterium
ATGAAACCCGTCATCGCCTCGGCGCGGGCATCCCAGTGGGCGAGCAGATCGTCGACCAGCGCATCTATCCGGTCGGGCGCGCCATACAGCCGGTTGAGGTTGGCGACTGATCGCTCAATCCGAGCGCGTTCGACGTCGTCCAAACCCAGCGTGATCTCGTTCGCGGCGGCGTCGAGGTCTTCGGGTGTCACGCCGTCGTCAAGTGCGACACGGATGAGCCTGGGCTCAAAGTAGACCGGAACGGTGGCGCCGTCCTTGACGGCTCGGGTGAGGTCATAGACATCGATGACGTCCCCGAAGACAGCACGAGTGTCGTGGTCTGCCCGTGCGATCGGCGTGCCCGTGAAGGCGATGAGAGTGGCCCGCGGCAGGGCGTCGCGCAGGTGGCGGGCATAACCGTCGAGGTCGTCGTAGTGACTGCGGTGCGCTTCGTCGACGATCACGACGACGTTGGAGCGATCGGTGAGCAGCGGATGGGCTTCCCCCGCGTCGCGCTCGCCGAGAGTCCGTCCAAACTTCTGTAGCGTCGTGAAGTAGATCCCGCCGCTGCGAGTCTCCGAGAGCACCTCACGCAGCTGCTTCCGGGTAGAGATTTGAACCGGAGTGCTGCGGAGGAGCTCGCTGCGCGCGAAGGATGAGAACAACTGGCCATCGAGGTCGGTCCGGTCGGTGATCACGACGACCGTGGGGTTGGCCAACTTGGGCCGTTGGGAGAGGGCGTAGGTGTAGAGCTCCATCTCCATCGACTTGCCGGAGCCCTGGGTGTGCCACACGACCCCGGCTCGACCGTCGCCACGCACGGCATCGATGGTCGAGCCGACCGCCTTGGTGACCGCGAAGTATTGGTGCGGTTTGGCAATCCGCTTCGTCAGCGTTCCGTTGTCCTTGTAGACGTGGAAGGCCGTGAAGTGACGTTGCAACTGGAGGAACCGCTCGACGTTGCAGACCCCGTAGAGCAGCAGGCTCAGGCTGGTCGGGGTGCTGCCGTCCGGTTGCCTCTCGCCCGGTTCGACCGGCCGCCCGTCGTCGTCAACATTCCATGGCGCGAAGTGGTTGAGCGGGGTGAACGGCGTGCCGTAGGCCGAGATGACGCCGTCTGTCGCAATCGTGAGCAGCGCAAAGCGGAACTCCGCCGGGAACTCGTGGACATAGGTCTCCAACTGTGCGTGTGCAGCCGAAACGTCAGCGTGGTGGGCGCCGCCCTTCTTCACCTCGATGATGCCGACAGGCAGGCCGTTGCAGTAGAGGACGACGTCGAAGCGCCGATCGTGATCGCGGTCGGCGAGGCGCACCTGGTTGGCGGCGAGCCAGTCGTTGCGATCTGGGTTGGCGCTGATGACGTGGACGGTCGGCGACCGCTGCACGCCTTCGTCGTCGACATAGCTGAGCCCGGAGTACCCGCCGATGAGTATGCCGTGCATCCGGTGGTTCTCGGTCAGCGCGTCGCCGGATCGGATGGCGAGGATCTCGGCCATGGCTTGGTCCAGATAGTGCTTGGGGACCTCGGGGTTGAGTCGCAACAACGCGTCCTGGAGCCGGTGGGGGATGACGAGGCTGTCCCAGCTCACGCGTTCGCCCGAACCGGGAGCGATGGCTTTGCCGCCCATGGGTTCCCACCCGAGGTCGCCGAGGTCCTCCAGTGCGAGGTCTTCCCAGTCGGCTTCACTCCCGAAGGGCTTCATCTCACACCACCTCCTCGACCTGCTTCTCGGCGTCTCTCACGCGCAGTTCCCCCGACATCAACTTCGGCAAGAGCGCGTCGCGCAAGGCGGCGAGGCTCCGGTTCTCCACAAGGGACGCCCACTGCCGTTGACGTAACGGGCCGGCGGCGGATTGAAAGGAACGGCGGTCCGCGATAGACAGGCACGGTACCGGGCCACAGCCAATGTCACCGGGCCGGACCGCCGGATAAGCGCTTCCCGCTGCACTGCTGACAAGGTGACTGGTGAACGCGGCGGTGCGCACACATTCGTAGACGAACGCGTAGTCGCCTTCGATCGGACGAATCACGGCTAGGCCCGTCGATGCGATTAGGTCGGATCCCTCGTAGAGGCTCAGGGCATGAGCCCGCAGGTTAGGGCGCACCGTTGACCAAAGAACGTCTCCCTTGTTGACCGGACGGCGCGCCCTGGACGGCGCGTCGGACCATGCCGTCTGGATCGGCAGAGGCATCGAGCCGACGCCCAGTGCGCCGATGTCGACGTATCGAAGGGTTCCGTGGCCAGCGCTTGCGAGTGTGCTCGGGTTGACTAGAGCGATACTGCTGAGGGGTGTCTTTTCGGCGCCTTCCGTAGCCTGAAGGAACAAACAGAGCACGAGTTCGTCGATATCTTGCACGACTGCCCGATTCTCAACCATCTTGTCGTCGAGAGCCCCCAGCACCTCCGCAATGCGTCGTTGTTTGTCTATTGGGGGAATATCAACGGGCCATGATCCCATGTGGATCAACGGAATGCGGCTGACTGTTGCGCCATGAACTGCCCGTTCGGCGATGACGCTCTGAAAATATGGAGACAAATAGTAGTAGAGCAGGAAACGCGGGTCGACGACAGATGTGTCGGGACGCAGGAGG
>JAKOZM010000313.1 GCA_029779995.1 Actinomycetes bacterium
ACTTGGAGAATCAACTGGCCCGACGCCGTTGGCTTCTGCAGCGCTACCCCGATCTGGCCCCCGCAGCCCGCAACGAGGACGCAGGGCAGGAGGATTGACTTCACGGCTGCGCCCTGACGACTGGCATCAGGCGGACTGACGCAAGGTCTCCCAGAGCTTCATCATCCCCATGATCGTCAGGATCTCCTCACGCGACCGGTCGGCGGCCAGGCGTTCAAGCCCGCGCTGCTGGCTGTCGGTGGCCTCGACGATCACCTCCTGGATGGTGTTCCACAAGTCCGGCCCCGAGAAGAAGTCAGTCTTGTTGTTGGCCACCGCTTGCGCACGCAGGTCCCCGTTCTCGAGCATCTTGCGCAGCACGGTCTCGACCGCGGAAACCTGGTCGCCGTCGGAGAGGCCGTCGCCTTCGAAGAGGCTGTTGATGTGGGCCAGCACCTCCGACCACGGCACCAGGTCGGCCTCATGACGACCGCGTGACCCGGCTGCGAGGACGGACGCGAGCCCCTCAGCCTGCCCGGTCGCCAGGTCGAGCTCCTGCTCGAGCTGCTTGTGCAGCGCGTGGTGGGTCAGGGTGACGTCGGAGAGGTCGATGGTGTCCTCGTGCCGGTTGGAGTCCTTGAGTGCCTCGGCGAGCAACCGCGCGAAGGTCGCACGCTTCTCCAGGTCGACGTCGTCGTAGTCGACGATCGCAGCGAGGAAGTCATACGTGCCGACGAAGGTGCGCAGATCCCGGCGGAAGGTCTCGAGCCGGTCGACCTCGCTGTCGTCACGACTCTGCCGTGCCCGCCGGTATGCCGTGTTGAACCGTTCCTTGACCGGCGCCAGAGCAGCGGACAGCTTCCCCTGATTGGGCTTGGTGGTCCCGTCGCCCCAGTAGGCCCTCGCGCAGGTGTCAACGTCGACGTCGTCGAAGAGACCGACGCCGGCGAGCTTGTCCCACTGGTCGAAGACGATGTTGGGATCGCTGGCCTGCGTGAGGTAGGCGCCCTCGTAGTAGACCTTGAACGCGTCGAGGACGTCCTCGGCGTGGTTGACGAAGTCCAGGACATAGGTGGTCTTGCCCGGGTAGGTGCGGTTGAGCCGGGAGAGGGTCTGGACGCACTGCACACCGTCGAGCCGCTTGTCCACATACATCGCGCACAGCAGCGGCTGGTCGAACCCGGTCTGGTACTTGTTTGCCACGATCAGCAACTGGTACTCCTCCGTCCCCAGCGCCTCCGGGATGGTGCGGCCGCGCAGGTCTCTGTTCATCGAATGCTCGGTGAACTCTTCCGGCCCGGACTCGGAGTCCTCGACGGACCCGGAGAACGCGACCAGGGTCGCCACGTCCGTGAGGTGGTGCTCGGCGATGTACTTGTCCATCGCCAGCTTGTAGCGCACCGCGGACTTGCGGGAGTCGGTCACGACCATGGCCTTGGCGTTGCCGTCGAGCAGGGGTGCGACGTTGGCCCGGAAATGCTCGACGATGATCGCGACCTTCTGACCGATGTTGTAGGGGTGCAGCTTGACCCACTGCATCACCGACTTCATCGCCTTGGACCGGTCGACGGTCTCGGAGTCGTAGTCCTGCCCGCCGTGGACCAGCCGGAACGCCGTCCGGTAGGTCGTGTAGTTCTTCAGCACATCGAGGATGAAGCCCTCCTCGATGGCCTGCTGCATCGAGTAGAGGTGGAACGGGACCTTGTCGACCTCCTCCCCGGTCTGCGAGGTCCCGAACATCTGCAGCGTCTTGCCCTTCGGGGTCGCGGTGAACGCGAAGAACGACACGTTCGGCAGCGCGCCCCGCCCCTCGAGCTCGAGCCGGACCAGGTCATCCACGCCGACCGTGCCGTCCTCGTCGGCCACGTCGTCGAGCACCTTCCCCGACAGGGTCTGGCGCAGCTTGTTGGCCGACTCCCCGGTCTGGGAGGAGTGCGCCTCGTCGATGATCACCGCGAACCGCTTGCCCGCCAGCGCCTTGGACTCCCGGATCGCGTCCAGTGCGTACGGCACCGTCTGGATCGTGACGACGATGATCGCCCCGCCGGTGGTCAGCGCCTCGGTCAGGGCCTGGGACTTGGAGGAGAACCGCTTGGCGAAGTCGCTGCCGGTGCCCTGCCCGATCGGCAGCACCACGCCTCGCTTGTGGTCGATCTGGTAGATCGCGTCCTGCAGCTGGTCGTCCAGCACCGTCCGGTCGGTGATCACGAGCACCGAGTCGAACACCTTGTCAGAGTCCGCGTCGTGCAGCGTGGAGAGCTGGTGCGAGAGCCACGCGATCGAGTTGGTCTTGCCCGATCCAGCCGAGTGCTGGACCAGGTAGCGCTGCCCGGGGCCCTTCTCCTTCGCGTCGGCGAGGAGCGTGGTGACCGCGTCGTGCTGGTGGTAGCGCGGGAAGATCACCGTCGAGGACCGGCTGACCCTGCCGGTCGCCGGGTCCTTGCGCTTGGCCACCTGCACGTGCATGAACTTGCCGAGGATGTTCAGCCAGGTGTCCTTGGCCAGCACCTCTTCCCACAGGTATGCCGTGGCCGCCCCGTGCGGGTTTGCCGGGTTCCCAGCATGGCCGGCGTTGCCGCGGTTGAACGGCAGGAAGCGCGCCTCCGGTCCGTCGAGCCGGGTGGTCATGTAGACCTCACTGTTGTCCACCGCGAAGTGGACCAGGGCCCGGTGACCGGGCGTCAGCAACGGCTCGCGGCGACGGGTCCTGGGGTCCACCGGTGGCCGGTCGTGCCGGTACTGGCGGATCGCCTCGTGGACGTCCTGTTGGAACTCGCTCTTCAGCTCGGCGGTGGCGACCGGTAGCCCGTTGACGAAGAACACCAGGTCGATCGAGTCGGTCTTGTTCTCCGAGTAGTACACCTGCCGCGCCACCCGCAGCCGGTTCTGGGCATAACGCTTCGTCGTCGTCGGGTTCATCGACTCAGCCGGACGGAACTGGCACAGGTCCAGCTGCTTGGTGAACTTGAACCCATAGCGCAACGCGGCCAGGGTCCCTCCGCCCGCGTACAAGGGACGGTCCAGCGACTCGGCAAGCCGGTCCAGCAGTCGCTCCCGGTCCTTGTCGGTTTTCACGATCGCGGCCAGTGTTTCCGGCTGGGTGGCCTTCAGCCAGGCGAACAGGTCATCGGGCCACAGCGCCCGCTTCTTGTCGTAGCCGGTGGAGCCTGGCTCGTAGACCCACCCATGCGCCCCGAGGTGGTCGCACAACTCGTCCTCGAGCTGCCGCTCATGCTCCACCGCCACGCCTCAGCCCGCCTTCCCGTAGGTGGTGACGTCCAACTTGCCCGTCACCGCCGCCGTGATCAAGGCCGCACGCCGCTCCTTCAGCTTGGCGCTCAGCTGCTGTGCCTTGCCCACCATCGCGTCAACTTTGGGTGCGTCGACCTGCAACGCCCGCACGACCTCGACCTGAGATCCCACTGGAGGCAACGGCATCGGCAAGTTGAGCAGGTCCTCCTTGCTGACATTCTGCATCGAGTGGCTCGCCCCTGTTGCCTCCAGTTCGATTGCCTGACGAATGCGAGGGGTTCCCAGGAACGACGAGACGAACCAGGGATCGGCGACCCGTCGGTCCACCGTGATCGCGTAGGTCTTGTCGCTCAGCATCAGACGCGGGTAGTCAGCCTTCACCACCGCGGCACTTCCCACGAGCTCCCTCGTGCTGGCCCGTGATATGACGATCTCCCCACGGCGGACGACAGTATCGACGCGCGG
>JAKOZM010000316.1 GCA_029779995.1 Actinomycetes bacterium
CACTGCTGAGCTCATGACCGCCGGCCTCGACGTCCGCGCCCTGCAGGGGCTACGCGCCAGCCGCCGCGACCTGGACCTGATCCGGCGCCGGATCCGGGCTCACCTGGACCGGCACGAGGGCTACGTCGCCTTCTCCGGCGGGAAGGACTCCCTGGTCGTGCTCGACCTGGTCCGACAGGTCGCCCCCGAGACACCGGTGGCCTTCTTCGACAGCGGTCTGGAGTTCCCCGAGACCTACGCCTACCTCGAGCAGCTGGCCAAGCTGTGGTCGCTCAACCTGGACGTCGTCCCCGCCCGGATGACCACGTTGGAGATCCTGGCCGGCAACGGCGGCTGGGATCACCGGGCACCTGACCGGCCGACACCGAATCTGCACCAGGTCCTCATCGTCGAACCAGCCGCGGCCGCGCACCGGGCGCACGGCCCGGGGGAGCTGTGGGGAGTGCGTGCGGAGGAGTCCCGCGGCCGAGCGGCGGCCTACGCCAACGCTCTTCGCGCCGTGACCTGCCCGTGCCCCGACACCTGCACCGGCCAGCAGCGGCGTGCCCGACATGGGGGGCTGATCACCCGGGTCGACGGGACCGTCGCCTACGGTCCGGTGTGGGACTGGCACACCGACGAGATCTGGGGGCACATCAGCCGGCACCGGCTCCCGGTCAACCCGGTCTACGACAAGCTGCGCCGGCTCGGTGCACCCGAGCACTTCCTGCGGGTGTCGGGGATGATCGACGGGACCCGACTCGAGGAGGGCCGGATCACCTGGCTGCGCCGGGGCTGGCCGGCCCTGTTCGAGGAGCTCTCCGCGGTCCTGCCCCGGATCCGCGAGTTCGTCTAGGAAAGAGGAGCAGCACGATGGAAACACCTGAGGACGACGTCGTCGACGGCGCGATCGGTGACGTCCAGAGGATGACGGACGAGCTGCTCGCCCGTGCCCGCAGGAGGCATCCCGGGGTTGAGTTCTCCATCGCCATCGACCAGGCGCTCTCACTGCTGCTGCCCAAGACCGCCGACCGGCTCTACCGCACCACCAACGGACGCCTCGGCTACTACGCCGGGCACGTCTACGACGACTGCCTCGTCCAGGAGATGGACCATCCGGCCGAAGCAGCGGACGTCATCACCGTGGTCCCGGTCGACACGGATGACCCGCCCTGCTGGCAGGGCGACCTGCGCACCGGACGCATCACCCCGCTCTGAGTCGATTCGCGCGCCGCCGCAGCCTGGGAACCGAGCCTGGGTCGACGAGAGATCGCATCGAGGAACTGGCGGCAGCGCTACCTCGTCTTCGAGAGTTCCTCTAAGCCGCCCCACCGGGGCGGCAAGCGGTCTCTGAGAGGATGCTAACCGTGGGACGCACACGCCACGGAGGACCTCTCGAGCAGGTCAACTACCCCTTGCTGTTCGCGGGTCAGCTCCTTCGTTTCGACCTTAAGCCCAAGGAACTCCTGGTGGCAGCCGGCGAGCATCGCCCAAGTTTCACCAGGTGGGTACCCCTCATGGACCCCACCGACGGCCACGCTTGGGTCCTCGACTGGCTCAAGAGCGCCCTTGTGCCTATTGAAGACGCTCATTGGTATGAACCAGAGGACAACCGATGGGACCGGGGGCCCGGTGAGGTGCCGATCAAGTTTGCTCACTGGCAGCCCGATGACCGCGTCCGGAATCAACTTCCGGAGCTCATGGCTGTCGTGGAACGCACAGCCTTGCGGCAACGCAGACGCCGACTCGGACGATCCGTCGAACTCACCATCTTTGCCGACACTCTGCGATCAGACGAACCCATCATCCGGACCGTGTGGGCCGCTCCCACCATGTCACTTGCCGATCTCGCGGTCCTGATCAACAGCGTCTTCGGCTACGGCTCCGACCTCGGGGCCTTCGCACTCAACGGCGGGGACCTGATGTACCAGATCCCCGAGGCAGACGAGTACGACGCCCTTTCAAGCCACGACCTCCAGCTCGGCACTTTCCTCACCAAAGAGACACGGTGGTGGTACTACTACGGGCACATCGAACACTCCATTCGCGTCGAGGGCTACCTCAAGGGAATCCGCTACCCAACCTGCGGACTAGCCTCAGGTGAGGGCACGGCGGATGACATTTACGTCCCCGACTTCGACCTCCAGCTCTACCAGAAACACTTGGAGCGAACCCTTGACGCGGGTCTGGACAATGCGCTCGAGGCCTTCTACCTAACCGCACCTCGGGCATCAGCCGAGATCGACACCTGGACCAGGCGCCGAGCAATCCACTACCGCGTCAACCCGGCCTACATCCACCCGCTCGCGGCGCAGTCCAAGGACGGCGTTCACTGCGAGGAATGCCGGCTATGGGGCCATCTCGTTGCTCACCCGATCGACGGACGAGTGACGTGCTCAGAGTGCCCCCATCCCAAGAAGACGCGACGCCCGTCCTACCTCGCCTCAGAGGTAATCATGGCTGCGGTCGACCAGCTCGAGCCGGCCCTGGACCCTCAACTCGGGGATCAGTTGATCAATAGCATCGAGAAGGGGATCGACCTCACCGGCGCCATCGTGGAATCGCAGGGACCACTAGAGGTCGAAGGCTGGTTGGCTAGGACCGTTGGACCGGCTCTGCGCGGGATCGCTGCGTGCACTGCATGCCGCGATGAGGAAGCATGCCTCGACTGCGCCGCGGCGGCCCAGTACCTGCGCCTATCGGCTGAGGGGTCCGCTGACGTCCGTGACGCGCTCCTGATTCTGGCCACCTCGTTCCGAGACCGGCCAGCGAAGAGAAAGCACTGACGGGGTGAGTCGGCCTGCGAAGGGCCCACAGTTGGTTCCAGCAAACCTCGCAGCCCTCCAGCCCCGACCCCACCAACAGTCGGCCATCGAGGCCGCCCTGAACGGGTTCGTGGACCACTCTCGTGGTCAGGTCATCATGGCCTGCGGAACCGGAAAGACCCTCGTTGCACAGAGGATCGCTGAATCACTTGAGGCGACTCGAGTACTCGTCCTCGTCCCATCTCTGGCACTCCTGGCGCAGACAGCGAGGGTGTGGGCTGTCAATGCCCGATCGGAGTACTCCGCGGTTGCTGCATGCTCCGAAGACGTCGAGGGGTTCGATGAAGACCTCCCATCCGTCAACCTCGACGAGTTGACCATCGACGCCACCACGGAGCCAAACGAGCTGCTTCGCTGGACAACTCAAGCGGGCAGGATTGTGGTCTTCGGCACCTATCAGTCGTCGCCGACGGTGGCGGAGGCGCACCAACAAGGAATGCCTGCATGGGACCTGATCATCTGCGATGAAGCTCACCGCATGGCTGGCGCGGCCGATGGTGCGTTCGCTACAGGCCTGTCTGACCAGCGGATCCCCGCTCGGCACCGACTGTTCCTGACAGCGACCCCCCGAGTGCACGAGGTCGATCGCCTAGGAGAGCGAGTGCAGACCGCGTCCATGGACGATCCGTCCGTCTTTGGACCGGTGATGCACACCTTGGCACTGAGCGATGCGATCGCCGGAGGCCTACTGTCGGACTACCGGGTACTTGCAGTGGGAGTGACCCGCAGAGAGCTCCTGGGCAAGCTCATGGGCGACCAACCCCCCTCAGCGAGAGAGCTCCGCGAGGCAGCTGTTGCCGTCGCCATCGCTAGGACGGCGACCGACTACGGGGTCAGATCAATGCTCTGCTTCCACAACCGGGTCTCCGACTCGGCTCGCTTCGCGACGACGCTCCCGGCGACGTTGAGTGCCCTCCCTCCGGGCGATCGACCACCAGGGCGTTTGAGCGTGTGTCACGTCGACGGGAGAACGCCGCCCACTGTCCGCGACGAGGCCCTTGACACTCTCAATCACCAGACTAAGGACCAGCTCAGTGTCGTGAGCAACGTGCGGTGCCTTGCAGAGGGCGTCGACATCCCCCTGATCGACTCGATCCTGATCGCACAGCCGCGGACCTCCGTCATCGAGATCACGCAGGCGTTGGGCCGAGCTATCCGGCTCCATCCGGATAGGCCACAGCAGCCAGCGATCGTCTTGTTGCCCTTCTTCATCGCGGATGAGGAAAACCCTGCCGCTGCCTTGAGCGGCTCCGAGTTCCGGCATGTCCATCAAACCTTGTCCGCTCTGCAAGATCAGGACAGTCGAGTGGTAGCGACCATTCGGGAGATGGGCCGCCCGGGAGCGCACCAGTCGTCCGCGCCACTGGAGCGTCTCGTCTCCGTGATCACAATCGGCGACGACGCCGAAGCCGTCTCAAGCGCGATTCGGCTCCGATTGGTCAGTCGCTACATCGAGAGCGTCGACCGAATCTATGAGCGCGTCAGGCGCTACGCCGAAGACGTCGGGACGGCGAAGATCCCGATGAAGGAGCTCGATGACGACGGCCCCTTAGGTACCGCGGTCAGTCGCATCCGAGAACGGCGCAAGCGCGGGGAGCTCACTGAAGAATGGGAGGCCAGATTCGAGACGTTGCCCGGGTGGACCTGGGCCGCGAGAGCACGGGGCGAGAGACATCTTGAGTCGGCGCTGATTCGTCTGGAGGCTTACGCCAAGGACCACGGGACGACTGACATCAGCTCCGAGGTCACGGACGAACACGGGCGGCTCGGCATCCTGGTCATCACTCTGCGCCAGAAGCGCAAGAACGGCCGCATATCTGATGAGTGGGCGGCCAAGTTCGAGGCTCTCCCCGGGTGGACCTGGCGAAAGTACGCGATCGGAGAGACCCAACTGGAGGAGACGATCGCCAGGGTCCGGGCATACGTCGAGACGCACGGAACGGCGGCCGTCCCAACCACCGCTCGCGACCGCGACGGAAACCTTGGGAACACGGTGTCCAATCTCCGTGCACGCCACCGGGCCGGCTCGCTCTCCGAGGAGTGGGCAGGCAGATTCGAGGCGCTGCCCGGGTGGACCTGGCGAACCCACACGGTTGGTGAGGACCATCTCGAGGAGGTATACCTCAAGGTCCTGAAACACGTGGAGACACAAGGGACCGCCCTGATCCGCACTACCGATGTCGAGACCGGCCGGCCTGCTGCCGGGATTCGACGTCGCTACAAGCGTGGCAAACTGCCCGACGAGTGGGTCGCCAAGTTTGAGGCACTTCCCGGCTGGACCTGGGCGCCGGGCACGAGGCCTCATCCCACCAGCGTTGAGCCGTGGCTTGAGCAGGTTCACAGAGCATCGGCGGCATACGCCACCGCGCATGGCTCGGCCCGCATCCCCACTACCCATCCCGACCTCGGTTGGAAGGTCGTCCGCGTTCGACAGCGCCACCGGAAGGGCCTCCTTTCCGACGAGTGGGTCGCTAAGTTTGAGGCACTTCCCGGCTGGACTTGGGAGCCGAAGTCTGGGACTCGCATCTCCCGCCCGACCTCCGCACTTGAGCTGATCGAGGGCGACCCACCGGTGAACACTCAACCGCCGCCGGGCGGTCCGGGATGATCTGCCCGTGGGGACCTGGAGACCATAGGGACCATGGATGATCCAACCTTCGTCCCCGACATTCACACCAGCGGACGCCTCGGCTACTACGCCGGGCACGTCTACAGCGACGCGCTGGTGGAGGCCACGAACCACCCGCCCCAGCACGCCGACCTGATCACCGTCGTCCCGGTCGACACTGACGTCCCCATGTGGCAAGGAGACCTGCGCTCTGGACGAATCAGCTCGGCGCGCGCGCTGAACGGGTGAGGACGCGCTCACCAACAGCGGCGCGCGCGTTTCATGAGCTGTGGGAGTCTGGCTCGATGATCAGGGTCGGATCCCCGTCTGGGGTTGGCTCGTTTCGCCACACACCATCGACCTCAGCCAGGTCTCCCTCGGGATGTGCCCACTCGACTCGCAGAATGCCATTCCCGGAGAGATGGGTTCGCTCATAGAGCTCACACAGTTCCTCGAACCTGCCCGTTCGATGGAGCTGATAGGCGACGTCGCCGCCGAGTGCTTCCACGGCGAAGTCCGCCGCCGCTTGGAGTGCTTCGTCCCGGGACAGATGCAGAAAGACATGCACGCTGTCACCTGTGCTGGAGCCCCGGTGAAGACGAGACCAGATCCTGGGGGCCGCCTCAATATCCCGGGTTCCGGTGCGGCGAAGGCGGGTCACTGCTTCTGGCCAATCTGTCGCGGCCAAGACCCAGGTGCAGAGCCACTCGTCCTTGGACATGAGGGCTGCTGGGCTGTCCTCATCGAGAAGGAGGAGCAGAACTTGGGCATCCCTGAGGAAGGCCGTGGCCAACGAGCTCTCTCCACTCGCGACGGAGCCAGAACGGTCGCCGAGAATCGCGGCTGCTGCCTCCAGTCGTCGAATCGAGCGAGTCAGCAGGGCCTCAGGCACTTCGATGCGGTGCAGCCCGCCATCACGATTGCCCTCAAGGAGCAGATGTCCCCAAAGACTCACCAGACCCAGAGCATCATCGGCGGCTTCATACCCACCGCTGGGCAGTCGAACTCGACCAGCCTCGGAGAGCGCGGTGATGGTGCGAGCTGCCACCGC
>JAKOZM010000331.1 GCA_029779995.1 Actinomycetes bacterium
CGCTCGCTGATCCTTAGCCGCAGCACCGGCCGCGCGTGCGGCCAGCACCAGGCCGGTACTCATCCGCTTGACGTCCCACTCCCAGGGCGCCCGCAGAGTCTCGTAGAAGGAGCCCACCTCGAAGACGGGTTCGCCGTGCGGAGGCCGGAAGTAGCCGAACGTGAACGCGTCGACGTCTCCGCAGGCCTGCACGTTGATCTCGGACACGGGGGTCACAGAGAGGTCCGCGGCCATGACCACATCAGCGCCCCGGAAGTAGGAATGGTCGTCGGCCGCCATCCGCTCATGACGCAGGGGGATCAGCGAGTCGAGCCGATCCTGGTCCTGCTCGAGGACGAGCCGCAGGGGGTCGGGGCGCACCTGCGACCGGTAGAGATCGGCGTGCGCGTCATGGGGGACCCGGTTGCGCGCATCCAACCCGCGCTGGATCCGCTCATCGAGCGATCCGGCGGTCTTCAGCGCTTGCCACATGGCACGAGTGTACGGATTACTCGTAGTTCCAGGCCTCCCAGGCGCTGGCCACCATATCCGGCAGATCCTTGCTGGCCGACCAGCCGAGTTCTTCCCGGATCTTGTCCACCAGGGCCACGAGTTGGGCAGGATCTCCGGGCCGGCGAGCGGTGATCTGCGCGTCGGCGTCGCGGCCCAGCACGGCACTGACCGCGTCGATCACTTCGATGACCGAGACCCCCTGTCCCCGACCGACGTTGTAGACGGTTCCCACCGTTTCGCCCTCGCAGCGAGCCGCGGCGGCGACGTGGGCGTCGGCCAGGTCGCTGACGTGGATGTAGTCGCGGATACACGATCCGTCAGGGGTGGGGTAGTCGTCGCCGAACACCTGCGGCCGCCGACCGGTCGTCAATGCCCGGTAGACCATGGGAATCAGGTTGAACACGCTGGTGTCGCCGAGGTCCGGGGACCCGGCACCCGCCACGTTGAAGTACCGCAGAGAGATCCAGGACAAGTCACGGTTGACCGCGGCGTTGGACGTGATCCATTCGCCCACGACCTTGGTCTGGCCGTAAGGGGACTCGGGGTTGCGCGCAGCGTCTTCAGCGACGAACTCCGCGGCTGGGTTCCCGTAGACAGCTGCCGACGACGAGTAGACGAAACAGCGCGTGCCCACCTCGGCCATGGCCTCGAGCAGCGACAGCATGCCATCGACGTTCTCCCGGTAGTAGTACTCGGGTCGCTCCACCGACTCGCCGACGGCCTTCTTCGCAGCTAGATGCACAACGCCAGTGACGTCGTGTTCGCGCAGAGCCGCTGCGACGGCCGCGCGATCAGCCACGTTGGACTGTACGAGAGGCACCCCCGGCGGCACCTTTCGCGCGAGTCCGGTGGACAAGTCGTCCAGCACGACAACATCGCGGCCACTGGCCTGCAGGGCGCGCAGGACATGGGCGCCGATGTAGCCGGCCCCTCCGGTGAGTAGCCAGGTCGTCATGCGAACTCCCTTCCTGTCAATGTCTCGTAGGCCGCGATGTACTTGGCCCGGGTGCGCGCCACCACGTCGTGTGGCAGGGCCGGCGGGGGTTGGTCGCCCGCTGGGTCCCAGCCGGAATCGTGGCGCAGCCAGTCCCGCACGAACTGCTTGTCGTAACTGGGCGGCGCTGACCCTGCGGCCCACGTGGTCGCCTCCCAGAACCGCGACGAGTCGGGCGTCAGCACCTCATCGGCCAGGACGATCGTGCCGTCACCGCGCACGCCGAACTCGAACTTGGTGTCCGCCACGATGATCCCGCGCTCTGCGGCGATCGATCGTGCCCGATGGTAGATCGCCAGGGACATATCCCGGATCCGCTGCGCTGGTTGCTCACCGACCCGCTCTACGGCCCCGGCGAAGTCGATGTTCTCGTCGTGATCCCCGATGGCTGCTTTTGTGGCTGGGGTGAACAGGGCGACGGGCAGCCGCTGCGATTCCCGCAGGCCGGGTGGCAGGTCGATGCCACACACAGCACCGGTCCTCTGGTAGTCGTTCCAGCCCGAACCGCTGAGGTACCCGCGCACCACACATTCGACAGCCAGCATGTCGAGGCGTTCGCAGATGACTGCCCGGCCCGCGACCGCCTCCGGCACGTCCGTGCTGATGATGTGATTGGGCACGATGTCTCGCAGCTGGTCGAACCACCACAGCGACATCTGGGTCAGCACGCGGCCTTTGTCGGGGATCTGTGTCGGCAGGATCCAGTCGAAGGCGCTGATGCGGTCGGACGCGACGAACAACAGTCGGTCGCCGTCCGTGTAGAGGTCGCGCACCTTGCCGGAGTAGACGTGCGTCCACCCGGGAATCGGATCAGTGCTCACTGGTTCACGCTAACGGGTCTGCTCTGCCCCACGCTCAGGCGTGTCGTGCCGCGCGACGATGACCCCTCCGGATCCGGCAGTTTGGGGCACAGTGGTGATGATGACCGCCAACCGTTTCGCCGCACTGGCCTGCGCTTTGTGGCTGGCCGCCGGTGCCCTCACGGTGTACATCGCGACGGTCTCGGGCATTCCGGGTGTGGATCTCGCCCTGGCCCAACCTGCGCATGACCTGGCCGTTGCGAATCCCTGGCTGGTCTGGGTGGCACGGTTCTTCGCTGCGATGGGGTCGGGCTTCGTCCTCGCACCTCTGACCGTCGGTGTAGTGCTCGCCTTGTGGCTGCGCGGCCAGCGGTGGTGGGCGGTGTGGTTGGCGGCGGACGGGATCACCGGAATCGTCGTATCCCAGACCGTCAAACGGGTTATCGACCGCCCACGGCCCGCTTGGGACAACCCGCTGAACGAGTTGACGAGCCCGTCGTTCCCCAGCGGGCACAGCATGGCGGGGATCTACGGGTATCTGGCTTTTGGTGTCGTCGCGTGGTTCCTGGTCAATCGCGCGTTCGGGACGGTGCTCATGGTCTTCGGTGTCCTGATGGGACCCAGCCGGGTCTTCTTCGGAGTGCATTGGCCCACTGATGTCCTGGCGGGGTGGCTGTTCGCGGGTGCCTGCATGTGCACTGTGACCGCCGTCTTGTGGTGGCGGTGGGGACCGCCTCCGACCCCGACCGCGGAACAGCACCAGGGCGCGGCAGGTGCGACCCGCATTGAGATGGCCGACTGACCTTCCCGGACACGAAACCGGGGAAACCTCGGCGCTGGCAGAGCAATTCGGCAGTTGTTGCTGCAACACGCCGTAGGAATTCGCACCTTCTGCCCAACCACTGCCGGCCTGACGGAACTTCCCCTGCAATCCGAGCACCCCTGCTCCGGACGTGCCGGGTACGTCGGAGAAGCTCAGCCCGACCGTTTCACAGGATCGCCCCGGGACTGTAGTCAGCTGCTCGCGGGTGCTCGGCAGCAATCAGAGCCACCCGCTCAACCACCACACCAACCTGCGCCCGCGCCGCACCCGTGAACTCCAGCGGCTGCGCCATCAAGGCCTCCAAGTCGCCTAGATCGAGGGGCAAGCGGTCATCGGCGGCCAGGCGCTGCAGGAGTCCCGGATCCTGACCCGTGGTACGCATGTCCAAGGCGGCGGCGACCGCGTTGTCCTTGATCACCTCGTGCGCGGTCTCTCGGCCCACTCCGCTGCGCACGGCGGCCATCAGGATCTTCGTGGTCGCCAGGAACGGCAGGTACTTGTGCAGCTCCCGCTCCACGACGGCCTCGAACACACCGAACTCATCGAGCACGGTGAGCATGGTCTCCAGCATCCCGTCCATCGCGAAGAACGCGTCCGGAAGCATGACCCGACGCACCACCGAGCAGTACACGTCCCCCTCGTTCCACTGCGAGCCCGCCAGGTCGCTGGCCATCGTCTGGTACCCGCGCAGGAGCACCATGAAGCCGTTGACCCGCTCACACGAGCGCGTGTTCATCTTGTGCGGCATCGCGCTCGATCCCACTTGCCCCTGCTGGAAACCCTCCGTGACCAGGTCATGACCGGCCATCAGCCGGATCGTTGTGGCCAGACTCGACGGTCCGGCTGCCACCTGTAGCAACGCCGAGAGCACCTCATAGTCAAGACTGCGCGGGTAGATCTGCCCGACACTGGTGAGAACCTGTTCAAAGCCCAGATGCCCGGCCACGCGCCGCTCCAGCTGCGCCAGCGCCTCGGGCGACCCCAACAGATCGAGCATGTCCTGAGCAGTGCCCACTGGCCCTTTGATCCCGCGCAGCGGGTAGTCCTCCAGCAGGTGCTGCAACCGCTTGTAGGCGATCAGAACCTCATCGGCAGCCGTGGCGAACCGCTTGCCCAGCGTCGTGGTCTGAGCGGCGACATTGTGCGATCGGCCCGTCAGCGCGACCTCGCTGTACTGCGCCGCGAGATGCCCGAGTCGTGCCAGCAGGGCAACGGTCTTGTCACGCACCAGCAGCAGGGACTGCCGGATCTGCATCTGCTCCACGTTCTCGGTGAGGTCGCGGCTGGTCATGCCCTTGTGGATCTGTTCGTGGCCGGCCAACGCGCTGAACTCGTCGATGCGCGCCTTGACGTCGTGGCGGCTGATGCGCTCGCGCGCAGCGATGGAATCCAGGTCCACCTGATCGATGACCGCCCGGTAGTCGGCCAGCGCATCTGCGGGAACCTCCACCCCGAGGTCCGCCTGAGCCTGCAGCACGGCCAGCCACAGTGCCCGCTCAGCCACGATCTTGTTCTGCGCTGACCAGATGTGCTGCATCTGCGGGGACGCGTAGCGGTTCGCCAAGACGTTGGGGATCATCGATCGGCCTTCCGGTGAGGGTGCTGGCTTGGCACGTTCTGCGCGATGTCGGTGCGGTAGTGCCCACCGGGCAGGTCGATGGTGCTCAGCACCGCGTACGCCTGCTCCCGCGCTTGGCTCAGGGTCTGCCCCGTGGCCACCACGTTGAGCACCCGGCCACCCGCGGACACGATCTGAGCGTCTCGCAGGGCCGTTCCGGCATGCAGCACCCCCGGGTGGTCGGCACCGGTGATGACATCACCGGTACGCGGCGACTGCGGGTATCCGTGGGCAGCCAGCACAACTGTCACAGCGGCCCCCTCCCGCCACTGCAGGGCTGGGTGCTCACCGAGGCGACCCGTGGCCGCGGCCAGCAGGAGACCGGCCAGCGGCGTCTCCAACAGCGCGAGCACCGCTTGCGTCTCAGGATCGCCGAAGCGCGCGTTGAACTCGACCACCTTGGGTCCTGAGCCGGTCAGCGCCAGCCCTACGTAGAGCACCCCCACGTAGGGGGTTCCGCGGCGGGCCATTTCAGCTATCGCTGGCCTGGCCACATGGTCCACGGTCCACTGCGCCAGATCGGGATCGGCCCACGGCAGCGGGCAGTAGGCGCCCATGCCGCCTGTATTGGGCCCGGTGTCGCCCTCGCCGACGCGTTTGAAGTCCTGGGCGGGCAACAACGCCACCACATCTGTGCCGTCACAGATGCAGAACACGCTGGCCTCCGGGCCGTCCAGGTACTCCTCGATCACCACCTGGCCGCCCTTGCCGAAGATCGCGTCGGCGTGCGCCATCGCGAGATCACGGTTCTCAGTGACCACGACCCCCTTGCCCGCCGCGAGACCGTCGTCCTTGACCACATACGGAGGTCCGAAGCCGTCCAGCGCTGCTGCCAACTCGTGGGGGCTGCGCAGAGTCCGCGCGGCCGCCGTTGGGATCCCGGCCGCCAGCATCACCTGCTTGGCGAAGTCCTTGCTGCCTTCCAGCTGGGCGGCCGCGGCGGAAGGGCCGAACACCGGAACTCGCAACGGCGCGATCGCGTCCGCGGCCCCAGCGACCAGCGGCGCCTCCGGACCAATCACGACCAGGTCGAAGCCTGCGGCCAGACCGGCCACCGCTGCAGCGTCACCGACGTCGACCGGAACAGTGGTCACGACCCGTCCAATGCCAGCGTTGCCGGGGGCGGCCACCACCTCGCTCACGGCCGGGTCGGCCAACAGGGAAAGGACCAGAGCATGCTCCCGAGCACCGGAGCCGATCACCAATACGCGCACGCCTCCCAGGGTAGGCGCAGGCTCCTGTCCCCGGCGCCGCGCGGCTCAGTCCACGAGGTCGTGGATCTGGATCGTCTCCTTGCGGTCCTGCCCCACCCCGATGGCGGAGATCCGGCACTGTGACTGCTCCTCAAGGAACTGCACGTAGCTGCGGGCGGCAGCCGGAAGGTCAGAGAACTCGCGCGCCGCGCTGATGTCGTCGCTCCAGCCGGGCAAGTACTCATACACCGGTGTGGCGCTGACGAAGTCGCGCTGGTTCATGGGGATGTCGTCGACACGCACCCCGTCCACCTCGTACGCCACGCAGACGGGGATCCGGTCGAATCCGGTGAGCACATCGAGTTTGGTCAAGAAGATGTCGGTGAGACCGTTGATCCGGCTCGCATTGCGCGCGATCGGGCCGTCGAACCAGCCGCAGCGACGGTCACGGCCGGTGGTCACGCCCACCTCGCCACCCACCGAACGCAGCCGCTCGCCGTCGGCATCGAAGAGCTCCGTCGGGAACGGCCCGGCCCCCACCCGGGTGGTGTAGGCCTTCAGGATTCCCAGCACCCGGGAGATCCGCGTGGGTCCGATGCCACTGCCGGCGCAGGCGCCACCCGCGGTCGGGTTCGACGACGTGACGAAGGGGTAGGTGCCGTGATCGACATCGAGCAGTGTCCCCTGCGAACCCTCCAGCAGGATGTACTCGCCCTTGTCCAGCGCGGTATTCAGCAACAGGCCAGTGTCGGCCACATGCTGGGCGAACAGCGGGGCGTAGGACAGCAGTTCCTCGCAGACCAGATCAACGGCCAAGGGACGCCGGTTGTAGATCTTCAGCAGCACCTGGTTGCGGGCGTGCAGCGCGCCTTCCACCTTGTCGCGCAGGCCGTCGGCGTCGAACAGGTCCTGCACCCGAATGCCGATGCGAGCGACCTTGTCCATATAGGTCGGACCGATCCCGCGCCCGGTTGTGCCGATCTTCTTCTTGCCCGCGAAGCGCTCGGTGACCTTGTCCAGTTCGACGTGGTAGGGAGCGATCAGGTGGGCGTTGCTGCTGATGACCAGCCGAGAGGTGTCGATGCCACGCTCTTGCAGTCCGGTCATCTCCCGCTGCAGGACCGCCGGATCGATCACGACGCCGTTGGCGATCACGGGGGTGCAGGTGGGGGTCAGGATGCCCGAGGGCAACAGGTGCAGTGCGTACTTGTCCTGACCGATCACCACGGTGTGGCCAGCGTTGTTTCCCCCCTGGTAACGGACCACGTAGTCGACGCGCTCCCCGAGGATGTCGGTCGCCTTGCCTTTGCCCTCGTCGCCCCATTGAGCGCCGACAAGCACGATTGCGGGCATGCTGGGTCCTCCCTATTGCCTGACCAGATTGCCTGACCAGAGCAACCTACCGCACGAACCGTCGCCGGGGACGTCAGCCGTGGGCGTCCTGCTGGTAGGCGGCCACCACCTCGTCGAAGTCCGCGAAGATCCGGTCCTGGGTGAAGTCCGCGGTGAGGCCCAGAGTCTTCATGCTGTGCAGCAGGGAGGGATCGGCGCCCATGATGCCGAAGTGCGCGGAATGGGCGTGGACATAGTCGATCAGACCCTTGACACTGATGGCCGCCGAATAGTCGATGTCGGTGACGCTCGAGCAGTCCAACACCAGCCATCGCACCGGGTCCGGCGCCGAGGAGAAGACCGCCTCGACGGCGTCGACGAAGCGGTTGGCGTTGGCGTAGAAGAGTTCGCTGTCGTACCTGAACACGATCAGCCCGGGCATCGTCTGGGCGCCTGGTTTGGCGCTGCCGAAGACTGGTGCGTCGGCGGCCTCTTTGATCACGAAGGACTTGGGGGTGTACTGGCGCTGGACCAGCCAGATGACACTCATCACGATCGCCAGAATGATGCCCTCCTCCACGCCGATCGCGCAGACCACCGCGGCCGTGACGATCGCGATGACTGCCTCACCACGGCGCTCCTGCCAGATCCGGCGCAGGCCCACGATGTCGACGAGGTCGATGCCGATGAGGAAGACGATGGCGCCCAGAACGGCCTTCGGCATGTCCGCGAGCAAGCTGGTCAGGAACAGCACCACGATGAGGACGACAGCGGACATGGTGATGTTGGCGACCTGCGTGCGGCCCTTGAGTTCGTCGAGAATCTGGGTCTTCGTGGGGCTGCCGTTGACCACGAACGTGCCGGACATCCCAGCCGCGAGGTTGGCGCCCGACAAACCGACGATGTCGCGGTTGACATCGACCTTCTGCCCATGGCGCATGGCGAAGGACCGTGACGTGGCCGCTGACTGGGCGATGATGAGGATGAAACACGAGAAGGCCACCCCGACGCAGTCACCGAGGGCGGACATCTCGATGCCCTGCGGCCAGCCGAGGGGCGGGAAACCACCTTGTACCTCGCCCACCACGGCAACACCCTTGGCCGAGGCGTTGATGGCTGCCGAGACGATGATGGACAGTACGACCGCGACGATGGCCCCTGGAACGACTGGCAGGAACTTCTTGAAACCGAGGATGATGATCAGCGTTCCTGCCGCGAAGGCCGCTGTGAGCCAGTCGATGGATCCCAGATTGGTGAGCAGGCTCCACTGCTGCTCCAGCCAGGAGCCGGTGCCCTTCGGGATCCCGAGCATGTCCGGCAGCTGACCGGTGAAGACCTGCACCCCGACACCGGTGAGGAAGCCGATGAGCACCGAGGCGCTGAGGAAGTCACCCAGGAATCCCAGCCGTGCGACCCGGGCTATCAGCAGCATCGCAGCACAGAGGATCGCGATGAAGGAGGTGTACGCCAGCCACAGATCTGAGTAGGGGGTGAGCCCGGAGACCGTCATGCCGGCCAGCCCCGCCGCCAGGATGGCCGCGGTGGCGGAGTCGGCACCCACCACCAGCAGCCGCGACGATCCGAGCAACGCGAACAGCAGTGTCGGGAAGATGACGGTGTACAGGCCGGTGACGATGGGGGTCTGCGCGATGCTGGTGTAACCCATGGTCTCCGGAATGGCGACCGCTGCCAAGGTCAAGCCGGCGACGATATCGGCCCGCAGCCATGGTTTCTGATACCCGCGCAGGGTGATCGGGACGAGGTTCACGGGTGCGATTGAACCAGGGTGAGAAGGGCGAAGCCTCCCCCAGAGCGGAGGAAGATCGTCAGTGACGGCCTTCGGCGATGAACCGCCGGCCGCTGAGTTCTGTGGGTTCGATGACCACGTACCGATTCTTGGGTGCCGTGTTCCAGGGGAACAGCGGCAGTCCCTCCGCAGAGTCCATCTCATCGTCGTGGGTCAGCACGCGCCCCAGACCTGCCATGACCACCGACCAGGCTTCGTTGGAGTCCTCGTTGTACCCATCGATCTCGAACGCCACTTCGTGGTGGGCCATGACGGAGGCCAGCTTGCTGCCCTCCGCCGTCTTGAAGTAGATCTCGCCCTCATGGACCACGTAGTTGATGGGGAAGATGTCAACCCGCCCCCCTACGACCGTCGCGAGCCGGCCGATCTGATTGGCCGCCAGCAATTCCCAGCACTGCTCATCGGAGAGAACATCCATACCCGCATCCTTCCACGACCCGGTCCTGCCGGGCAGGTTGATCGTCGGGTTTGCGCCGATGGGAAGAATTTTCAGGCGTGGTGGATAGCGCCTTCTGGTGGCACTGCTGTTCTTCGTGGCAATCATTGCTGCGAAGTGACGGCAGCGGTTGGAGACCGAACTGCGGACTATTCCGGGGTTGTTACCCCGAAACACGGACTATTCCGGGGTTGTTGCCCCGAGAGACCGCAGAAACGGCCAACGACGTCGGAAAAGTGGCCCGCCGAAGTCGGTCGGGAGGGTCCGTTTACCCAGCGACGCAGGACACGACGAGCCTCAGCCCCACCACGGACTATTCCCGGGTTGTTGCCCCGAACCACGAACTATTCCGGGGTTGTTACCCCGAAACACCGCGAGAACGGCCAACAACATCGGAAAAGTAACGGCCGAAGTCGGCCGAGGAGCGTCCGTTCACACCCGCGACGCAGCGAACCCCCAGGACACGACGAACCTCACACCCACCACGGACTATTCCCGGGTTGTTGCCCCGAAACACCGCAAGAAAGGCAAACGACCCGGGAAAAGTGGCCCCGAGGGCTGCGGCAAAGGACCGCGGTCAAGCGGTCCTCTCGTCCGGCCGTCGCCGCGGACACGACAGATCCCCGGCCCCACCAGGGACCGGGGATCCGACGAGTCCTTAGGCCCTCGTCCCAGCGCTGCGCAGGTCGTTGCACGCCTCGACGACGCGGGCGGCCATGCCAGCCTCGGCTTGCTTGCCCCAGGCGCGCGGGTCGTACTGCTTCTTGTTGCCGACGTTGCCGTCGACCTTGAGCACACCGTCGTAGTTCTTGAACATCCAGTCGGCAACGGGCCGGCTGAAGGCGTACTGCGTGTCGGTGTCCACGTTCATCTTCACGACGCCGTAGTCCAGCGCCTCCCGGATCTCGCTGAGCAGTGAGCCGGAACCGCCGTGGAATACCAGGTCGAACGGCTTGTCCACGCCGTACTGGGCACTGACCGCGTCCTGAATCTCCTTCAGAATGCTGGGCGTGAGCACCACATTGCCGGGCTTGTAGACGCCGTGCACGTTGCCGAACGTCGCGGCGACCATGTACCGGCCGCGCTCGCCCAGACCCAGCTTGGCCGCCGTCGCCAGGCCATCCTCAGGGGTGCTGAACAGCTTGGCATCGTGCTTCGCCTCGATACCGTCCTCTTCACCGCCGACGACGCCGATCTCAAGCTCCATGATGATGTTGGCCTGGTGGCACTTGTCGAGCATCTCCTCGGCGATGTCGAGGTTCTCATCCAGGGGAATGGCTGAGCCATCCCACATGTGCGACTGGAACAGCGGCAGTTTGCCGGACTTCACGCGCTCGATCGAGATGTCGACCAGCGGCCGCATGAATCCATCGAGCTTCTGCATCGGGCAGTGGTCGGTGTGCAGGGCCACGTTGACCGGGTACTTCTCCGCGGCGATGTAGGCGAACTCCGCCAACGCAACGGCACCGGTGACCATGTCCTTGACCATCTGGCCGGACGCGAACTCGGCGCCGCCCCAGGAGAACTGGATGATCCCGTCGCTCTCGGCCTCGGCGAAACCGCGCAGAGCCGCGATGATCGACTGCGAGGACGTGACGTTGATGGCGGGGTAGGCGAACTGACCGGCCTTGGCGCGGTCGAGCATGTCGGCATAAACCTCAGGCGTAGCAATAGGCATGTTCCAACCGTACCCAGTGCCCGCGCGTTGGCGCGAGGGTCGGCCAGGGTGATCCTCATAGGCTGGCAGTCATGACGGTCGGCCCCCATCCGCAACCCTGGCCTGACGACCCCCGTCTGGATCCGGAACTGTTGGCAGCGGGGGATACCCGCAATGTCGAAGACCGCTTCCGCTACTGGCGCCGGGAGGCGATCATCGCGGAGTTGGACCGGTCCCGCCATCCCTTGCATGTGGCCATCGAGAATTTTCAGCACGACTTCAACATCGGGTCGGTGGTGCGCACCGCCAATGCCTTCAACGTCGCGGGCGTACACATCATCGGCAAACGGCGCTGGAATCGGCGCGGTGCGATGGTCACCGATCGTTACCAACACGTCGAACATCACCCGCTGCCCAGTGACCTGCTGACCTTGGGTCTGCCACTCATCGGCATCGACAACGTGCCCGGATCGGTGCCCCTGGAGGGGGCAGCGCTACCGCAGGCCTGCGTCATGATCTTCGGCCAGGAAGGGCCGGGGCTGAGTCCGGAGTCCTTGGTACTGTGCCAGACCGTTCTGCACATCACCCAGTTCGGTTCCACCCGCTCGATCAATGCTGGCGCCGCGGCCGCCATCGCGATGTGGAGCTGGGCACTGCAGTGGGCACCGCCAGATGGCGAGTGAGGATCAGGCCGCGGCCTGCTCCCGGCGATGCCGCACGTACTCGATGATGACAGGAATGACCGAGATGAAGACCACGGAAAGCAGGATGATCTCGATGTTGTTCTTCACGAACGGCACGTTGCCCAGCGCATATCCGAGGTAGGTCACGCCCGCCCCCCAGATCAGCCCCCCGATCGCGGAGTAGATCATGTAGACCTTGAAATCCATGCGCCCCACACCCGCCATGGCCGTGATGAACGTCCGCACGATCGGCACAAACCGGGCCAGCACGATGGCCCGGGGCCCATACCGCTCGAAGAACTCGTGGGTCTTGTCGACATACTCCTGACGGAAGAACCGCGAGTTGGGCCTGTTGAACAGCTTCGGTCCCACCTTGTAGCCGATCCAATATCCCGCGGCATTGCCCAGCACCGCTGCCAGCGCCAGCACTAGAGCCACCACCCAGATCGGGGTCTCGATGAAGTCCTGGGCCACGAACAATCCAGTGATGAACAGTAGGGAATCCCCGGGCAGGAAGAAGCCGATCAGCAGGCCGCACTCCGCGAAGATGATGAACGCCACACCGATCAGCGCCAGCGGCCCGAGCCAGGTC
>JAKOZM010000340.1 GCA_029779995.1 Actinomycetes bacterium
ACGTTGACGAACACACTCTTCACCTCGGGGTCGCCGAGGATGATCTCCAGACCATCGGCCATGACCTGGGCGGAGGCACCGCCACCGATGTCGAGGAAGTTCGCGGGCTTCACCCCACCGAACTGCTCGCCGGCGTAGGCGACGACGTCGAGGGTGCTCATGACCAGTCCCGCACCGTTTCCGATGATGCCGACCTCACCGGTCAGCTTCACGTAGTTCAGGCCCTTCTCCTTGGCCTTGACCTCGAGCGGGTCGGTGGCGCCGATGTCCACGAGATCCTCATGGTCGGGGTGGCGGAAGTCGGCGTTGTCATCGAGGGTGACCTTGCCGTCGAGGGCCAGCACCACGCCGTCCGGAGTCTTGACCAGCGGATTGACCTCAACCAGGGTCGCATCTTCCTTGACGAATACGTCCCACAGTTTCACGAGCACGTTGGCGACCTGATCAGCCACCTCAGCGGGGAAGGCGGCCTCGGCCACGATCTCGGCGGCCTTGGCTTCGTCGACGCCGACGATGGGGTCAATGCTGACCTTGGCCAGGGCCTCCGGCTTGGTGGCTGCCACCTCCTCGATGTCCATGCCGCCCTCCACGCTGGCCATGGCCAGGAAGTCACGGTTGGCCCGGTCGAGCAGGAAGGAGACGTAGTACTCCTCGGCGATGTCAGCGGCTCCGGTGATCAGCACCTTGTTGACGATGTGCCCCTTGATGTCGAGACCGAGAATCGCCTCCGCCTTCACCTTTGCATCCGCGGGGTTCTCGGCGAGCTTCACGCCGCCAGCCTTGCCGCGGCCACCGGTTTTCACCTGGGCCTTGACGACGACCGCCCCGCCGATGCGCTGTGCGGCGGCCTCGGCGGCCTGCGCCTCGGTCACCACTTCACCGCTCTGGGTCGGGACGCCGTGTTTGGCGAACAATTCCTTCGCTTGGTACTCGTATAGATCCACTGCACCACCTACTGTCGTCGGATTGGCCCTGAGCCTGACGCTACTGAATACCGGTGACGGCTAGGGCAACTGGGCTACCACATCCGCGTAGGTGCTGCCCGCCACTTCGATGATCCGGAAGCCGCTGTCGGCCAACTCGCCAGTATCTGTGGGGAGCAGGATCGCAGCGACATCCTCTTGCTCCGCCGCAGCCAGCAGCGCTTGCGCGGGTTGCTCACCCACGTAGATGACCTCGTAACCGGCTTCGCACAGGGCCAGGGTGACGTCGTACGGGCGAGCGGTGGCGACGAGCACACGGGTAGTCACGGCGGCCATGGTATCGCCCGTGTTCGGATGGTGGCGTGTCCTGTCCGATGGGCAGGGGGACTGCGGCGACGGTTCAGCAATGGCACCTGGTGCCCATCCCTACGGTTGGAACGGGTTTACGACACTTCGTTCACTTTCCGCTAGGAGGCTCATGTCGGGAAGTGAACCAACTGTCGTCAACGACCGGATTCCCGCCTGGCGGGGCATCCGGAACCGCCACGGACGCAGGGCTCAAACGGGCCAAATCCCCGGAGTTTTCTGCACTTTCTTGCGTTTTCCGCGTTACAAAGGGGGGCCGATAGGCTACGTTCCCCTTATGCCCGAGTGTCCCGACGAGGATGAGACATCGTTGCGTCGCAATCTCGAGAAGGCCCGCCACACCACCTCTTCGGCGAAGAAATCACTGCTGAACCTGCGCGGGAT
>JAKOZM010000344.1 GCA_029779995.1 Actinomycetes bacterium
GACCCGCAGGATGATCAGGCCTTCACCGCTGAAGAACGTCTTGGCCCCACCCCACTTGGAGTCGATCTCCACCCCCACGTTGGAGGCGAGGTAGGCCCCCGACTGCAGGAAGACGGTCTGCCCGGCCAGCGTCCAGGTGACGACATCGCCGGCCAGGTCCGGCGCGAAGGACACCTCGCCGCCTTGCGGACCGGCGGTGAAGGTGTTCATGAAGAAGCTCTCACCACCCAATGACCGCTTCAGGCCCTTCATGAAGCCGCCTTGTGTGCTGGTCTCGATTTCCACGCTGGGGGTCTTGTAGATCATGACTCCTGCTTCGGCTTTGACCTGCTCATTGGGAGCGAGGGTGACTGTGGCGGCGGCGAAGGACGGGGAATGCTTGATCTCGATCTGCATGCGCAAAATCCTAGCCCGCAAAGGCTGGACAAGTAGGCTTTACAAATCGTACTCTCATGTACACCAAGATCGGAGTTGCCTGTGCAGACCTGGATCGATCGAAAGCGCTACTTGTGGCTGTTCGGCCTGATCGTGCCGCTCTTCCCCTTCATGGGCGGCACGCTGGCCACGCTCACGGGGTGGGGCGTGTTCTGGTACATCGGACCGATCCTGATCCTCGGCCTCAT
The DNA here is from genome assembly GCA_029779995.1 of Actinomycetes bacterium. The sequence continues at coordinate 624 of JAKOZM010000344.1, forward strand.
CCCGATCCTGGACCTGATTGCGGGCATCGATCGTTCGAATCCGCCCGACGACGTCATCACGGCGCTCGAGGCTGACAAGTACTACCGGTGGATCACGTACCTGTACCTTCCCCTGCAATACGCCGCCCTGGTCTGGGCCTGTTGGTTGTGGAGCACCGGGACGCTGAGCCTCGCGGACAACATCGGCCTGGCCCTGACCATCGGCACCGTGGCAGGGATCGGCATCAACACCGCTCACGAACTCGGGCACAAGAAGGAGAAGGTCGAGCGCTGGTTGGCCAAGATCGCGCTGGCGCAGTCCTTCTACGGGCACTTCTACATCGAGCACAACCGCGGCCATCATGTGCGGGTGGCCACGCCGGTGGACCCGGCGAGCAGCCGGGTCGGCGAGTCCGTGTACGCGTTCCTGCCGCGCACGATCACCGGCAGCGTGGCCTCGGCCTGGCGCCTGGAGCAGCCCCGCTTCCGCCGCCGTAATCAGAGCCACTGGAACATCCGCAATGACGTGCTCAATGCGTGGCTGATGTCGGTGGTGCTGTGGACGGTGCTGCTGGTCGTGTTCGGCCTGGCTATCCTGCCGTACTTGCTGCTGCAAGCGGCGGTCGGCATCACGCTGCTGGAGATCGTGAACTACCTCGAGCACTACGGCATGCTGCGACGCATGGAGCACACCGGCCGCTGGGAGCGCGTGCGCCCGAGCCACTCCTGGAACAGCAACAACCTGGCTACGAACGTGTTGCTGTACCACCTGCAACGCCATAGCGACCACCACGCCAACCCGACCCGGCGTTACCAGGCGTTGCGTGACTTCGAGGAGGCGCCGGTGCTGCCCACCGGTTACGCGGGCATGATCCTGCTGGCCCTGATCCCGCCGCTGTGGTTCCGGGTCATGGACCCTCGGGTGCTGGCCCACTTCGACGGCGACATGAGCCGGGCCAATATCGCCGCGCGAAAGCGCGACCGGGTGCTCGCCCGCTACCCGGTACCCTCGAGCGCATGAGCCGGTACCGCTGCGACAGTTGCGACTACGTCTACGACGAGGCGACCGGTGACACCCACGAGGGATTCGCCCCCGGCACCACGTGGTCGCAGGTGCCAGATGACTGGGCCTGCCCCGATTGCGGTGTCCGCGAAAAAATCGACTTCCTGCCGGCATGACTGCCCACGCGGCGATCCTCGATGCCGCCTTCGACCTGACCGTCAGCCGTAGCTGGGCCAAGGTGACCATGGCCGAACTCGCGGCCGCCGCCGGCGTCAGTCGACAGAGCGTCTACAACGAGTTCGGCACCCGGGAGGGAGTCGCTGCGGCCCTCGTCGACCGGGAGGTGGCCCGCTTCCTCGCAGTGGTGGACGCCGAACTGGCGGCTGCACGATCCCCGCGCGAGGCAGTGGTCGCGGCGGCCGCTGCGGTCTTCACCACCGCAGATGAGAATCCCCTGCTCCGGTCGCTGCTCACCGGCGACGACCCCTCGCTGCTGCAACTGCTCGGCTCCGAAGGTGTGATCGCCTTGGCGCAGGCACACGTGCGCGCCGGCCTTCCCGAGCTCGACGACGTCGCCACGGACACCGTGGTGCGCCTGGTCATCAGCCACGTGGTCGCCCCCGGCCCGCAGCGGCCCGACCTG
>JAKOZM010000360.1 GCA_029779995.1 Actinomycetes bacterium
CCTCACCGATCCCGTGAGTCCAGCACGACCGCGACCTTGCCGGACGCGGCCATCGCCGCCAACTGCGCGGCGTCACCGCTCGGGACGTCCACCGTGATGATCGTCTGCGCGCCCTGCCCTGTCGTGTCCGTCCCGGTGAACGTGGACACCACCACCGCCGCGACAGACGTAGGTGCCCCCGGCGTTGCCGCCGGCACCCCCGCCTGGCTCGGGGTCGCCACGATGCGCACCCGGTCCCCCGCCATCAGCTTCGTCCCCGGCATCATCGCCGGCATCACCCCGACGCCGACCAGCGAGTGACCCGTCCCCGGGATCTGCTTGTCCGTCGTGGAGTCGGTCGTCAACAACGAGCCGGCCGCGACGTCCACGGCCGCGCGTTTGCCGACCAGGTCAGCCAAGGCGCTGGCCGGCACGCTTCGCAGCGCAGGGTCGCTGCCGACCTGCACCGTCACCAGCTGGTCGCGGGTGATGATCGAGCCCCGCTCGATCATCGTGCGTGCCGCGACGACCTGCTTCGCGTTCGTGGTCGCCTGGTGCAGCCACACGTTGCCCAACGCCCCCAGACAGACCAGAGCCGCCATCGCAGCAAACAACCCCCACCGGCGCCGAGCCTTCGGCGGAGACGGCAGCAGGCCACCCTCGGAACCGACCGGCGTACCGGCACCGTTCAACGGCACCGCAACGCGCTCGACCGTCATCGTCATCTCTGGCTTCCTTCCCGCCCTCATTGCTTCAGCACCTGCGCCTCACCGATGGTCACCGGCGCGGTTTGCGTCAGATCCATCGTGATGGTGCCGCTCTCCCCGATCCCCGACCACGTGATCACCCAGTGCGAGGTCGCCCGCACCGTGTAGGTCCCTTGGCGGGTGTAGGTGTGACCACAGGTCGGGGAGGCGGACTTGCCGTAGCTGTCCTCGTACGGTGTTCCTGGGCCGTTGCAAACGACTGGGGCGCTGTCGCCCATGTCCCACGTCACCTTGGTGACCTGGGCGGTCGCTGTAACCGTCCACCCAGCCGCTGAGGCACTGCGCGTGATCGGCCCCCAGGTGTTGGCGGCCGGCTGATCGACCCACATCCAGTTCGGCACGCCGACCAAGCCAATAGACCCCGGCCGAGACTCGGGCACCATTCCGATGGTGATCGCGCGCAGGTTCATCGTGGCGATCGCCTGCCTCGCCAACGTCTCCGGATTGGGCGGCTGGGGCGGGGCGGTCAACGCCCAGTACTGAATCGTGTAGCCGGCGAGGAAGAGGCCTGGACCGATCTGGTCCGGCACCACGCAGTCATAGATCGCACCGTCCGTGTGGCCTTGCCAAAGCGGGTCGTTTTGTGGCGGCTGAGGGTCGGACTGCCCGCCAGGGTGGCACTGGACGCCGTTGATGGTGATCCACACGACGGGCTCACCGCCACCGCCGCCACCACCACCACCGCCGCCACCACCACCACCACCGCCACCACCACCACCACCGTTGCTCCAGAGGATGCAGTAGCCCGTCGAGGTCCAGGAGAGACAGACCGGCGGATCGGCATGCGCAACGGGAGCCGCAGCGAACAGGGAACCGATAAGTGCAACGAGGGCGGCAAGGACCCCGTGTCCCCGGGTCAACATGTCCCGTCCTTGACTTCAGTGATCCGGCCCACTCGCCACTGGGACGGATCCGAGAGCTTGTAGTTGAGCACTGACACGTCCACGAGAACGTGCGGCTTCCGTGACGGTGGGACGATCGACTTGCCGTCCTTGTCCACAATGTTCAGGTTGCTCAGGTCCTCGCATACGCGGAAGACAACTTCCGGAACGATGGGCGGGGTCTGACTGACCTTGTTGGTCAGATCGACCTTCGTGGTCTTGATCGACAGGACCCCGATGTCTCCAGAGACCTTAGAGTTCACCTCTTGAGCCGCCCGAAGCGCCTGCAGGCTGGTGTTCTTCTCGGGACCAATTGCCACCGCGTCGAAGCACGTTGAAGGGGTCGCCCTCGGATCGGTGAAGCACGTGATCTGCGTGCGGAGGTAGTCCCGATAGACCGCTTCGGCGTGCTGAGCGGCTTGGTCCTCCGCTGAGGTCGTTGACGGGGACGGGGACGCGGCCGTCGTTGCGGTCGCGGCCGCCGTTGTCGTTGCAGTGTTCGCCGTCGGGTTGGCGTTGCCATCTCCCCCGGTGCACGACGCCAGAAGGAGGGCAGCCGTCATGATGCCGGCCATCTGCTTGTTCATACCTGCTCCTCGAGTTCCGTCAGTTCCCTAAGGCGGTCATTCCTCGTTGTGGGATCAGTATGTCCCAACTCGGCGTCATAGAGGGTAGCCCTTATGGGCTCACTGGGTTCGGGGGTCGTCAACGAACATCGGTGCCCCTGCCCTTCGATGTCTCGCGTGATGAGCTGCTGAGCCGTTCCATCCCGCGTGTCCTGAGGGTTATCCGACCACATCGGGGTGACATTTGCCCGGTCAGGTGCCCCGCTGTGGATGGTCCTCCCCCGGTCGGGGTGCTCAGCTAGACAGGGCGGCCTGGACGGCCTCGGGGGTGGTGGAGAGGGCTGCCGCGAGGGCGGCGAGGGTTTTGGGGCTTGGGGTTGCGTGGCCGTCGGCTTCCCAGCGTTTAACGGTCGAGACACCGCTCTTGGTGGCCGCAGCGAGCTCGTCGACGGAGAGGCCAGCGGCGAATCTGAGCCAGCGAAGATTCGGTCCACTCTCTGGGGGCAGGAGGAGCTCGCGGGCGTCGACCCCTAGGGCTCGCGCGACGTTGTGAAGGGTCCTAGGACTGCGGGGCCGCGCCTCTCCTCTTTCCCAGCGGGAGACGCGATCGCCTGCGGCAAGGCCGACTCGTCGGGCTAGTTCGTTCTGGCTCAGGCCAGCACGTTCGCGGGCACGGCGCAGCGCGTCACCGTCGAGGGCGGGAGCGGTTTCCATAGCGGGACCCACCCTAGGGCTCAGCCCGACTCACTTCCCGGCGGTCTCCTGGGTGGACAGGTAGCGCCGTAGGGCGGCCCCACACAACGCCGAACGGGAGGCAGCGCCGTGCTTTTCGGCCAGGGCGTCGATCGCCTCAAGGTTCGTGGAGAGCAGACGCAGTGAGAGCGTGGACAGCGGATCGGGGGTCAGAGGCCGCGGCGTGCGCCGAACGAAGAGGCCGTCGCTGACCGGCCGGGGACTTGCGTCTGCGAGGAGGGCGTCCAACTCGCTCTCCGTGGCGCTCAGGGCGTCCAGGAGGACCTCCGGCTGCGACGCACGGTCCTGCCGAGCTCGTTGCCTGATCTGGGCGACCAAGGAGGCCGGCAGAGACAACGTGACGTTGCGCATGGTCGTGGCGGCACTGCTGGCCGGGCGGGGCGCCGAATGCCTGCCGCTGGGCTTTGCCGGTGCTTGCGCCGGGGGGCGGTCGACGGCGGCCGCCGAGGTCGGCGCATCGGATAGGTCGCGTGGACGGCGCGCGGGAGGTGGCGGAAGTGCGGCCGTGCGTGAGAGGCCAGGGACAGCGGCGAGAGGGGTTCGTTCGTTGCTCATGCCGACGCTCCTGCCGTTTGCGCCCGTTCGCGCGCATCGATGCTGGTCAGGATCTCTTGTGTGAGCAGCACGAAGTCTTCTGCAAGGGCTGGGGCCGACCCAGGGACCCGCTCCGGCCGGCGGCCTTCTTGGAGCGCCTTCCAGTAGGGCTCGGCTTTGTCGACGGTCTCGGCGACTTCGTGGATCAACATGCCCTTCTCTTCGGACTCGACGACCGGAGAAAGGGCGTGTCGGATGACCGTCTCGAACATGGGTGCCGCCCCGCCGAGGACCGTGAGAACGTCTTCGGTGGCGTTGCGTCGAATGACGGTGGCGCCGGCCTCCACGTCGTAGAGCAGGGCGCCCAGGAGTTCCAGTTCCGGGTTGGTATGACGTGCGACGGCGATCTCGCTCGCCAAGGCGCGCAGGCCCTCGATGCTGGTGCGGCCAGGGCGAGTGGGGACGATGATCCAGCGGGTTGCGGTCAAGGCCAGGCGAAGGAGCAGCGGACGAGTTGGTGGGGTGTCGATCACGACCAGGTCGTAGTCGGTGGCTGTGCGAGCCAGCGCGTCAGCGAACACGGACGCGACGCCCTGGCCGCGTTTGATCATGCCCGCCAGCACATCCTCGAGGGTGTCCAATGCCGAACCACCGGTGACGACATCGAGGTTGGGGCGGACGTCCTTCAAAGTCGGGGTGAGCGCGCCGCCTCGGATGAGGGTGTCGACGAAGTGTCGGCCGTCGTCCGACTCCCCCTTCCACGCGTAGCCGAGGATTTGGCCGGCGTTGGCCTGCGGGTCGAAGTCGACCAACAGGACTCGCCACCCGGCGACGGCAGCCAACCCAGCGATGTTGCACGCCGTGGTGCTCTTCCCCACCCCGCCCTTGCCGTTGGCCACGGTGACCACGCGGGTCAGTTCCTCATGTATCGCCATAGTGCACATCATGACGCGCGCGGTAGCGCAGATGTTGCCGCCACGCCGTAATGCGCTGGACTGGCGCACGCGACACGGCCCGCGCTAGTGCGTGCCGTACTGCTTTGCCCTGTAGCTCGCGGTCATCCTTGCCCTAGCGTCTCGCCTTACCTAAAGCGGTAACGCATGCGTTACCGCTAGCCGTAGCGCCTGCCGTCGTTGGACGAGATGGGAAGAGCCTGCTGGATCCAGAACGCGTCGTCGCGCTCACGAGCGCCGACCGGGAGCAGTGTGTGCTGCTCGAGGCGTATCGAGACCACACCGGTGCGGTAGGGGAGCTTGTAGTGGCTCCGGTGACGGTTCCACGCGGCGACCAGGGCTTGCTGAAGTGGTGGGCCCAAGGTCGCGAACTCGGCCGCTCGGGTGTAGCTGCGCCAGCCCAGTTCATCGTCACTGAGACTGGCCAGCCATGCCCAGTACCGGCCCGCCTCGTCGCCTCCGTGACGGATCCGCCGATCTGCCAGGGATCGCTTCAGCTCCTCCTGCTGCACCACGGAGCTTGACTGGAATCGCCTTGCCAGGCTCTCGCGTCGCGCTGCTCGCTTGTCGGCAGGAAGTCCCTCCCACCAGCTCACTTCGCGGGCTCGCTGTGCCTTGTGGGCCGCCGCCCGCGCGATGTTCCAGGCGCTGCTCCTGCCGCTGCGGTAGGCAATCCGTTCGGCTTCGACGTGCTCCTGGCACGCATCGAACTCCGCACGAGCCTGCTCGAGGTGACTCCTCGTGGGGCGCGTCGACACAAGCCAGGTGCCTTGCGCGCTACAGACGGCCAGGCCGGCCTCCGCGAGGGCGCGCAACGCGACGCGTGCCGCGCGAATCTGGTGCGGGCTTGGTGAGCTGCCCCGATGGTCGGTGATTACGGCTTGAACGACCAGTTCTTCGGTGGTCACCGGCTGGGAGGACTTTCGTAGGGCCCGCCAGAGTTGGTGGCTGGGTCGGGGGAGGGCTGCCCAGCAGCCTCGGGGGAGGGGGGTGTGAAGGCTAGGTGGGGGGATTTGACCCACCCCCTTAACCGGGGGGACTTCGAATTCGAAGGATGAGGTGTCGCGTTTGTGGATCGGATCCCAGACGTCGGTGTGCAGGGTTCCGAGAGGACCGTGGAGGAGACGGAGCTGGGCGCGGATGGTCTTGCGGTCGCTCAGGCCGGTGTCGAGCACGAGGTCGCGTTCGGGTACGGGAACCCGCAGAGCACCAACCCGGGACATGCGGTCCAGTACGGCGTGCCCGACGAGCAGCAGTGCGGGGCGCTGGCGTGCTGGCAGCCGCCAGGCCAGGTCCTCCAGTGCGTCTTGAGCAGCGAGGATGGCGCCGGCCAGGGCCGGGTCGGGGTGAGCGGTGCCGACCGGGATGAAGGTGTCGTCGTCGGCCACGGCCTTGTTCCAGACGTACTTCACCCACCATCTGTGGCCTTGCTTGCGGGTCTTGGTGAAGGCGCTCGGGTGGGCGGCTTGGATGGTTCTCCATGCCTCGTCCGCGTCGTAGCCGTGTCGGAGCAGGACTGCGGTGGCAGTGGCCTCGTAGTTGGAGCGTGGATGGTCGGGGTCGTCGACCCGGATCAACGGCAAGGCGCCATGGGCCAGGTAGTCCCGCCAGGGACCGGGCAGGTCTGTGCGGTGGCGCCGGCGGATCGGGATGGCCGCCGTAGCGCTCACAGGGGCTCCTGAGCGCCTCTTGCGCGGCTTGTGGGGCATCGTCGCCCACGGGTGCCTTCGCAGGCCCAGAAGAGCCTCTGAGAGGTTCCCGAAGGGCTTGGTGGCTGCCCCGGACCGGTGGGGAGAGGACAGCGGGCGGACCGTGTCACGCACGTCGAGGGCGCGGCGTGTGCCGCGCAGCTGCTCTCGGATCTGTGCCACGTGGATCTCGAGCTCTGCGGCGAGGTCGTCGACGGCCACGAAGACGTGCGCGCGGCCGTGGCCACCACCGGAAGGACGGACCAGGTGCCAGAGGTCCTTCTGTCGGCACCAGGCTGCCACCAGCTCGACGGCCGCGTCCCCTCGAGCCCCTTCGAGGTCGACGTCGACCACGCGGACCTGGGGGCGAAGCCGGCCCACGATCGCCGTCACCGGGCCT
>JAKOZM010000233.1 GCA_029779995.1 Actinomycetes bacterium
CACGTGGCCACCATCGCGCAGCAGCAGCGCGCAGATATCGAGGCGCGCCTGGCCCTGGGACTCACCGCCGACGAGGCGTTCCGCCCCCATCTGCAAGGTGCTGTCCGTACCGCGCTGCTCCCGGCGATCGACTCCACCAAGGTCGTCGGCCTGATCGCCCTGCCCGGCGCCATGACCGGGCTCATCCTGGCCGGAGTCGAGCCGATCGTCGCGATCCGATACCAGATCGTGGTGATGTACATGCTGCTCGCAGCGGCGGCGGTCAGCGCCGTGGTGGCCGCCCGGCTGACCCGCCGGGAGCTGTTCGACGAGGCGGACCGCCTGCGCTGGGTGAGCTCCTGACAGACCCTTGCGTGAGTGCGATTGGGCGGACGTTGTGATCTCGCCCGGCGTGTCGCACCAACAAGTGCCCAAACCGTGAGCCGCAGCAACGTCGATCATCTGTCCGACCCCAGGAGTACCTTCGATCCATGAGCACAGCCAGACGTTCGGTCTTGCCGTTGGTCCTCGCCGGGATCATCGGTCTCGCCCTGATCATCGGGGCGAGGATCCTGCTGGGTGGTGGCGGCAGCAGTGGGGATGACGACCCGATCAGCCTCGGCGGGGGGTCGGACCGCTCCGACTGCCTTCCCGTGAACGTCGTGGCTTCCAGCGAGAAGGCGGCCCTGCTGTCCGAACTGGCCGACTCCTACAACGGCACCGGCCCCAGCGTCAATGGGCAGTGCGTCGACATGACGGTGGTGTCGAAGGCGTCTGGGGGTGCCGCACAGGCACTGGCTCGCGGTTGGGATGAGGTCATCGACGGCCCCCGACCCGACGTTTGGACCCCCGCTTCCTCCTCCTGGGCGGTGCTCGTCAACCAGGTGTCAGCCGAGCAGGACAATCCGTCACCGATTCCCGATGACCTCCCCTCCCTGGTGCAGACCCCTTTGGTGATCGCGATGCCCAAGCCGATGGCAGAGGCGTTGGGGTGGCCCAAGCAGCAGATCGGGTGGTCCGACCTGGTGGACCTCGCCAAGTCAACCGAGGGCTGGGGGGCAGCGGGACATCCGGAGTGGGGCAAGTTCAAACTCGGTAAGACGAATCCCAACTACTCCACGTCGGGGCTGAATGCCACGATCGCCTCGTACTTCGCCGCAACGGGACTGTCCAGCGACCTCACCTTGAAGAACGTGGCCAACCCCCAGACCCGTGCCTTCGTGAAGGACCTCGAGTCGTCCGTTGTGCACTACGGCGACACCACGCTGACCTTCCTCGCGAACATGGCCAACGAAGCCGCCGCCGGCAAGGGGCTGACGTACGTCTCGGCGGTGACCGTGGAGGAGAAGTCGGTCCTTGACTACAACCAGGGCAACCCGACAGGCGATCCCGCAAAAGCCGGCCAGACGCCGCCCCCACAGATCCCACTCGTCGCGTTCTACCCCGACGATGGCACCCTGGTGTCCGACAATCCCTGGATCGTCCTCGATGCGCCCTGGGTCGACGCGGTCAAGGCCCAGGCGGGCACCGACTTCCTTGCATGGCTCAAGCAGCCCTCCCAACAGCAGGCGTTCACAGATGCTGGCTTCCGTACCTACGAAGGGCAGCCAGGGCCCGTCATCAACGCCTCCAACGGGATGCTCCCGACCGGTGCCACCAACGTCCTCACTCCCCCCTCCCCTGCCGTGCTGGCCGCCATCGAGGGCAGTTGGGCCGAGCTGCGCAAGCGAGCCCACGTCCTGCTGGTCATGGACGTGTCGGGATCCATGGCTGAACCCGTTCCGGACGCCGGCACCGACAAACTCAGCCTGGCCAAGGATGCCGCGATCGGTGCCCTCGACCAGTTCGCGCCCGACGACGAGGTGGGCTTGTGGGTGTTCTCCACCGACTTGGGTGAGTCAGGGGATCCCTTCGTGGAATTGGTGCCCATCGGCGCGGCGAAGGACACGGTGCCGGTGATGCAGAAGGACATTCAACGATTGATCGCTGATGGTGGGACGGCCTTGTACGCGACCCTGCGCAAGGCCCAGTCCAGGATGCTCACGGACCTGCCTCCCGACAAGATCAATGCCATCGTTCTGCTCAGCGACGGGCGCAACGAGTATCCCGCCGACACCGACCTGGACGGATTGGTCCGCCAACTCAACGGGGAGAGCGTCGACACCACGGTGCGGGTCTTCACGATCGGCTACGGCGGCGCCGCTGACACGGAGGCCTTGTTGGCCATCGCGGAGGCGTCGCGAGGCAAGTACTACGAGGCGACCGATCCGGCCAGTATTGAGAAGGTCATGACCAGCGTGCTGTCGAACTTCTGACCCGGCTCTGCGGCACACTGAACGGGTGTCCGTCTCCGATGAACTCAAGGATCCCTGGGGCTGGCTGGTGGCCGGGGTGAGTGGGGGCTTGGGGTGGGCCGTGCTGGCCGCTCCCCTGGGCCCGGCGGCGATTCCCGTGGGTTTGGCGATAGGTGCGGTAGTGCTTGGCAGCAAGGTGGCGGTGGGGGCACTGAGGGCGGGTTCCGAGGGGCCGACAACCCGCCGTGACCGGCTTCCGCAGGCTCCGGCCCAGTCAGCGCAGGGCCAGCTGGTGCAGCGTGCCCGCGCAGCCGCCCAACAGATCCACGCCATGGCCGACTGGCCTGCGGACCCGGGCTTGCGCGCTGAGCTGGCGGCCGTGGACACGCAGGCCGAAACCGTGCTGGAAGCCCTGCGGGAACTGGCCGGCCGAGTCACCCTCGTCGACGC
>JAKOZM010000379.1 GCA_029779995.1 Actinomycetes bacterium
CTCGTAGGCATCATCGGGCCCAATGGCGCCGGCAAGTCGACTTTGCTGAAGTCTCTGTTCGGCCTGGTGAAGGTGCGCAGCGGCAAGGTGACGTTCGACGCCAAGGACATTACCAACAAGCGCGCCGACAAACTCGTCGCTCTGGGCATGGGTTTCGTGCCCCAGAACAACAACGTCTTCCCCTCGCTGACCATCGAGGAGAACTTGCAGATGGGGGCCTTCCAGGAGCCGAAGGCCTTCCACCATCGGTTTGACGAAGTGGCGGAGCTGTTTCCGGCCCTCGGAGAGCGGCGTAAGCAGCGCGCGGGCTCCTTGTCCGGCGGTGAGCGGCAGATGGTTGCGATGGCCCGGGCGCTGATGATGGAGCCGAAGGTGTTGCTGCTCGATGAGCCGTCTGCGGGCCTGTCGCCGGCACTCACCGACGAGGCGTTCGTTCGCGTCAAGGCCATCAACAAGACCGGCGTGACTGTGATCATGGTCGAGCAGAACGCCCGGCGCTGTCTGCAGATCTGTGACCGCGGATATGTGCTGGACCAGGGTCGCAACGCCTACACCGGCACCGGCCGGCAGTTGGCCAACGACCCGAAGGTGGTCGAGTTGTACCTGGGGACGCTGGCGAAGGCATAGGGGTCCGTTTACGACAGTTGGTTCACTTCCCGCTATGAGCCTCATAGCGGGAAGTGAACCAAAGTGCGTCAACTCGCCAACTTGCGTGCACGCTCCATCCCCCGCTGAATTCGTGCGATGACCAGCGGAGGCCTGTCAAGCAAGTCCCAGTAGAGGTTCACCAAGATGCGGCCGTGATCCTCAACGAGTTCCTTGCGCCGCTTCTCCTGCCAATGCTTGCTGGCTGGGTCGTCCTGCGGGTCGCGGAAGTCGATGTACTTGCCTTCACCGTCGAACTCGATACCGAGGGGATAGTTGTCAACGCCCAGGTCGACGCGTGCCAGCACGTTGCCCCGCTCGTCACACACCAGAAGTTGCGGGGTCACTGCGATCCCAGCATCCACGCAGATCAACCTGCTACGCGTCTCCCCCACGCTCTCCGCACGGCCGTCGGCCAGACTCACCACCGTCCGCGCCTTGCTGGTATTCCACGCCCCTGCGCACGTGCCAAGCGCCGCATGCAGCAGGGCCAGAGTTGTGAGCTGTCTCTGCAAGGCGGCATCGGCAAGTACAACCGCGGTGTCGCGCGGTTCCGTCCGCGCACAATCGACCAGGGTCGATGCGAGGTCGGTCACCGGCAGGCCGTCCAACTGGACAACATCAGCGATGAGCTGGTGAACGTGCACGCGGCCCCTGGGACCAAGCCGAGATGGGTCGGGATAGCTCAGATGGACCCGCGACAGGTCCGGACGGAAGGTGGGAAGTCCCCAAAGGATTGCGGCGGAGATGTGGCTGGCACATGAACCGGGATTGAGATGCAATGACGCGATGGTTCGCAAGCGATGGACCTCGACCGCCCTCGCGGGTTTGGACAGGCAATAGACACCCCGCCCTAAGCAGTGCAAACGAGCGAGTACTTGCCTGCGCCCATTCTTGTCCAAACCCATTCGATTGAGATCCTGGGTCAAGATGACCCCGCGTCGGCTGTCGGCCAACGCCTGCAGTTCGTTCTCCATACGTCAACCCTGGCGGGCATTGAGCAGCTACCGCCGCGTCTTCCACAACTCCACAGCGGTCACTGAGAACGTCTACGACAGTTGGTTCACTTCCCGCTATGTGGCTCATGGCGGGAACTGAACGAACTGTCGTAAACACAAACGAACGGTGCCCGCCCCCACAGAGGGGACGGGCACCGCACGAATCGGATCAGCCTTGCGCGGCGTCCGGAACCTCACCCTCCTGGGAGGAGGTGTAGGTGAAGGTGTTGTCCTCACCGTAGGTGTACAGCCCCATGATGGCGCGACTCGGGTCGCCCACATCGTTGAGGTCGATAGGACCGGACTGACCGTCGTAGTCGGCGTCCTTTCCATCCTTGATCAACTTCAGGCAGTCCGCGTACGTGGTGCACTTCTCACCATCCGCCGAGACCTGCTTGATGTTGTCGGCGATCGCCAGACCGCTATCGTTTCCGGCAGCCTCAGCGGCCAAGGCGATGAGAATGGTCGCATCGTAAGCCTCCGGAGCGTAGGTGAAGTCCTTGAGCTTCGGATCAACGTCGAGCAGCGCCGCTCGGAACTCATCCGATGCCTGCGCACCCGGGATGGTGCCCTGCGTGCCCTTCATGGCGCCCTTCGGCAGGTCCACGTAGGCGGTGTTCGACATGTTGCCGTCCACCAGGTACAGCGGCACATCGTTCGGGCCGACACCCTGCTTGAGCATCTCCTGGATGATCTTCACGGTCTCGTCAAAGCCGATCACCACGATCGCCGCGGGGTTGGCGGCCTTCGCCTCGGACACCTCAGCCTCGAATGACGCAGCCTTGGGGTCATAGATCTGCTTGGAGACCACAGATCCGCCGGCTGCCGTGTACGCCTTCTCTACGTTGTCGGCCAGACCGGTGCCGTAGGCATCGTCAAGGGCCAAGATGGCGAGGGTGGTGTTGCCGTCGCCAGCAACCGTGTCGCCAAGGACCTGCCCCTGGAAGGTGTCCGGCGGCGCCGTGCGCGCGTACAGACCCTTGTCCGGGTAGGTGGAGAACTCCGGCGAGGTGTTGGCAGGCGAGACCTGCTGCACGCCGGCGCTGGTGATCTTGTCGATGACGGTCAGTGACACCGAGGAGGAGGCTGCGCCAACGATGGCGTCGACACCCTGGGAGAGCTGACGGTCAACGGTCTGGGAGGCGATGTTGGTGGACGTGTCGCCGGAGTCACCGACGATGACCTCGATGTCCTGGCCGAGAACGCCTCCGGCCTCGTTGATCTCTTGGGCAGCTAGGTCGACACCGGCGAACTCGGGCGGTCCGAGGAATGCCAGCGAGCCGGTCTGCGGCAGCAAGGTGCCGACCTTCAGGGCGCCGTCACCCTGAGCAGCTGTGGTCTCCGCGGTCGGGCTGGCGGACGTGTCAGACGAGCCGCTGTCACTGCTACAAGCAGACAGCGCAAGACTCGCCACACCCACGACCGCAAGCGACCGAAGAATGGTCGATCGGGACATATATGGACCCCTTTGTGGTGGTTCGGTGGACACGACTGTCGTGTCCGTGAGAGTAACCATACGGATAATAGCCAGTGACACAATCACATACGCGCTGATGTTGCGTTTCCGTGATCGACTTTTGAGTGCGGACAGATCAGGCCTGCAACGTGCGACGAGCCACCTCAACCAGCGGCATGCGCTGGTCCATGGCCGCCCTGCGCAACCACGTGTACGCCTCCTCTTCGGAGATCCCCAGTCGCTGCTGCACCCGTCCCCGGGCACGCTCAATCGTCTTGCGATCAGCCAGACTCTGGGCCAAATCGCGGGTCTTCTGCTGCTCGGCACGCAATTGGCTGTACCGCTGCCAGGCCACAGTCAGGCTGGCGCGCAGCTCCTCGGGCTTGAAGGGTTTGACCAGGTAGCCCATGGCACCGGCGGCCACCGCCCGCTGGATCAGTTCAGGCTGGCTGAACGCCGTCAGCATGACCACAGCGGTGCAGTCCAGGCCGATGATCGCGCCAGCCGCCGCGAGGCCGTCCATGTCCGGCATCTTGATGTCCAGCAGCGCCAGATTCGGGCGCAGCTGCTCAGCGAGTTCCACCGCCCGCCGGCCGTCACCCACCGCGGCCACTACCCGGAAGCCGAACTCCTCGAGGGTCTCGACGAGATCCATGCGGATCAGCGCCTCGTCCTCGGCCACCAACACGGTGAGTGAATCTGACATGGGTTCCTCCTGCGCCCAGCGTAGGGACGCCCCGTTACGATGAGATTGCACGCCCTCGTAGACCAACTGGCAGAGTCACAGGTCTCAAAATCCTGCAAGTGTGGGTTCG
>JAKOZM010000381.1 GCA_029779995.1 Actinomycetes bacterium
CAGGAGACGCTGGCGTCGCTGCCGAGGTGACGTGCCACACTGGGTGAGGCGAGTCGGTCGGGCGGTCGCGGCTGATCCTTCGGGAATGGTCGAGGAAAGTCCGGACTCCACAGGGCAGGACGGTGGGTAACGCCCACCCGGGGTGACCCGCGGGAAAGTGCAACAGAAAGTAGACCGCCGGTTTCGGCCGGTAAGGGTGAAAGGGTGGTGTAAGAGACCACCAGCGTTCGTGGTGACACGAGCGGCTAGGTAAACCCCGTCCGGAGCAAGGCCAAGAGGGCGCCCTTGGGTGCCTGTGCAGACGAGCTGCCCGCTCGATGTCTGCAGGTGGGCTGCATCGAGGTCATCGGTAACGGTGGCCCCAGACAGATGATCGTCGCCCCGAGAGGGGCACAGAATCCGGCTTACAGACCGACTCGCCACCCTCGGCCTGGTTTTGTGGGGGAGTGGGGCTTCAAGCGGGGGTTTGTCCAGGTCAGCCGTCCCACCGTCAAGAAGGTCTTCGAGATGAGGCCCGTGACGCCCGGGCGCCGTCAGGAAGGCTCGGCTGGTATCGGATCAGCTTCAACGGACGACCTGCCTGGGTGCAGAACCTGCGCACGTTCTTCGTCGGGCCTTCCGACGGGGCTGCGTCATCCTGCCAGGTTTGGCGGGACTGGCTCGACTGGGTCGGGCCAACGCCAGTAGGCGCCCCACAGCAGGATGGCTCGGCCTGCTCCGATGGGGCCGTGAACCTCGCCACCCCACCGCGTCATGCCATGGGTCGGGGCAGAATGAACGCAATGTGCCCGTGCTGTCACGCGCAGGCTGATTCTGAGGGGAAACGCATGCTCACAGGTGAGATCCGTAGCCAGGTCGACCGCATCTGGGATGCGTTCTGGTCCGGCGGGATCTCCAACCCGCTGGAAGTGATCGAGCAGATCACCTATTTGCTGTTCCTGCGCCGCCTGGACGAGTTGCAGACGTTGGAGGAGAACAAGGCCAACCGGCTGCACAAGCCGATCGAGCACGCGGTCTACCCGGCCGGGAATGATCCGCAGGGCCGACCGTACGCGGATCTGCGCTGGTCGCGGTTCAAGAACCTCGCCCCTGCGGACATGTTCACGCTGGTGGATCAGCGGGTGTTCCCGTTCCTACGCGAGATCGGCGGTGACGGTTCCACCTACGCCCATCACATGAAAGATGCCCGCTTCACGATCCCGAACGCGGCGCTGCTGGCCAAAGTCGTAGACCTCATCGATGAGGTGCCGATGGCCGACCGGGACACCAAAGGCGACCTGTACGAGTACATGCTGTCCAAGATCGC
>JAKOZM010000392.1 GCA_029779995.1 Actinomycetes bacterium
GCACCTGGTGCGACCCCACCCGGCGTGTCACAGCAACAACCGCCCAACAGCTGCCCGCCAGCAGCCCCCACTCACGTGGAACAGTTGGACAAGCAGGTACTACTCCCGGAAATGGTCGTACCCGGGCGCGCCGATGTGGCGGTAGCCGGGGACCTCCACGCCGGAGCCTGCCAGCACCTCACCGACGATCTCGAACCCATCGGGCAGCGACGCGTCGCTGGAGAATGTCGCGGCCAGGGCGTGATCGTCGCCGCCCGCGAGCACCCAGCCCAGCGGGTCGGCGTTAAATGCCGAGGCGGTGGCGCGCACCTGATCATCGATGGGCAGCAATTGCGGATCCAGCACGATCTGTACCCCTGAAGCGTCCGCAATGTGCCCCAGGTCGGCGAGTAGGCCGTCGCTGACGTCGATCATCGCCGTTGCCCCTGCGGCCGCAGCGGCCGGACCGGCGGCATACGGCGGATGCGGGCGCCGATGGGCATCGACCACGACTCGCGGCGACTTGAAACCACGACCCAGCACCGCCAGCCCAGCCGCCGCCCAGCCCAATCGGCCGCAGATCGCCACTACATCACCGGGCTGGGCACCGCTGCGGGGCACTAGGCGCGACCCCGCCGGGACACCCATGGCCGTGATCGAGATCGTGACGTTCTCGGCGCGCGTCACGTCACCGCCCACAACGACCGCGCCGACCTCAGCCGCCTCAGCCACCAGACCGTCGACCACACCGAGCACCCACTCCACGGAGGTGTGCGGGGGCAGTGCGATGGCAGCAGTCAGGGCGACCGGGCGGGCACCCATGGCGCTCAGATCAGCGATGTTCTGAGCTGCCGCCTTGCGGCCGATGTCTCCGGCCGAGGACCACTCCAAGCGGAAGTGCCGGTCCTGCACGAGCATGTCTGTGCTCACGACCAGTCGTTCAGCACCCAACCGCACGACGGCTGCGTCATCACCGGATGCGACCTCCACCGCGGCCGAGGTCCGCAACCGGGGCTGCAGAGCCGCGATCAGCCCGAACTCCCCGATATCCGCCACGGTCTGACCGCTCATCGGCATTCCACCCTTCCGTCTCGTTGTGGGCCAACGTCAAGGTAGTCTCCTAGCACCTAATGCGCGGGAGGAAACGTGGTCCAGGCCTACATCCTGATCCAGACCGAAGTTGCGTCGTCATCCAGGGTCGCCGAAGCGGTCCGTGAGATCGCCGGCGTCACGCGGGCTGATGACGTGACCGGACCCTACGACGTGATCGTGCACGCCGAGGCCGAGAACGTCGACGAACTCGGGAAGATGGTGGTGGCCAAGATCCAGGCAGTCCCCGGCATCACCCGCACGCTGACGTGCCCCGTCGTGCGTTTGTAGCCGCCGCGCTGCTGCTCGCCGGATGCTCGTCGGCGCAGGTGCCGGCCGCTGATCCGCCGGCTTCTGATCAGGGCGCCTGCCGTACTCTCATCCAAGCGCTACCGCTCACCATCGACGGCGCGCAGAACACGGGCCGATCGGAGTTCGCAGCTGCCTGGGGAGACCCTCAGATCGTCCTGCGCTGCGGCGTCGCCACGCCTGCCGCGTACCAGCCGGACTCGGAGATGATCGTCGTGAACGAGGTGGCCTGGCTACCCGTCGAGCAGGACAAGGGCTACATCTTCACGGCCGTGGGCCGGACGCCACAGGTGGAGGTCTTCGTGCCTGACACCCACTCCCCCGAGGTCAACCCCCTGGTGGACCTCGCTGGACCCATGATGGCCAACACCCGCGTGTCCGGACCAGCGGGGGCCGCTTAGAGGCGGGCGCGGAACTGCCGCACCTGGCCGGCGCTCCAGTCGGTGTGATCGTTGCGCCAGCCCTTGACCAGTTCCTGGAAGTAGGGCGAGTTGTTGACCTGGCGGTGACCGATGACGTTCTTGGTGGTGATACCCGTTTGCGCCTGCAGCCACGTGACCAGAGCCGCCCCCGCGGCCACCTGCCGCGGCCGGTTCAAGATGTTGCTCGCCGAGGACATCTCCACGAACTCGATCCCGATAGAGCGATGGTTGATCCCGATCGCATGGCGGCACATGGTGCTCAGCGGCGCCAACTGAATGATCTTGCCCTTCTGGCCGACCAGGAAGTGGGTGCAGCCCCCGGGTGACTCCGCCCGACTGCCGGAGGGACCCGGCGAGGGAGTGTTGCTCGCGAAGAGGTTCCACGGCGACTGCCAGGTCGAACTGACCGTGTAGTGCAGCACGATCACCTTCGGATCGGGCAACTTCCATGACCTGACGCCATAGTGGCGATAGGCGTAGGCCGCCATCTGCTTCTTGCGCACCGGGCCGTACGGGATGAATTTCTCCACCACCGGTGGCTTCGTGGCCTCCGGCGCCGGGTCGGCCAGGATCAGGAAGGGGATCATCGCAGGCCCACGCCTTCGTGGACTGCGGTGTCGATGAGACTGGTCACCACCTCACTGTACGTGCGCCCGGAGGCATCCCAGACCAGTGGGAACATGGACGCCGACGTGAATCCGGGCATCGTATTGATCTCGTTCAGGATGACGCGTTCACCGCTGATAAAGAAATCGACGCGCGCCAGACCCTCGCACATAGCCACTCGGAACGCGCTGCGGGCCACGCTGTGAATCATCTCCAGAACGCCCTCGGGCAAATCGGGGTCGATCACAAGGTCGACGCTGTCATCGAGGTATTTGGCTTCGAAGTCGTAGAACTCGTGGCGCTCTCGCACGATGATCTCGCCTGGGACGCTGACCGCGATGTCGGGTGTGGCGAGTACCCCGACCTCGATCTCGCGGGCGTTTGTCACCGCCGCCTCGACGATCAGCCGCGGGTCGTGCCGGGCCGCCTCATCGATCGCGAGATCGAGGTCGGCCAGGTCGTGGACCTTACTGATGCCCTGTGAGGACCCCGCCCGACTGGGTTTGACGAACACCGGAAAGCCCAACTCGGCCACGCGGGCCCGCACGCGGCCCGGGTCGCGGTGCCATTCCCTGGCCGTGAGGCCGGTGAAGCGTCCTACGTCGATCCCCGCCGCGGCCATGTGCGCCTTGAATGCGACCTTGTCCATCGACAACGCCGATGCGAGCACGCCGGACCCGACGTACGGCAACCCCGCAACCTCGAAGAGCCCCTGAACAGTGCCGTCCTCGCCGAACGGACCATGCAGAATCGGGAAGACCACATCGACCGGCAGCAGTCGATCGCCGACGTGAAACCCGGGATGGCGCACACCGAGGTGCAGGCTCACCTCCGGTCCGCCGAGCACCTCCGGGAGTTCGGCGCCAAGGCGCAGCCGGTTGACATCCTGATCGTCGAGATGCCAGGCACCCTGCCGGTCGATCCCGATGCGCACCACCTCGAAGCGGGTGGGGTCCAGCGCCCTGAGTACGCTGCCCGCAGAGACACAACTGATGCTGTGCTCCGAACTGGTACCCCCATAGACGACGGCCACTCGGATCCGCGATTCAGACACGATCACGACAGTAGTGCAGGAGTTGTTATGGACCGTGCGACCATCACTGTTGCCGCCGGGAGGCCGGCCGCCCGTCCCGAGGCGCCGCTCAACGAGCCGGTCGAATTCGCCTCCGCGCTGACGGCCGGCGGACGCGTCGAGTACACGCGCCACGACGCCCGCAACAGCCGGGCTTTCGAGCAGGTGCTGGGGGCCCTGGAAGGCGGCGACGCTGTCCTGTTCTCATCCGGCATGGCCGCCATCACGGCCGTACTCGAAGTCCTGCGGCCGGCCAGCGTGACCCGGCCGACGGTGCTGTACTCAGGCACGCGCGCGGTGCTCGACCAGCGGCAGTTGCCGCAGGGCCCGGACCTGATCTGGGTGGAGTCCCCCAGCAACCCGGACCTGCGGGTCACCGATATTGCGGCGGTCAGCACCGGCAGTGGGATGACTGTCGTGGACAACACGTTCGCTACTCCCCTCGGCCAGCGGCCGCTGCAACTGGGGGCCGACGTCGTTGTGCACTCAGTGAGCAAATACCTCAGCGGCCACTCCGACCTGATCCTGGGTGCTGTGGTCTGCGCTGATCCTGAATTGGCCGAGCAGTTCCGGACCTATCGGGAACTGGGGGGAGCCATCCCGGGGCCGATGGAGGCCTGGCTGGCCCTACGGGGTGTCCGAACCCTCGATGTTCGGCTGCGCCGAGCAGTGGCCAGCGCCGAGGTCCTGGCACCCCAGCTGGCACAGCGCGACGACGTGCAGGTGATCTGGCCCGGACTGCCCGATCATCCCGACCACGCCCTTGCCCTTGCGCAGATGGACTTGATCACGCCCATCCTCGGTCTGATCCCGACAGGTGGCGAGCCCAGGGCGCAGCGCATCTGTGAATCGACGCGTCTGTGGCGCCATGCCACCAGCCTTGGTGGGGTGGAGTCGACGCTGGAGCGCAGACGGCGCCACCCGGCCGAGTCCGAGCAGGTTGACCCCGCCCTGATCCGACTCTCCGTGGGGATCGAGGCCCTCGACGATCTGTGGGACGACCTGCAGGCCGCCCTCGACGCACCGTGATCGGGTCGGCTACGACAGTCCCTCGTGTCCCTGTTCGGCCTTCGGGTCGCGCGACATGAAGTTGTAGAGCATCTCGCGCGGCGCCATCCCCTTGTGCACCACCGCGACGACCTGCTCGGTGATGGGCATGTCCACCCCGTTGCGGGTCGCCAGGTCCAGGATGGACTGGCAGCTCTTGACACCTTCACAGGTCTGCTTGGTCTTCGCGATCGTCTCGTCGACGGTCAGGCCGCGGCCGAGGTTCTCACCGAAGGTGCGGTTTCGAGATAGCGGCGACGTGCAGGTGGCGATCAGGTCCCCGATCCCCGCCAGGCCCAGGAAGGTCAGCGGGTTGGCGCCGCAGGCAGCCCCGAGCCGGGACATCTCCGCCAGGCCGCGGGTGATCAACGACGCCTGAGCATTCTCCCCGAAGCCCAGCCCGTAGGCCATCCCATTGGCCAGCGCGATCACGTTCTTGACCGCCCCACCGAGCTCGGTGCCGACCACGTCCGTGGTGTAGTACGGGCGGAAGTAGGCGGTTGTGGTGGCCTCCGCGAGTGCTTGGGCCCGACCTTCGTCCCCGCACGCGACGGTGGTCGCGGCTGGCTGGCGCTGGACGACCTCGCGCGCCAGGTTCGGACCCGACACGACAGCGACCTGGGACTCCGGCAGTCCGGTCACCTCGGCGATGACCTGCGACATACGCATCACCGTCCCCAGCTCGATGCCCTTCATCAAGCTCACGAGGGTGGCATCCGGGGGCAGCATCTCCCGCCAGGCCGACAGGTTGTCGCGCAACGTCTGCGAGGGGATGGCAAGCACCACAATCTCAGCGCCGCGCAGGACCTGCTGCACATCGCCGCTGGCCCACATCGAGGGCGGCAGCTCCAGCCCGGGGTGGTAGGCGTTGTTGTGGTGCTTGTGGTTGATGTCCTCGACGACCTCCGGCTCGCGCGCCCACATGGCCACTTCCCCACCGGCGTCGGCCAGCACCATGCCAAATCCGGTCCCCCAGGATCCACTGCCCATCACGGCAATA
>JAKOZM010000031.1 GCA_029779995.1 Actinomycetes bacterium
GTGGCTCTTCTTACTTCAGGTGGGGGTGGTTGAGTCCTCCTCCGATGAGGAGCATCCGGAGTCGGTAGTTCTCGCGGTTGCGGAAGCCTCGGGCGATGCGGCGGTGGAGTTCGATGAGTCCGTTGATGGCTTCGGTGCCCCCGTTGGATGATCTTTCGGTGTGGAAGTAGGCCAGGAAGGCTGTGCGCCATTGCTTCAGAGTCCGTCCGAGGCGCCGGATCTCGGGTATCGGGCTGTCGCCGAAGGTAGCCAGGATCTGTTCGGCGATGCGGCGGCCTTCGGCGAGGTGCTCGGCCTGGTAGGCCGCGCGTAGTTGCTGGGCGGCTTGCCAGGCGGCGTGGACTTCCTGGTGGCGATCATCGGCTCGCAGGGCTTTGTCCAGGCGGGCCTTCTGCCGATCGGTGAGTTTCTCCTGCCCGCAGCGCAGGATGGTGCGGATCCCGTAGAGCGGGTCGCCCTTGCGGCCGCGGTGACCGAGGGTGTCCTGCTGCACCCGGCAGCGGACCTCGTCGACGGCCTTAGTGCCCAGTTTCACGACGTGGAAGGCGTCCAGTACGGCCACCGCGTCCTGCAACTGGTCGTCGATGGCGTTCTTGTAGCCGTGGAACGGGTCCAGCGTGGCGATCTGGATGCCGTCTCGGAACGTGTCGCCGCGGGCGGCCAGCCAGTCGGCGTAGACCGCCCCGGAGCGGCCCGGGACCAGATCCAGCAGCCGTGCCCGGGTACGGCCCGCAGCGTCGCGGCTCAGGTCCACCATCCCGGTCAGTTCCTTGGGTCCGCGGCCACCGTCGGCGATCGGCTTGGTGGACACGTGGTGCCAGATGTGTTCGTCCACCCCGATCGTGGCGACCCCGTCGAAGCGGGACTCGTCGGCGGCCATCGCGGCCAGCAGCGGGCGGATCGCGGCCCAGACCGTGCGCCAGGTCGTGCCCAGCTGGCGGGCGATCCCGGACACCGAGGCGTGCTCGGCGCGCAGCTGCCGGACAGCCCACCAGCACGCCCGGCCGGTCAGCAGTGCCCGGGAACCAGCCAGATCCTCACGCTGCTCGGTGAACGACCCGCCCGCGCAGCCGGGCTGGACGCACCGCCAGGTCCGCTTACGCCACAGCAACTGCACCGGCCGGCCGAAACACGGGGTATCGATCAGTCGCACCGTGCGCCGGCCGTGACTGTGCGCGACCACCCCACATTCCCGGCACGCCTGCACCGACGGGACCGACTCCACCGTCACCTGCAACCAGCCACCACCGTCGCCACGTTCCTGGACTGCGATCACGTGCAAACCGTCGAGCCCCAGCAGCCGGTCACACCGCGAGCAGTAACACCGCTGTGAACCCCCTCCCACAGCCGAGCACGTCGTAGAATCACACATCGTCGAGGCCCTTCCATCCGGTCGGCTTGGTCGCTACCGATCATGTAGGGGCCTCGACCCATCCCCACCTCAACTCACCGGGCGTGTCGCCCTACCAGCCCCACCTCAGGTACGAAGAGCCCACAAAGTTGAGTCCAGGGACGTGGTGTAACAACTGATCTGGTTCGGCGTGGTGCCGTAGTCAGGAGCGGTCACCGCGTGATCCTCAGAGAACCGACTAAAGATCTCTGAGAGGAATCATCACGATGACCGCTGTTCCCAGTATTGACCTGACTGTGTTCTTAGACGAGCACTTGTCCCAGGCCAGCCCGGATTTGTTGCGTCAGATGTTGAAGACGTTCGCGGAGGCGTTGATGAGCGCGGACGCCGACGCCCGGTGCGGGGCCGGCTACCAGCAGCGCAGCCCTGACCGCACCAACTCCCGTAACGGCTATCGGGAACGCCGCTGGGACACCCGGGCCGGCACGATGGAACTGGCGATCCCGAAACTGCGGACCGGGTCGTACTTCCCGGAGTGGCTGCTGGAACGCCGCCGCCGTTCGGAGAAGGCGCTGGTCACCGCGGTCGCCACCAGCTACCTGCTCGGGGTGTCCACCCGCCGCATGGAACGGCTGGTGGCCACGCTGGGGATCACCGGGCTGTCGAAGTCGCAGGTCTCGGTGATGGCCAGCGAACTGGACGAGCAGGTGCAGGCGTTCCGGACCCGGCCGTTGGACGCCGGGCCCTACACGTTCCTGGCCGCCGACGCCCTGACCGTGCGGGTACGCGAAGGAGGCCGGGTGATCAAGGTCGCCGCGATGGTGGCCACCGGGATCAACGCCGACGGATACCGGGAAATCCTGGGTCTGCAGCTGTCCACCAGCGAGGACGGGGCCGGCTGGCTGGGATTCTTCCGCGACCTCGTCGCCCGCGGGCTGTCCGGGGTGGGCATGGTCACTTCCGATGCCCACGCCGGGCTGGTCGAGGCGGTCGGCGCGACCCTGCCCGGGGCGGGCTGGCAGCGTTGCCGCACCCATTTCGCCGCCAACCTGCGCGCGATCACCCCGAAGAGTGCGTGGCCGTGGGTCAAAGCGCTGCTGCACTCGGTCTACGACCAGCCCGACGCCGCCTCGGTGCACGCCCAGTTCAGCCTGATGGTCACCACCCTGGCCGAGCAACTGCCCGACATCGCCGACTACCTCGACGAAGCCCGCGCGGACATCCTCGCCTTCACCGCGTTCCCCAAAGAAGTGTGGCGCCAGATCTGGTCGAACAACCCCAACGAGCGGCTCAACCGGGAGATCCGCCGGCGCACCGACGTGGTCGGGATCTTCCCGCACCGCGAATCGGCGATCCGGCTGATCGGCGCGGTACTGGCCGAACAACACGACGAATGGACCGAGATGCGCCGCTACATCGGCCTGGACGTGCTCAAACGCTGCCGCCTGGCACTGCTGCCGACCGACCCGGCAGACACCCACACCCAGGAGGTGACAAACCCCGCGCTCAGCGCCTAACATCACCCCATCTGAGGGTCACGAACCCGACGGTTCGTACACCACCCCACCGGACTTGACCAGCAGCAACTCTCTTCACTGGTCTTCCAGTCACCATCGCTGACGCGTCAGCCGCACAGAAATGGGCCGAGGCAGTCGACGGCGACACAGTCCAGCTACTCAACGGTCGCTACGTCCGTCTTCTCGGCATCGACACCCCGGAGATAGGACAGTGCGGTTACGACGCCGCAAAAGCTCGCATGACCAAACTCGTCAAGAACCCGGTGCGGCTGGTCAACCGCAGCGGCAAAGACAAGTACGGACGCATCCTTGCCTACCTCCGCACCAAAGACGGTCGAGACATCGGAACAGTGATGCTGTCCAAGGGTCTCGCAGTCGCACGATATGACAGCCTCGACGGCTATCCCTGGCACCCCCGCCAGGCTAGCTACCGAGCTCTGGACGCCGGCAACGGCCAGATTTGCAACGAGCCGGCAGTCTCGCCGACCCCCACACCAACTCCAACGCCAACCACCACCTCGACGCCGTACGTTCCATGTG
>JAKOZM010000456.1 GCA_029779995.1 Actinomycetes bacterium
CCGAAGAGGAAGGACCCTGCCGCTGTGACCATCGTGGCGCAAGCTCATCCGTTCGTCGTGGGCGTGGACACCCACGCCCGCACTCACGCCCTGTCGATCCTGGCGACTCCTCATGGTGAGGTCGTTGACGACGGCGAGTTCCCGGCCACCTCCGCGGGTATGGCCCGTGCCATCGAGTGGGCCGGCCGTCGTACTGGCGGCGATCTTGAGGTGCTCTGGGTGATCGAGTGCGCCGCCACCTACGGCGCTCAGCTGGCCCGCGCGGTCAGCGCTGCGGGCTACCAGGTCGTTGAGGCTGCGCGCATGAACGCCAAGGCCAATCGCGGGATCGGCAAGTCCGACCCCCTGGACGCACGCCGCATCGCCGCCGCTGTCCTCCCGGTCCAGGTCGATCGGCAGCGCCACTTGCGCAAGGACGACGGCGTGCGTGCTGGCTTGCGGATTCTGATGGCCGCTCGCGACCACATGACCTCAGAGCGCACGGCGACCATCAACGCGCTCACCGGGCTGCTTCGCGTCTTGGATCTGGGCATCGACGCGCGCAAACCCTTGACCGGCAAGCAGATCGCCGAGATCGCCAAGTGGCGTACCCGCACCGAGGACATCCAAGCGGTGATGGCCCGCGCCGAAGCCGTGCGGCTGGCCAAGCGGACCCTCGACCTCGATGACGAACTCGCCGCTAACGTGAAGACGACCACTGCGCTGCTCAAGGACAGCCCCGCTCGCGTCCTGCTCGACAAGCCCGGCATTGGCCCGGTGACCGCAGCCGTAGCCCTCACCGCGTGGTCCCACGTGGGCCGCCTACACTCCGAGGCCGCTTTTGCCTCCCTCGCAGGCGTCAGCCCCATCCCAGCATCATCGGGCAACACGGTGCGTCACCGCCTAAACCGTGGCGGCGACAGGCGCCTCAACAAAGCCCTGCACATGGCCGTCATCGTGCGTATGACCCACGACGCTGGCACCAAGGCCTACGTCGAACGACGAGTCGCCGAAGGGCTCACCAAACGAGAGATCCGCCGCGTCCTCAAGCGCTACCTCGCCCGTCAGATCCACCGCGCACTGACCGCCGCGAGCAGGGCCGACGACATCGCCGAAGACACGATCGC
>JAKOZM010000461.1 GCA_029779995.1 Actinomycetes bacterium
GGGCAGTTCCAGTGCCTGGTCAGGCTGTGGACCAAGGAAAGCAACTGGAGCTACACCGCGACCAACCGTTCCTCGGGTGCCTACGGCATTCCGCAATCGCTGCCGGGCAGCAAGATGGCGAGCGTCGCGGCCGATTGGCGCACCAACCCAGTGACGCAGATCACCTGGGGCTTGAAGTACATCGCACAGGTCTACGGCACCCCGTGTAGCGCTTGGGCGCACTCACAGCGCACCAACTGGTACTGAGAGGGCTGACGCGGCGTCCCGGGGCCGGACGAGGCGCTCGAGCTCGTCGTCCGCTGCGGTGGGTGTGTCCGGATCAGGTATGCCGTGGCACCGGTCGGTGGGTCCGGCAGGGCCGGGGCCTGTTGCGAACGGACACGCCTGGCCGCGTGAGCCAGCGTTGCCGGCGAGTCGGAAGTCCTCTCGGTGGTTCCGGCCGCGCGGGGGCGCACTACACGACCACCACGAAACGCCGTACGGTGAAGCCCTCCCCCTGCCAGTCGAGGTACTCGGTGCCGAGGTATCGGCCAGTCGAGGTGTCGATCAGCACGACGATCCGTTGGGTCGCGTCACTGCTGTCCGCAGCCAGAGCTGCTACCTGACGGCCCAGCCTGTCGGTTGTGCTGCCCAGTGACCGGAGGTCACGAAGGTGTCGGAGCCGTTCCCAGAGCCTGCTCTGGGGGAGCATGATGCTCGCCCTCGGGTCGGTCGCCAGATCGGTGATGGCCGTGAGGGCGCAGGCCGCGGAGCGCATCACGCAGTCCTGCAGAAGGAGGACCCTGATGATCTCGTCGGTGCTATCTGACGAGGCAGGCTGGGGCGGGACCGAGTAGGCGACACTCGGAACCTGTCGCGCCACGGTCTCCAGGACATCTCGGAGATCGCCCCGTTGCGACAGGGCCACTCCAGCGCGCCGCTCGACCCTGACCGTGCCATCGGCCTGGACCAGCACGGACGTCAAGACCGGCTCACGGTCCTGCGTCGAGTCCCAGCTGAGCCACTCTCGGGGATCTCCGACGGCGTATCCGCCACCGGCTGCAGCGAGGGCCGATGCCGAGAGCAGCTGATCGGCAGGCTGGTCGGTGGATCCGAAGGGAAGGCCGGTCACAGCTGCATCGGCGACCGGTCGTGTGGTCTCATCGTCGAGCGGGCGCAAAGTCATCGCCAGCAGGACGGCGGCCACGGCGACAGCAGCCACAACTCCCGCCCCGAGCCAGTGGAGGCGACCCAGGCGACGGGGCCGCCTACGCGCGAGGATCCGGCTCAGTGCGGCCTCCCCTGCCACGAGCGTTGCGTGCGGGGTGGGAGCGGTATGGGACGGATGTCCGCCGAGGGAAGAGCGACGAAGGAGTTCCCGCAGGTCGTCGAAACCGTCAGTCATGGGCGTCCCTTTCCTGCCCGGCCTTGGTCCGGGCGCGACGCCTCGCTCGGCTCAGCCGCTGTGCGGCCGCTGCGTAGCTGCAGCCCATGATGGCGGCGATCTCGTGAACCGAGTAGCCGTCCGAGAGCAGCAGCAGCGCCTCTCGGTCGTCGGGGCCGAGCTGCGCAAACCACTCCGGCAGCACGACCGGCATCTGTTCAGGCTCGTACTCGGGCCGAGCATCGACGCCAGTGATCCGTCGGATGAGTGCATGCCGTCGTCGTGCCGATCGGCGGTGATTCTGCATGACGCCCCGGAGCACAGCGAACGCAAGAGCATCCAGGCGCATCTCCTGATCAGGGTCCGCGGGTGTGTCGGGGTCCTTGATCCAGATGGCCTCGAGTGAGCGGGCCGCCAGGTCGTGAGCCTCATCGCGATACCCATAGCGGCTGGCAAGGTGAACCAGGCGAGGGAACATCCGGCGAAAGAACTTCCTGAACTCGTCCTCGGTCACCCTGCTCCACCCCCGTCACTGATCGGCTCCGTCAGTGAGGTTTTCTCACCGGCGGCCTCTGTTCATGGTGAGGATGACGAGTGCGGCGGCGGTGATGTGGCCGATTCGCCATGGGCACAGCGTGATGCGGCGTAGGGCTTTGAAGCTGGACTTCAGCAGGGCGTTGGCGCGTTCGGCGGGCGCGCGTAGCGCGGTGATGAGCAGGTTGCGGGCGCGGTTGTCGACGCCGAGGTCGGCGCCTTTGAGCGGGACGTGGATGCCGATCCCGGCGCCGGTGTAGCCCTTGTCAGCCAGGGTCGGTAGGCCGGCCGCGGCTGCCGGGTACAGCGCCGGGAAGGCGTACTCCCGGGCGCAGGTGATGTCGTGGGTGGAGCCCGGCTGGACCGGTGAGGTCCATACCGGGAACCCGCTCGGGTCGGTCACGACTTGGATGTTCCCGCCGTGGGTGTGGTGCTTGCCGGAGTACCACAGGTCATGTCCGGCATCGGATTTCGCGGTGTTGCGGGTCGATTCGATGAGGGTGCCGTCCAGGGCCACAAACGTCCACCCAGCCGCTCTACCCGTCGCGAGGACCTCGGCCAGCTCCGGTGCCTGCGCGGCGATCACGTCGATCGCTGCGTGCAGGTACCGGTAGGCGGTGGCCTGGCTGACGTGGGCGTCCCGAGCCAGCAGGTGTACATCGGTGCCATCGATCAGCCAACGCAACACCAGCGCCGCTTGGCTCCAGCAGGACCCAGCCCGCTGCCACGGCCGGGCATCGACCCGGGCGCGGTGCGCCTGGATCCAGCGGGACACGCGGGCAACTGTGCCGAGCGGGACGTCAAGGGTGGCACGATATGACAGCACGTGGGGTCCTGGTGAAGGTCGGGGACTTCGTCGAAACCGACTCTGGACCCAC
>JAKOZM010000478.1 GCA_029779995.1 Actinomycetes bacterium
TGATGGCGAAGCCCAGGCCGTACCTTTCGGGCCGGACGTGGGCGGCCACGAGCGCGTTGCCGGCGGGCTGGCCGATGGCGTTTCCGAGGCCGCCCACCAGCAGGCCAAGGCCCAGTACGGGCGCTGAGGGGCTGGTGGCGCAGACCAGCAGCGCCGTGGTGGAGGCCGTGGTGGCTGCCCACATGCTGCGTCGCACCCCCAGGCGGCGGACCTGCCGGCCCAGCGGAGCGCTGCCAAGGGTCGTGGACAGGGCGAACACCGAGGCCAGGGCACCGATGGTGGCCGGGTTGATGCCGAACTCGCGGCCGATCTGCACGCTCATTGCGCCGGTGAGGAACAGGGCGAGGACGCCCATCAGGTTGACGGCCACAGCAGCCAATACCGCGCGGCGGGCAGGGGTCACGGTTTTAGGCTAGTCGCGGGCACCCGGTGGGCGAGTGCGACGTTGTTGCTGGGCGCGGGCACTCGAGCCGGGTCCGCGGGACCAGGCAGGCATTGTCGGGTCTTTTGCGGGTAGGCAAGGCCATGTTGTCGATCCGGTCGCGGGGACGACGTCCCATTGTCGGGCTCGCGGCTGCGGCGTTGGCAGCAGCGGCGCTCACCGGGTGTGCGCAGGACTCGGGTACGCCCACCCTCACCTGGTACATCAACCCCGACAACGGTGGGCAGGCGGAGTTCGCGCAGAAATGCGCGGCCGAGTCGGGCGGGGCATACCAGGTCAGCATCGAGACGCTGCCCAACGATGCCACCGCTCAGCGCGAACAACTGGTGCGGCGCCTGGCCGCCAAGGACTCGTCCATCGACCTGATGAGTCTGGACGTCATCTTCACCGCGGAGTTCGCCAATGCCGGGTTCCTGCTGCCGTATTCGCAGCAGGATGCCTCTGAGCTCACCAAGGGCATGCTCGACGCGCCCATCCAGACCGGGACCTGGAAGGACACCCTGTACGCGGTTCCCTTCAAGTCCAACGCCCAGTTGCTCTGGTACCGCAAGTCGTTGGCCAAGCAGGCAGGCGTCGACCCGACCAGCGAGACGTTCACCTGGGACGACATGCAGAAGGCGGCCGATGAGCAAGGCAAGACGATCTCCGAGCAGGGCGCCCGGTATGAGGGGTTCATGGTGTGGGTGAACGCCCTGGTGCTGTCCGGCGGTGGGGAGATCCTGAATGACCCGGAGGCCGGCCGGGATGCGGTGCCGGCGATGGACAGCAAGGCGGGCAAGAAGGCCGCCGAGATCGTGAGCACGCTGGCGAACTCCCGGGCCGCACCCAATGACCTTTCCGTGGCGCAAGAGGAACAGGCGCGCGCGGTGTTTCAGAGCGACAACGGGATGTTCATGCTGAACTGGCCGTATGTGCTGGCCGCGGCGCGTAGCGCGGTCGAGGAGGGAACCCTCGACCAGTCCGTGGTCGACGACATCGGCTTCGCGCGCTACCCCCGAGTGTTCCCGGACACCCCGAGCCGGCCCCCGCTCGGCGGTATCGACATCGCCATCGGCGCCTTCACCAAGTACCCGGAGCAGGTCACCGCGCTCGTCAAGTGCCTGAGTACGCCGGAGAACGGTACCCAGTACATGCTCGACGAGGGGGAGCCGTCGGTCTACGCGGCGAGTTACGACGACCCCGAGGTCCGCAAGGCCTATCCCAACGCCGACTTGATCCGGCAGTCGATCGATGAGGCCGGCCCCCGGCCGATCACCCCGTACTACGTCGACGTGGCCGGTTCCATCATCAACACCTGGCACCCACCGGGGGCGGTGAACGAGAACACTCCGGCCGTCACGGATGCGTTCATGTCCGATGTCCTGCAAGGGCGGCGGCTGCTATGAGCGCCCGACAGGTGAAGGAGTCGAAGTGAGCACAGTGACCACGCAGTCCGCTGGCCCCGAAGTGACCGTCTCCGAACGGATCAAGGGGGAGCGCCGGCTCGGGCTGTGGCTCAGTGCTCCGTCGTTGATCGTCATGGTCCTCGTGACCGCCTACCCCCTGGGGTACGCGTTGGTGCTGTCGTTGTACAACTACCGGCTGACCGACCCGGGCGGCCGGGAGTTCGTCGGACTCAACAACTACCTCGTGATCCTGAGCGACCCATTGTGGTGGAACGACTTCGTGACGACACTGGTCATCACCGTGGTCACCGTGGCGATCGAACTGGTGATCGGCTTCATCTTCGCCTACGTGATGCTGCGCATCATCCGGGGACGGGGACCTTTGCGCACGGCCATCCTGATCCCATACGGGATCGTCACCGTGGTGTCGGCCTTCATCTGGCGCTACGCGTTCGCCCTCGATTCCGGCTTCGTCAACCAGTGGCTCGGGCTCACCGACTTCAACTGGTTCGGCGATCGCTGGTCGGCCCTGTTCGTGATCTGTCTATCGGAGATCTGGAAGACCACCCCGTTCATCTCGCTGCTGCTGCTGGCAGGGCTCGTGCAAGTGCCCACCGAGATGCTGGAGGCCGCGAAGGTGGATGGGGCGACCGCCTGGCAGCGGCTCGCGCGGGTCACCCTGCCGAACATGAAAGCGGCCATCATGGTGGCGCTGCTGTTCAGGACGCTCGACGCCTGGCGGATCTTCGACAATCCCTACGTCATGACCCGTGGCGCCAACAACACCGAGACCATCTCGTTCCTGGCCTACCGGCAGAACGTGACGTTGGTGAACCTCGGCATGGGCTCGGCGGTGTCTGTGCTGTTGTTCTTGACGGTGGTGGCCATCGCTTGGGTGTTCATCAAGGGATTCAAGACCGACCTCTCCCAGGTGCGGGGTGACTCATGAAGACAAGCCGTTGGTGGACGGTCGCTGGCATCGTGATCGTGCTGTACAGCCTCTTCCCCCTGGTCTGGATGCTCAGCCTGTCCATGAAGCCGCCCTCGGACATCGTGTCCCGGCAGCCACAGTTCCTGCCCACCTCGTGGAGCTTCGACAACTTCCGGGAGGTCTTCAGTCAGAGCCTGTTCACCAGGGCACTCATCAACTCGATCGGCATCGCGCTGATCTCGACAGTGATCGCGGTGATCGTGGCGATGTTCGCCGCGTACGCGATCGCACGCCTGGACTTCCGCGGCAAACGGCTGCTGTTGTCGCTGGCACTAGGGATCGCCATGTTCCCGCAGGCCGCGCTGGTCGGTCCGCTGTTCAACATGTGGCGGGGCTTAGGCATCTATGACACCTGGCTCGGGCTGATCATCCCGTACCTCACCTTCGCGCTGCCGCTGTCGATCTGGACGATGTCGGCCTTCTTCCGCCAGATCCCGTGGGAGATGGAGCAGGCGGCCCAGGTGGACGGCGCCACTGCCTGGCAGGCGTTTCGCAAGGTGATCGTTCCGCTGGCCGCGCCCGGGGTGTTCACCACGGCGATCCTGACCTTCTTCTTCTGCTGGAACGACTTCCTGTTTGCGATCTCGCTGACCTCCACCGATGCGGCGCGCACGGTGCCCGCCGCCTTGGCCTTCTTCCAAGGTGCATCGCAGTTCGAGTCGCCGGTGCCGTACATCATGGCCGCCTCAGTGGTCGTTACCATCCCCGTCGTCATTCTGGTGCTGATCTTCCAGCGCCGGATCGTCGCAGGACTCACCTCCGGAGCAGTGAAGGGCTGACCATGGCTGAAATCACGATGAAGAACATCGTCAAGCGCGACGACGACGGTTTCCTGGCGGTCGACAACGTGAACCTGGACGTCGCCGACGGCGAGTTCATGATCCTGGTCGGTCCCTCTGGCTGTGGGAAGTCCACCTTGCTGCGCATGATCGTCGGGCTGGAGGACATCACCGGCGGGGACATGCTCATCGGCGGCACCCGGGTCAATGACAAGGCGCCGCGGGACCGCAAGCTGGCCATGGTCTTCCAGAACTATGCCCTCTACCCGCATCTGAGCGTCTTCGAGAACATCGCCTTCCCCTTGCGGCTGCACGGCAAGATGTCCGACGAGGAGATCCGCACGCGGGTGCAGGAAGCCGCGCAGACCCTCGAGCTCACCGAGCATCTGGACCGCAAGCCGTCGCAACTGTCCGGCGGCCAGCGCCAGCGTGTGGCGATGGGCCGGGCGATCGTGCGCAATGCTGACGCCTTCCTCTTCGACGAGCCGCTGTCGAATCTGGATGCGAAACTGCGCGGCCAGATGCGTGGCGAGATCCTGCGCCTGCAGCGCCGACTCGGCGTGACGACTGTGTACGTCACCCACGATCAGACCGAGGCGATGACTCTGGGCGACCGGGTGGCGGTGCTGCGCCGCGGGGTCCTGCAACAGGTCGCGAGCCCCCGCGAACTCTACGAACAGCCGGTGAACCTGTTCGTGGCCGGATTCATCGGATCGCCTCCCATGAACTTCGTGCCGGCCCAGCTCGAGAATGGTGCGCTGCGGCTGCCGTTCGCCGACGTACCGGTGCCGGACGGCTTGCAGGCCGCCTTCACCGATCGGGATGTGCTGATCGCCGGCATCCGGCCGGGCAGCTTCGAGGATGCCTCCCTCGTCGACCCCAGCAAGATCGACAAAGGGGTCACCTTCGACGTCACCGTGGACGTGATCGAATGGCTGGGCAACGAACAGTACGCATTCGTGCCGTATGAGGCCCCCGACGACATCACCGCCACCTTGAATGAACTGCAAGCCGATCTGGACAGTGAGCAGATGCGCCTACAGATGACCGTGTCATTGGACCCGCTGAGCCGCATCAGCGACGGGGAAACGGTGACGCTGTGGCTGGACACCAGCCGGATCCACCTTTTCGACCCCAAGACCGGCGAGAACCTGACCCGGGTCGCGACGGCAACGGTGAACTGACCTATGGATGGCGCGCAATGGTGGCGCTCGGCGGTGATCTACCAGGTCTATCTGCGTAGTTTCGCCGATGGCAACGGCGACGGGGTGGGGGACATCGCGGGCCTGCGCGACAGGTTGTCCTATCTGGCCGACCTGGGCATCGATGCGATCTGGATCAATCCCTGGTATCCCTCGCCGATGGCCGATGCGGGATACGACGTGATCGATCCCCGCGACATCGACCCGGTGTACGGGAACTTGGCCGCCGCACAGGCCCTCATCGAGGAGGCCCACGGGCACGGCCTGCGGGTCATCGTGGATGTCGTGCCGAACCACACGTCAGTCATGCGGCCCTGGTTCACCGCGGCGGTGGAGGGCGGCCCGGGGTGTCCAGAACGGCAGCGGTATCACTTCCGGGATGGTCGCGGTGAACATGGCGAGTTGCCGCCGAACAACTGGATGAGCGAGTTCGGGGGATCGACGTGGACTCGTGTCACCGAACCAGACGGACAACTGGGTCAGTGGTACCTGCACTTGTTCTCACCCGAGCAGCCGGACCTCAACTGGGACCATCCGGAAGTGAAGGCGGACTTCGACCAGACGTTGCGGTTCTGGCTCGACCGTGGGGTGGACGGGTTCCGCATCGACGTGGCGCACTACTTGGTCAAGGACGCCTCCTTGCCGGACCTGCAGGAGGATCCGTACTCCCATGGCGAGCACCCGCACTGGGATCGGGAGGCGCTGCACGACATCTTTCGGGGCTGGCGCCGGATCGTCGACTCCTACCAGCCGCCGCGGGTACTGGTCGCTGAAGCGTGGCTCGACAACGCGTACAGGCTCGCGCGATACCTGCGGCCGGGGGAGTTGCACACGGCCTTCAACTTCGACTTTCTGGCCTCGCCCTGGCTGCCTGAAGCCATGCGAACGATGATCGACGAGACCATCGCGGCTCACCAGTCCGTCGCAGCGGCGCCGACCTGGGTGCTGTCGAATCACGACGTCGCTCGGCACGTCTCCCGCTACGCGCGGCCGCAAATACCGGGGATCAGGCGTTTCCTCGATGACTTCCTCGACCGCCCGGCCGACCTTGAGCTGGGAACCCGGCGGGCACGTGCCGCGATCCTGCAAATGCTGGCTCTGCCCGGCTGCGCCTACGTGTACCAGGGTGAGGAACTGGGGTTGCCGGAGGTCGAGGACCTCGACGAGGCGGCGCTGCGTGACCCGATGTACCGGCGGTCGGGCATGACCAGCCGCGGCCGGGACGGGTGCCGCGTGCCGTTGCCGTGGGCAGGAGAGTACCCGCCGTACGAGTTCTCACCGCAACCCGTCGCGACCTGGCTGCCGCAGCCGTCCGACTGGGCTCAGTACTCCGTGGCGGCGCAGTCAGCCGACCCCAGTTCGATGCTTGCGTTGTACCGAACGGCGCTGCGCCTCCGTCGCGACCACGCGGCGCTCGGCGACGGCGACATGAGCTGGCTGCCGGCGCCACAGGACTGCCTGGCGTTCACGCGCGGCGGGAACTTCATGTGCATGGTGAACTACGCAGGCTCTCCTGTGCCGCTGCCTGGCCATACCTCCATCCTGCTGGCAAGTGTGGACTTCGATCCGGCTGCGGGGCTGCCCGCGGATGCTGCTGTCTGGTTGGAGGTCTGACCACCGGCGGTCGCGGTGCCCGTCCTGACGGACCACCGCACCTGCCTCGGCGATGAACTGCGAACCGGACAGCACGAAGGGCGGCGAGCCCGCCATTGCGAGACTCGCCGCCCTTCGCGGATCCGACATCAGTCACCGATGGTGGCGACCATCACCGCCTTGATGGTGTGCAGGCGGTTCTCGGCCTGGTCGAAGGCGATGTTCGAGCTGGACTCGAAGACATCGTTGGTGACCTCAAGGCCGTTGTTGAGGCCGGTGGAGGCGGCGACCTCCTGGCCGACCTTCGTGTTGGTGTCATGGAAGGCGGGCAGGCAGTGCATGAACTTCGCATCGCGCTGGCCGGTCTTCTCCAATGCTGCCCGGTTGACCTGGTAGGGCAGCAGCAGTTTCACTCGCTCGTCCCAGACCTCCTTGGGCTCACCCATGGAGACCCACACGTCGGTGTGCAGGAACTCCGCGCCGGGGATCGCCTCGTCGGGGTCCTCGGTGAGCATGACCTTGGCGCCCGACTGCTCGGCGCGCTCATGAGCGGCGTCCTGTACCTCCTGGGAGGGCCACAGGTCGCGCGGCGAGCAGATGCGAACATCGGAGCCCATGATCGCGCCCATGATGAGCAGCGAGTTGCCCATGTTCGAGCGGGCATCGCCCATGTACGCGTAGGTGATCTCGTGGGCCGGCTTGTGGGCGTGTTCGATCATCGTCTGGAAGTCGGCCAGCATCTGCGTGGGGTGCCAGTCGTCGGTCAGGCCG
>JAKOZM010000499.1 GCA_029779995.1 Actinomycetes bacterium
GTCACGACCGTGACCGAGGAGCTCACCGCGTCGTGGTTCGGCTGGCCGATCCGCACGGTCGAGGCGGCGGTCAAGCCGGGCTCGCTGGGTAAGAAGTGGGCGTACTTCGCCTATGGCACATGGCTGGGCCTGTCCGCGCTGGACGCCAAGGTCATGAGCCACATCGTGCCTGACCAGTACTTCTACAACGTGAGCGTCACCGGGCTCAAGGCGTGACCCGGGATCCGCGCAACGCCCGCTTCCTCACCTGGGCCTCGCTGAAGTGGATCGTGCGCAACCGGGCCTGGTCCTGGTGGTACCTGGTGCGCTACTGGCGCTTCCTCTGGTTCAAGCTGCGCAACCCGCACATCATCACCGAGGGCTTCGTCTTCATCGGCCGCCGCGTGGAGCTGTACGCCCGCCGCGGCTACGGGCAACTCATCCTGGGCAGATGGGTGCACGTCGGTGAGGAGAACCGGTTACGCGTGCACGAAGGCACCTTGCGGGTGGGCGACAAGACGGTATTCGGTCGCGACAACACGATCAACACGTATCTGGACATCGAGATCGGCGGGTCCAGCATCATCGCCGACTGGGTGTACATCTGCGACTTCGACCATGTCTTCGATGATGTGAACCTGCCGATCAAGGATCAGGGCATCGTGAAGAGTCCAGTGCGGATCGGACCGGACTGCTGGCTGGGGGCGAAGGTGACCGTGACCCGCGGCACGTTCGTGGGCGCGGGGTGTGTGTTGGCCGCCAACTCCGTGGTGCGCGGCCATGTGCCGGCAGGATCCGTGGTCGGCGGCGTACCGGCCCGGGTGCTCAAGGACCGGCAGGCCGAGTACGACAAGGCCGCCGCGCGGCGTGCCGCGTTGGCCGACATTGCCCGCAAGACCAGAGTGGCCGTCGACGAACACTTGGACGCCTGAGTCGCGCCTTCCGCCCAGCAACTGGGCACAGGGTGGAAATCCGCCCGGCGTGTCGCAACAACAAATGCCCAATCGACGCGTGAGCCGGTCCCCGATCACGAGGCCCGGTCACGGCAGATACCCACGGCAAGGTCTCGACCCGCAGGACCCGCCAGCCGCTAATCTGTACGGGTGGATGGGCATGTCGATGTCGAGACGATGGAACTTGCGCTGCCGGAGATGGCTCGCACGGTCGCCACCCAGCCGTCGGAGCGCCACTGCATCGTCGTGGTGCCGAGCATGACGTTCGACCAGGAACTCTTGCAGAACGTGCTCGGCATTGAGCACTACGAGGAGCGGCTGCTCGCGATGCTGCTGCAACTGTGCTCGCCGCACATGCAGGTCGTGTTCTGCTCCAGCGCATCCATCTCCGAAGACATTGTGGAGTATTACCTGAACCTCATCCCGGGGGTGCCGATCACCCACTCCCGGCCCCGCCTCACGATGATCACCTGCGACGACCACACGCCGCGACCGCTGACCCAGAAGCTGCTGGAACGCCCTGGCCGATTGCGGGAGATCCGCGATGTCATCGCCACGTGCCGGACGGCGGGCATCGTCTGCATGAACACAACATCGTGGGAGGCTGAACTGAGTGCGGCACTCGACGTGCCGCTACTCGGAAACCCTCCGGAGTTGGATGCCTTGGGCAGTAAATCGGGCAGTCGTGAGGTGTTTCAGGAGGCCGGCGTCGATCTGCCGGCCGGCTACGAGCGGCTGCCGGACATGGCGGCCGTCGTGACGGCTCTGGCCGCACTGAAGGCCGAACATCCGGCATTGGCCACAGCGGTCGTGAAGCTCGAGGAGGGATTCTCGGGGGAGGGCAACGCGACGTACGACTACGCGTACGGCAGCGACGAGCAGTCCATTCGCGCGGCCCTGCCCCACCACCTGCACTTCCAGGCTCAGGCCGAGACCTACGACTCGTTCGCGTCGCGATTCGCAGCCATGGGCGGCATCGTCGAGGAGTTCGTCGACGGGGTGTCGGCGTCACCATCGGCCCAGGGGTACATCAGCCCGCACGGGTTCGTGCAGGCCCTGTCCACCCACGACCAGTTGCTCGGCGGGGGCGGGCAGGTGTTCCAGGGTTCGATGTTCCCCGCGGCCGACCGATACCGCAGCCGCGTGCAGGCGGCCATGTTGGAGGTCGGGGAGGTCCTGCGTCGCCACGGTGCCAGAGGCCGGTTCGCGGTGGACTTCGTGGACGCGGGGGACCGCTTGGCCGCCATCGAGATCAACCTGCGCAAGGGTGGCACGACCCATCCAATGATGGCCATGGCCGTGATGACGCAAGGTCGCTACGAACCGGAGACGGGGACCTTCCTGACGGGTACCGGTCGGTCCAAGTGCTACTACTCCACCGACAATCTGCGTTCGCAGGCGTACCGCGCGTTGTCCGTCACGCAACTGATCGACGCGGCGGTGACCCACGGGCTGACCTTCAACCCCGTGACCGAGCGGGGGTGTGTGTTCTTCATGTTGGGGGCGCTGTCCGAGTTCGGTAAGGTCAGCGTCACCTGTATCGCGGACACCCTCGATGAGGCCATCAGCGACTATGACCGCCTGGTCACGGTCATGGATCAGATCGGATCGGAGTAGCTATGTGCGGGTGTTTTGTTGTGGCTCTGGGGGCCTTCTTCCCCCGCGTAGCGCTGGCGCTGATCTGGCTGTTCGGAGATGCTGTGCAGCGCGCGTTCGATGACAACTGGGTCGCGCCGCTACTGGGGCTGCTGCTTCTGCCGTACACCACGCTGACCTACGTGTTGATCTGGTGGTTCTGGGGGCCGGTGACCGGCTTCGCATGGTTCTTCGTCGTGCTCGCGTTCTTCGTCGACCTCGGCTCGTACGCCGGTGGCGCGCGGGCGCGCAGCGGCCAGCCGGCCTAGCGATTCACCAGATCCGCCGGCTGAACAGCCGGTGCTGTCGGGGCGGCGCCGAGGTGGGGTGGGCCCGGCGGTACACCGCCACCGTGCGTTCGGCGATGCTGCGCCACGTGTAGTCGTCCAGCGCGGCGTGAGCGACCCGCGCCCGGCGCGCGGTGTCGTCCGGCGCGGCCAGTGCCGCCATGATCTGGCCGGCCAGTGCTGCCGGGTCGTCAGGCGGGCAGCGCCGGCCCCGCTCGCTGGTGACGAACTCCGCCAAACCGCCGCTGTCGCCGACGATCAACGGGGTGCCCATGGCGGCCGCCTCCAGCGCCACGATGCCGAAGGGTTCGTAGGAGCTGGGGGCCAGGAGCAGATCAGCACTGGAGTACACCGCGCGCAGCGTGCCCTCGTCGACATGTCCGAGCAGTTCCACCCGGCTCTGTAGGCCGAGCCGCTGCACCAGGGCTGCCACAGCCGCTGCCTGGCCGCCCGTCCCAACGATCCGCAGCCTCGCGTGCGGGTGTTCTCGCAGGACCGCGGGCATGGCGTCCACCGCGACGAAGACACCCTTCTCCCACTCCAGACGGCCCACGAACAACAGCCGCGGGGAGCCGGTGGCCAACTCGGCCGGGATCTGTGTGGTGCGCTGGTAGGCCGTCACGTCGATGCCGTTGGGAATCACGACCGAGTCCGCCCGGCGATGCCCGCGGTGCACCTCATCGGCCATGGCTGATGAGCAGACGATCACCTGATCGGCTTCGTCGACCAGCCACTGCTCCACGAGGTGGACGCCACCGCTGACTGCGTCGGGCAGCCATCCGCGGTGCCGACCGGCCTCCGTGGCGTGAATCGTGGCCACCAACGGCGCCCCGGTGAAGAGGCAGGCGTGACGAGCGCCGCGGCCCACCATCCAGTCGTGGGCGTGAATCACATCAGCGGACTCACGGGCGGCCGCCACCCCCATCGCATGGTCGAGTGCTCCCACCCAGGTGTGCAGGCGCGGCAGGCTGTAGACGAACTCGTCGCTGGGAACCCGCACCACCCGGACGCCGTTGCTGAGCGCGTCGCCCTGGCCCTGGGTGACGACCACGACGTCATGTCCGAGCGCCGCCTGCGCCGCGCTCAGTGCGCCGACATGGCGGCCCAAGCCGCCGTAGACAAGCGGCGGGTACTCCCACGCCAGATGCAGGATGCGCATCTAGAGCAGGCGGGCGTCGAGGTGGGGGAAAGGCCGCTCACCGCGCGGGACGTCGGCCCCGGTCTCGATGGCGTCCGCGATCCGGGCGAACGCGCCATGGTGTTCAGCATGGCGTGCCCGTGCGTAGTCGGCGGCGCTGTCCTTGCTGATCATGAAGGCCCAGTCGCTCTGCAGGGCCAGCAGCGCCTGCGTGGCCAGTTCTGTCTGGCGCGGATCCCGGGTGTGGTCGCTGAGTTTGAGCCATCGCCGCTGCAGATCGTCGTTGTCGTAGACGATGTCGGCGACCTGTGGACCCTCCCACACGCGGAAGTCCTTGCCGCTGCCCCAGGATCCGGCTTCGGGATGGATGGACCCGGCCACGCTGTCGTGCGCCCCGCGCAGCGTTGTGACCTCCACCCCGGCCGCCGGCAGCAGCGTCAGCACCTGCTCCAGCCACGCTGGACCCTCGTACCACCAGTGCCCGAAGAGTTCCGTGTCGTAGGCGGCCACGACCAGCGGATCCGGACGATACCTCTGCAACTCCACCAGGCGCCTGCGCACCACCTCGACGAAGTCGGCGGCATCGCGGCGAACGGCCATCGCCGCCAGTTCCGGCTGGTACGGGGCCTTCTGCGTCCCGTGCACGGTGCTGGCTGTCACGCGCCGGGTTCGGAAGCCGTCGGCGTCGACGACGTGGAAGTCGCGGTACTCGTGGTGCCCCGGGTATCCCCGGCGCGGGGACCACACCCGGTAGGTGACGGACAGATCGCGGCCGAACGCCACTACGGGGGAGTCGCCAACCGTCCACGCGCTGTGCGTGTCCCGGCCGACATGCAGCATGGTCGGGCCGTCCAGCAGGAAGTGCCCGATACCTTGGTCGGCGTAGATCCGTTCGAGGCCGGGCCGGTACCCGCATTCCGGCGCCCACATGCCGTCCACCGCACCAAATCGCTGCCGGTGGTCGTCGAGGCCGGTCCGCAGGCTGAAGTGCGCCACCCGCTCGTCGAGCAGCGGCTGGAAGGGGTGCGCCGCGGGGCCCGCCAGCAGTTCGATCACGCCGGCGTCAGCCAGCCGGCGCAGAGCCGCAGAGAAGCCGGCCCGGTGGTACTGCAGACGTTCTTGGGCGTGGGTGGCCGCGGCGGCCTCCCGGTGGGCTGCCGAACGGTCACGCAGGTCACTGGTGCGCCACTGCCAGTCGCCGATCCAGGTGCCGGCGTTGCGGATGGTGCCCGGGTCATCCAGTTGCGCGGCCAGCACCGGCGTGATGCCCAACGTGAGGACCTCGGTGTGCCCGGCGTCGGCCAGGCGTTCGAGGGCTTCGATCACCGGGATGTAACTGGTCGCGATGCCCTGGTACAGCCACTCTTCACCGACCGGCCAGGCGCCGTGTCCCTTCAACCACGGCAGGTGGCTGTGCAACACCATGGCGAAGCGGCCGATCACCGGGCCACCACCACCAGGTCGAGGCTGTCCTCGAGGTCAGCGGGCGAGATGGTGAAGTCGTCACACGCGGTCCGGGCCACGAAGGCCTCGAGTTCCGCGGGCCAGTTGTCGGTGAGGGCGGCATGGATCTGCTCGGCGATCAGCGTCGGCCGTTGCGACAGGCGCGGACCGTGGTCCACCCCGAACATGTGGATCTGCCCGAAGCCGGCGCCGCGCAGCAGATCGTGCAATTGCTCGGCGTCGAACTCCTCGACGTGGAACGGGTTCGTCGGCTTCTGACCCCGACCTAGACCTGGTGAGAACGTGAGGCGGTTGGGGGTGCTCAGGCAGGTCCAGTCCGCGATCCGGCGGACCTCACGCAGGAAGCCGCGCAGGTCCCACAGGTGTTCGATCACCTGCAGGCTGATCACGGCGTCCACGTGATGCACGGGCAGCGCCGCCAGGTTGGCCATGACGTGCGGCAGCCGGTAGGTGGCGTGGCTGTGGCGGATGGCCACCTCGTCATAGTCGACGGCGATCACGGTGGCACCGGCGGCCTGCAGGATCTGCGCGCCATAGCCCTCGCCGGAGCCGGCCTCCAACACCACCTGCCCGCGAACCTGCTCGGCCAGCCATCGGTACACCACCTCATGGCGGGCGAACCAGTACTGCTCGCGCGGGATCCCGGGAACGGTGCGCTCCCCGGTCAGCGGCAGGCCTGTGGACACAGTCCCAGGGTAGGTGACGCCTCGGAACGGACATTCGACCCTCACGGCCGGTCATGACGCTCAGGTGACAGGGGTCACGTTGGGCGCCTTTGCTACTGGCGAGTAACATTGCAGAAAGTGCCGCGCGCGCTGCGTGGTGTCTCGCATTCAAGGAGGTCGTTGACCGCATGAAGATCGTCGTCTGCGTCAAGCAGGTCCCCGACACATGGTCGGAGAAGAAGCTGGACCCCGCCTCGAAAACCCTGGACCGGGATTCGGTGGATGGCGTCATGAACGAACTCGATGAGTACGCTGTCGAGGAGGCACTGAAGATCGCTGAAGCCACCGGCGGTGAGGTCACCGTGCTGTCGATGGGTCCGTCGCAGTCCAACGAGACGATCCGCAAGGCCCTGAGCATGGGCGCCAACGCCGGTATCCACATCCAGGATGACGGCCTGGCCGGGTCCGACGCGATCGCCACCTCGCTCGCCATTGCCAAGGTCATCGAGGGCCGGGGCGTGGACCTCATCCTCTTCGGATCGGAGTCGACCGACGCCCGCATGAGTGTGATCCCAGCTATGGTCGCCGAGCGACTGGGCCTGCCCCAGTTGACGTTCGCGAACAAGGTGAACGCACCCGGGGATGGCACCGTGACGGCGCACCGCCTCACCGACTACGGCTACGACGTGGTCGAGGCCAGCACCCCGGCCGTTGTCTCCGTGGTGGAGAAGATCAACGAACCCCGCTACCCCTCGTTCAAGGGCATCATGGCCGCCAAGAAGAAGCCCGTGGAGGTCATCACGATCACCGACGCCGGCATCGAGCCTGCTGCGGTCGGCCTGGGTGCTGCGTGGAGCGAGGTTGCGGACTTCGCCGCCGCCCCGCCGCGGGCCGCAGGCACCGTCGTCACTGATGACGGCGATGGTGGCGTGAAGATCGCCGAGTACCTGTCCACGCAGAAGTTCATCTAGGGAGAACACGAAACAATGGCTGAAATTCTCGTTCTTATTGACCACGTGGACGGCTCGGTCAAGAAGGTGAGCCTGGAACTGCTCACCCTGGCCGGTTCACTGGGTGAACCCGCGGCGGTCTACGTGGGTGCCGGCGCTGACGCGGCCCTGCCGACCCTGGCCGAGTACGGTGCCACCACCGTGTACGTCGCGGAAGCGGCTGACCTGGTTGATCACGTTGTGGCACCGAAGGCGGAACTGCTGGCGCAGCTCGTCGCCGAGAAGTCCCCGGCGGCGGTGCTCATCCCCTCCACGGCTGAAGGCAAGGAGATCGCCGGACGCCTGGCGGTCAAGACCAACAGCGGCGTGATCACCGATGCCGTGGGCGTCTCGGCTGACTTCGTGGCCACGCAGAGCATCTTCGGTGGATCGACCATCGTGCAGTCGCGCGTCACCACAGGCACGCCGATCATCACCGTGCGTCCCAACTCCACGCCTCCGCAGGCCGCGCCGGCCGCTGGCACGCGGCAGGACGTGTCCGTCGCTCTGTCCCCGGCGGCCACCGCCGCGAAGATCACCGAGCGGGTCACCGAGGAGAAGGGTGCGCGCCCCGAGCTCGCCGAGGCCGCCATCGTGGTGTCGGGTGGTCGTGGTGTCGGAGGTGCCGAAGGCTTCGATGTGATTGAGAAGTTGGCGGATTCACTGGGTGCCGCGGTCGGAGCATCCCGGGCCGCCACCGACGCTGGTTGGTACCCCCACCAGTACCAGGTGGGCCAGACCGGTAAGACGGTCTCCCCGCAGCTGTACATCGCCAACGGCATCTCGGGGGCGATCCAGCACCGCGCCGGGATGCAGACCTCGAAGACGATCATCGTCGTCAACAAGGATCCGGAGGCGCCGATCTTCGAACTGGCCGATTACGGCGTGGTGGGCGACCTCTTCAACGTCGTGCCGCAGCTCACCGAGGAGATCGGCAAGCGCAAGGGTTAATCCGTGTCACCACGAGG
Source organism: Actinomycetes bacterium (assembly GCA_029779995.1). The sequence continues at coordinate 8,079 of JAKOZM010000499.1, forward strand.
CCCCCACCGTCGCATGGACGGTTGGGGGCCTCGTGTCGTTGCACGCCAGCCACCCTGATGGGTGACTGGCGTGTCTCGCCGTGGCGCTGGACCCATAACCGTCTATCGTTACTCCCTGAAGTTGTTGACGAGTTCGGAGGACTCACGTGACCCGCAGCCAGCGCCCAGGGCCCAATCTCTACGATCCGGAGAAGTTCGCCCGGGAGTTCACCGAGGAACTGCGGTTCGGTCAGGGTGTCGACTTCAGCCGGGCCACGGACACCGATCTGTACATGTCCTTGGCGCGCACGGTGCGGCAGGCCCTCATCTCGCGCTGGATCAACACGCTGGACACCCAGATCAGCCGTGGCTCCAAGGCGGTCGTCTACCTGTCGGCGGAATACCTGCTGGGCCGCCAGCTCGACAATGCACTGCTGGCCACCAACCTGCAGGCGACGGCGCGCCACGCGCTGGCGTCGTTGGACCTCGAGCTGGACGAGCTGCGCGAGTTCGAGGTGGAGCCGGGGCTCGGCAACGGGGGGCTAGGGCGACTGGCCGCCTGCTTCCTGGACTCGCTGGCCACGATGCAGATCCCGGCCGTGGGGTACGGCATCCGTTACGAGTACGGGATCTTCCAGCAGCTCTTCGATGCCGAGGGCCGGCAGGAGGAGGTGCCGGACGCGTGGCTGCGCAACGGCAACCCCTGGGAGTTCCCCCATCCAGAGATGGCAGTGGACATCGGTTTCGGTGGGACGGTCACCAACAACGGTACCGACAAGGCGGTCTGGGAGCCGGCGATCAAGGTGCTGGCGGTGCCCTACAACTACATGGTGCCCGGCTACCGATCGGATGCGGTCAACACGCTGCGCCTGTGGCGGGCGCAGGCCCCGCAGCGGCTCAACCTCGAGGAGTTCAACGCGGGCGACTTCCAGGCGGCGGTGTCGGCTCAGACCGATGCGGAGGCGATCTCGAAGATCCTCTACCCCGAGGATTCGACGCAGGCCGGCAAGCGGCTTCGGCTGCAGCAGCAGTACTTCTTCGTGGCGGCATCGATTCACGACTTCATCCACAATGTCCTGCCGTCCGACTTCGACCTGCGCAGACTTCACGAGCGGGTCATCTTCCAGCTCAATGACACCCACCCCGTCATCGCCATTCCCGAGTTGATGCGCGTGCTCATGGACGAGAACGGCATGCCCTGGGAGCAGGCCTGGAACGTCACCCGACGGTGCTTCGCCTATACCTGTCACACTCTGCTGCCGGAGGCGCTGGAGGTGTGGCCGGTGGACCTGATCGAGGAGATGCTGCCCCGTCACATGCAGATCATCTACCGGATCAACTCGCTGTTCCTGGCTGAGGTCGCCGAGCAGTTCCCCGGCAACGACTGGCGGGTGCGCCGCATGTCGATCATTGAGGAGCATCCGGTGCGCAGCGTGCGGATGGCCTACCTCGCCACAGTCGGCAGCAGCAAGGTCAACGGGGTCGCTGAGCTGCACAGCAAGCTGCTGCGTGAGCGGGTGCTGCCGGACTTCGCGGAACTGTACCCAGACCGCTTCACCAACGTCACGAACGGCGTGACACCACGGCGTTTCCTCAAGCTCGCCAACCCGGAACTCTCGGCGCTGATCACCTACAAGATCGGCCCGGACTGGGTGACGGATCTGGAGAAGTTGCGTGAGCTCGACAACTTCGCCGAGGACGACGAGTTCCTGGGCATCATCGGCCGGATCAAACGTGAGAACAAGTTGCGCCTCGCGGACACGCTCAAGAAGCGATTCGGGACCGAGGGTCTGATCCTGGACGTGGACACGATGTTCGACGCGATGGTCAAGCGGCTGCACGAGTACAAGCGGCAGATGCTGAAATTGCTGCACATCGTGGTGCTGCACCAGCGCATCCTTGACGGCCAGCAGATCACCCCGCGCACGATGCTGTTCGGCGCGAAGGCCGCTCCGGGTTACACGATGGCCAAGGAGATCATCGGACTGATCAACTCCGTGGCCCGCACCATCGACGAGGACGAGCGCTCACGCGGCCTGCTCAAGATCGTGTTCCCGCCGAACTACAACGTCACTCTGGCGGAGACGCTGATCCCGGCCGCTGACCTGTCCGAGCAGATCTCGCTGGCGGGTAAAGAGGCTTCTGGCACGGGCAACATGAAGTTCGCCCTCAATGGGGCGCTGACGATCGGGACCCTGGACGGGGCAAACGTGGAGATCCGCGAGTTGGTCGGCGGGGACAACTTCTTCCTGTTCGGGATGACCGAGGAGCAGGCCCATGCCACCCGGGAATCCGGGTACGCACCGTGGCAGTACTACGAGAACGACCCAGTCCTGCGGCGGGCCCTGGACGCGATCAGCCACGGCGACTACTCCGGCGGCCACGCATTCACTTACGGCCATGTGGTGGACTCGCTGCTGCGTGACGACCCCTACATGGTGCTGGCCGACTTCGGCTCCTACATCACCGCCCAGGATGAGGTCGACGCAGTGTGGGCAGACCAACGCAGGTGGGCCCAGATGGTGGTGCACAACATCGCGCGCAGCGGCTTCTTCTCCTCCGATCGCTCGATTCAGGACTACCTTGACCGGATCTGGCACGTGCCCGCAGTACCAGTGACTCGCTGACCCCACTCAGCGGGCGCTCGCGGGTGGATCCGGCGACGACGGCGCCACTTACCATGGGAGGTGTGCATTACCTCGACTATGCCGCGACGGCACCATTGCGCCCTGAGGCGCTGGCGGCCATGCAGCGGCAGTGGAGTCAGGTCGGCAACCCATCGAGCCTGCACACCGCTGGGCGGGCTGCCCGTAGGGTCGTCGAGGAGAGCCGCGAGCAGATCGCCGCGCTGATCGCCGCAAAGCCGGCCGACATCGTGTTCACCTCGGGCGGGACCGAGGCGGACAACTTGGGGCTCAAGGGCATCGCGATGGCCAGCAGTAAGCGCCGACTGCTCGTCGGCGCGGCGGAACACCATGCGGTTCTGGATCCTGCGGCCGCGCTGGCCGGGCAGGGGTTCCAAGTGGACTACCTTCCGGTCGACGCGCTGGGCCGCATCGACGTTGACTACCTCGCCGACGCACTGTCCGACGACGTCGCCCTCGTGGCAGTCATGTGGGCCAACAACGAGGTCGGCACCATCCAGCCCATCGACGAGGTGGCGCGACTGTGTCGGCGCCATCACGTGCCTCTGCACAGCGATGCCGTGCAGGTGCTGGGTCAGCTGGACCTCGATGTCAGCGGCGTGACCTCAGTGGCGATCAGCGCCCACAAGGTCGGCGGTCCGGTCGGGGTGGGTGCCTTGGTCCTGGACCGTAATCAAGCGGTGTCTCCTCTGTTGCACGGGGGAGGTCAAGAGCGTGACGTGCGCTCAGGGACCGTGGATGCGGCCGGCATCGCTGGCTTCGCAGCCGCCCTGGCCGCGCCCAAGGTGGACGTCAGGCCGCTGCGCGATGACCTGATCCGGCAGGTGATGGTGACAGTGCCCGACGCTGTGCTCAACGGGGACCCGGTCGAGCGCCTTCCCAATAATGCCCACTTCTCCTTTCCAGGCTGTCCAGGCGACGCCCTGCTCATGCTGCTCGATGCCCAAGGCGTGGCGGTCTCCACGGGGTCGGCGTGTACGGCGGGAATCCCACAGCCCAGCCATGTCCTCATGGCTATGGGTGCCGATGAGGATCTGGCCGGCTCCTCCCTGCGGTTCTCGCTGGGCTGGGCATCGTCACAGTCGGACGTGGATGCGCTGGCCGCCGCTCTGCCGCAGGCGGTCGAGCGCGCGCGCCGGGCCGGTGGCCGGAGGCGATCATGAGGGTTGTCGCTGCACTGTCGGGCGGCGTCGACTCGGCAGTTGCCGCCGCTCGCCTGGTGGCCGCCGGGCATGAGGTGACCGGGGTGCATCTGGCGCTTGCGGAGAAGCGGTATGCCGGCGGGGGGCGGGGCTGTTGCACCCTCGAGGACGTCCACGACGCCCGGCGGGCCGCTGACGTGCTGGGTATCCCCTTCTACGTCTGGGACTTCGCGGCGGAGTTCCAGGAGACCGTCCTGGACGACTTCCTCGCGGAGTACCAGGCCGGCCGCACCCCCAACCCGTGCGTCTCGTGCAACCAGCACATCAAGTTCGCGGCCGTCCTGGATCGGGCGCAGGCGCTGGGTTTTGACGCGGTGGGTACCGGACACTACGCCCGGATCATCGACGGGCAGCTGCACCGCGGCGTCGACCCGCTCAAGGATCAGTCCTACGTACTCGGCGTGCTGGACGCCGCCCAGGTGGCGGCGTCGATGTTCCCGCTGGGCGACAGTCACAAGTCACAGGTCCGGCAGGAGGCCGCGGACCGTGGACTCCTGGTGGCCGACAAGCCGGACAGCCACGACATCTGCTTCATTCCCGACGGAGACACCCGAGGTTTTCTGCGATCCCGGCTCGGCGGCCAGGACGGCCCGATCGTCGATGCGGAATCCGGGGAAACCCTCGGTCGGCATCCCGGTGCCGTGGGCTTCACGATCGGTCAGCGCCGCGGTCTGAACCTGCGCCAGCCCGCCGAGGACGGTCAGCCGCGTTACATCGTTGACGTGGATGTGCCCTCAAACACCGTGTTCGTCGGGCCTCCGGTGCGCCTGCGGGTCACCGGCTTCGACGTGGACCGGCAACGGTGGACCGGTCAGCCTGTCGTGTGCGGCGACGTCGAGGTGCAGATCCGCGCCCACGGGGAGCCGGTGGCGGCGCACCTCGATGGGGTCACCGTGAACCTGCCCGGCCAGTTGTCGGGTGTGGCGCCGGGGCAGATAGCGGTCTTCTACGACGACACCCGGGTCCTCGGTTCCGGCCGGATCGTGCGGACTGTCTGACACGTCTGCCTCGCGCGTTTCGGCCTTCAGCAGTTCTGCGTGGCTCGTGGGTTGGGAGGTTTGCGGTGCTTTGGGTGTGGGTGTCCACTCTGCAGCACCGGGACGAGGCGGGGTGCGGCCGCGGAAGCCGTACGGCCGGCACCTGCATCGCGACCTTTTCCGACGACGTTGCCCACCGACGCCGCGTACCAGGACAACAACTCAGGAAAAGGGGCAGCCCTGGGCCCTGGCAACCATTTGCCGTGCGGCCGGCACCTGCACCGCGACCTTTTCCGACGACGTTGCCCACGGACGCCGCGTGCCAGGACAACAACTCAGGAAAGGTGGGACCCCTGGGCCCTGGCAACCATTTGCCGTGCGGCCGGCACCTGCACCGCGACCTTTTCCGACGACGTTGCCCACCGACGCCGGGTACCAGGACACAACTCAGGAAAAGGGGCAGCCCCAGGTGCCGGCAACCGTGAGCCGTGCGGCCGGCACCTGCACCGCGACCTTTTCCGACGACGTTGCCCACCAACGCCGCGTACCAGGACAACAACTCAGGAAAAGTGGGACCCCTCGGGCCCTGGCAGCTGTGAGCGGTACGGCCGGCACCTGCATCGCGGCCTTTTCCGACGACGTTGCCCACCAACGCCGCGGGCGGCTCGTCCAGGATCTGCTGGCGGATGTTGAGCACTCGGCGCCCCGGTACGCCGGTCGGAGACCCCTCGAACGCACCCAACGCCCATGCCTGCAAAAGGTCTCCAACCCAGCACTTCCATCCCTCCACAGGGGTTGCTTTCCTCGATCACATGTACTACAGTTGAGGTAGCGGAACAGGGGAGTGAGCATGACAGTCGGGGAACTGATCGCCACCTTGCAAACCCTGCCCACCGACGAACCCGTGGAGTGGACCACCGGCCAACTCGAGGACCACCTCCCAGTCATCGTCGCTCTGGAGGCCCGCACCGCCGCCCTGCGCCTGGAAGCGCTCGCCGCCTACGACGCCACCCAGGCCGCCCGCAGCCAGGGATTCCGGTCCACCGCCGACTGGCTGACCAAAACCACCGGCATCTCCCACGCCGGCGCGATCGTGAAAACCGCCCGGGCCCTGCGCGATCAACTACCCGCCACCGCCCACGCGCTAGCCACCGGGCAGATCACCGAAGACCACGTAGCCGCGATCCGCCGGGCCCACCGCATGTTCGGCGACGACTTCACCACCGTCGAGGCAGCCGTGGTGAATGTCGCCGTCACGTCCTGCGTCAAAGATTTGAGCGGCTTCATCGACCGGATCATCCAGCAGTACCAGCCCGACGCATCGGATGCCGCCACCACCACCGCCACCCTCAAACGCAGACTCCACCTGTCGGCGTCCCTGGACGGCTGGTGGCACCTCACCGGCCTGCTCGACCCCGAAACCGGCCAGCGCCTGCAAGCGGCCCTGGACGTCTACGCCGACCCCACCGGGCCCACCGACACCCGAACACCCGAGATGCGCCGCGCCGACGCTATGGCCGAAATCGCCGACAAAGCCCTCACCGGCATCAACCGGCCCACCGGGCGCGGCCAGATCATCATCCGGCTCACCGCCGAACAGATGACCACCGGGCTGGGCGTGCAATGGCCCGCCGGCGCCCTGATGACCCGCGCCGACGTCGACAAACTCACCTGCAGCACCACCGTGACCACCGTCCTCGGCATCGACACCCCCACCGGCTGGCAACCCGTCAACGTCGGCACCACCCAAAGATTCGCGACCCGCGCCCAACGCGCGGCCCTGGAAACCCGCGACGGCCCCACCTGCATCGCCGAAGGCTGCACCGTCCCCACCAACCGCACCATCGCCCACCACCTCACCCACTGGAACCGAGGCGGACGCTCCGACATCAACAACTACGCCCTCGTCTGCGGCTGCCACCACAACGACGCCCACCACAACCGCCTCCAGCTGGTCATCAAACCCGACGGCAGCTACACCCTCACCCGCCGACGAAACTGACAGCCATCCCGACCTCGGCTTGCCCAAACCCGAGCATCAGAGCTTCGAGCTAAACCCCGACCTGCGAAGGCCGGGCCATTCGGCATGCCCAAGAACCGTCCCATCAGCTTCATCGGCTGCGGGACAGAATCGTGCCGACATCGATCGGCATGGGGGTGCGAAGGTCAAACGCCTGACTGACCATCCGGATCGTGGACGCCATGAGGATGGTCAGAACCTGCGCCCCGAGCAGGTTGCCGGTAAGCCAGAAGACACTCACGAAGGTGAGGGCTCCCATCAGGGCCGCCGCGGCAAGCCAGGTGCCGGGACGCAACAGCCCGACCTTCTCGCCGCAGAACAAGTCGCGCAGCACCCCGCCGCCGGTCGCAGTGATCACGGCAACCAGAATCGCCGAGCCGAAACTCAGGCCATTGGCCAGGGCTTTGGTGGCGCCCACCAGCACCCACACCCCGATGAACAGGCCGTCAATGACCTCTAGAAGGATCGTTGCCCGGCCCGCGAGGTTGGCGAACCACCAGCCGAACGTCGCTCCGAGAAGGGCGTAGATCAGGAAGGACGGCGAGGTCAGGAAGACGGGGGGTCCCGAGACCAGCAGGATGTCGCGGATGACACCGCCCCCGAGGGCCGCACAGAAGCTCACCACGAGGATGCCCATGACGTCGAGGTTGCGCCGATGAGCGTGCAGTGCCCCTGAGATCCCACCCACCCCGATGGCGAGGGCGTCCAGCGAACTGGGCAGGGCGAAGGTGACTGCCGGGTCACTCATGGGGCTGCCCCCTTGCGGCGGTCCCAGAACGACCACACACGATCCGAGAGATCTGCCGCGGGGCGGGTCTCAAGATCTAGTCGCACGGCCACCAGCCTGCCGGCGAAGACCACAGCGATGACCACGATCTGGGAGATCAGCGGCTCGGAGATCATCGACTCGAGCAGCACGTACAGAATCGAACCGCTCAAGGCGATGACCCCGAGGAAGACCCCCGGTCTCAGTAGCTGTGGTGCGTCGCCGCCCAGGATGTCGCGCAGCAGCGAACCCGCGGTCGCCACGATCGTGCCAACCACAATGGCGGAGAGGGTCCCGAGGCCCGCCCGCAGCGCGCTGTCGGCGCCGACGCTGGCCAAGAGGCCCATGGCCAGTGCCTCCATGGCGAGCAGGACCCGGTCGAATCGGGCGATGTAGCCGGCGAAGAAGAAGCCGAGCACGGCGGCGACCACCGCCATCCAGATGAACGTGCTGTCGCGCAAGACGATGGGTCCCCGCGCCAGCAGGATGTCCCGGATGAGCAGCCCACCCAGGCCTGTGGTCACGGACAGCGTCAAGACGCCGATGACGTCGAAGCCGCGGCGTGCCGCGTAGGTGGCGCCGGCCAGCCCGCTGATGACCACCGCGAGATAGATCGTCCAGTTGGGCAGGCCGGTCGCTCCCGTGTAGACCTCGACCATGACGACCACGGTAGTCCGGGCCGTGACAGCATGACCGTGTGCCGCTACCCCTGACCCGACCTGCCACTGTCACCGGAATCGGCTCTGTGCCTGGTACGGAGGTCCGCGACTGGCCGGCGCGCATCAGCGACCAGCTTCCCGACCTGCCACACGTGCCGGAGTTGCCGCAGCGGGGGCCCGGGGCCGACATGGTCGGGCGCACCTTGGGCCTGCTCAGCGCCACCGCTGCGGATTTCTGCGCGGCGACCACCGTGACGGGCTGGGAGCTGACAGCAGCCACCCGCGATATGCGCCGAGCCCGTTCCCTGCTGGCGGAGGACCTCGACGCGGTGGAGCTGGCCTGGACCGGCTACTCGGGTCTGGCCAAGCAGCAGGTTGCGGGGCCCTACACCCTGGCCGCCGCGGTGGAATACCGCGGGCGACGGCTGCTCGCAGATCCTGGACTCGTGCGCGATCTGGTGACGGCCTGGGAGGCCATGGTGGCCGAACACCGGCAGTCGCTGTCGAGCCGGGTCGCCGCAACCTGGCTGATCCAGGCAGACGAACCGCTCCTGCCCGCGGTCGTGGCCGGCACCGTGCGCACCATCAGCGGGTTCTCCGTCTACCCCTCGCTTAGCGTGAGCGTGCCGCAGGGGGCAGACCTGTTGCACTGCTGTGCACCCGGGCTGCCCTGGGATCGACTGCAGGGGCTCGCCGGCTTACTGATCGACTCATCGCTGTCCACGCTGGCCGACGACGTCCCCCTGGCTGAGTTGTCAACACGGGGGACCACTTTGGGTTTCGGTGTGTCACCGGGTGCGGGTAGCGTCCGAAAGGTGCTCGACTTCTACGACAGAACTGGCCTGACACCCCAGCCAATGCTGATCACCCCACCCTGCGGCCTGGTCGCCGACTATGTTCCGTGGCAGCGGATTGCCGAGGATCTCACCGAGAGGGTTTCCTGATGCCCGGACCGTCGCCGTCCGATCGTCAGCGGTGGGAGGAGTTGGCAGCACGCATCGAACAGGCCCGGTTCGAGTATTACCAGCACGACGCCCCAACCCTGTCCGACGCCGAATACGACCAGCTCTTCGTCGAACTGCAAGCGTTGGAGCAGCAGTACCCGGAACTGCAGCGCGCCGATTCCCCCACGCAGACCGTCGGTGGTGCGCGCTCGGAGATGTTCGAGCCGGTTGAGCACCTGCAGCGGATGATGAGCCTGGACAATGCGTTCGGGCTCTCGGAGTTCGATGCCTGGGCTGCTCGCATCGAGAAGGATCTGGGCTACGTCCCGCAGATGTTGTGTGAGTTGAAGATCGACGGTTTGGCCGTCGACCTGGTCTACCGTCAGGGGCGATTGGTTACCCTGGCCACGCGCGGTGACGGCCGGGTGGGGGAGGACGTCACCTACAACGCGCGGTACATTCCGGGAATCCCGCAGACGCTGACCGGTGCCCCCGACCTGGTGGAGGTGCGCGGTGAGGTCTACTTCCCGGTGGCGCAGTTCAATGAGCTGAACGCGCAGATGCTCGAGTTGGGGCGCTCGCCTTTTGCCAACCCCCGCAATGCCGGCGCCGGCACCCTGCGCCAGCGGGTTGATCGCCGGCAGGCGGAGATCGCCGCCCGCCAGCAGGACGGCCGCAAGGTCAGCGACAAGGCGGTGGCAGATGTCCAACGTGGCTTGGACGCCCTCGGCCGGCTGCGCCTGATCGTGCACGGACTGGGACAGTTGTCGGGGCCCCGACCGGCGCGGCTGTCCGAGGCCTATGCAGCGATGGCGCGCTGGGGGCTACCGACGTCACCGCGGATCGAGGTGGCGCCTGGCTTGGCCGATGTTGAGGCGTACGTCGCCCGGTACGAGGCCAAGCGGCACTCCCTGGAGCACGAGATCGACGGTGTGGTGGTGAAGGTCGATGAGTTGGCGATTCAGGCTCGGCTAGGTGCGACCTCCCGGGCCCCGCGCTGGGCTATCGCCGTGAAGTATCCGCCGGAAGTGGTGCGCACACGGCTGCGCGACATCATGGTCAACGTCGGCCGCACGGGTCGGGTGACCCCCTTCGCGGTCATGGAACCGGTCCGGGTGTCCGGGACGACGGTCTCGATGGCCACGCTGCACAATGCCAGCGAGGTCGAGCGCAAGGGTGTCCTGATCGGGGACATGGTGTTCCTGCGCAAGGCCGGCGAGATCATCCCGGAGGTCATCGGCCCGGTGGTCGAGGACCGCGATGGCAGCGAGCGGGCCTTCGTCATGCCGACCCACTGCCCCGCCTGTGGCACCCCGCTGGGCCCCGCCAAAGAAGGCGATGTGGACATCCGCTGCCCCAATGCACGATCCTGTCCGTCGCAGTTGCGAGAGCGGCTCAACCACGTGGGATCGCGGGGTGCGTTGGACATCGAGGGCCTCGGCTGGAAATCCGCCATCGCCCTGCTCGAGGGGCAGCTGGTCACCGATGAGGGGGACCTGTTCGACCTCGACGGCGAGGCGTTGCAACGCTCGTCATTCTTCACTCGCTCCGGGCAGGAGTTGACGGAGAACGCCAAGGTCTTGTTGACACAACTGCAGATGGCCAAGACCAGACCGCTGTGGCGGGTCCTCGTGGCCCTGTCAATCAGGCACGTAGGCCCGACCGCCGCGCAGGCACTGTCCCGCGAGTTCGGTTCGATGACGGCCATCCGGGAGGCCGGGGTCGACCAGCTCAGCGGGGTGGACGGCGTGGGCCCGACCATCGCCGAAGCGTTGCACGAGTGGTTCGCCGTGGACTGGCATGCCGCCGTGGTGGACAAGTGGGCGGCTGCCGGAGTACGGATGGCCGACGAGCGGCCCGCAGGACCGGGGCCGCTGACCGGAAAGACCCTTGTGATCACAGGCACCCTGTCCGGATGGAGCCGTGACCAGCTCACCGCCCGCCTGCAGGAGCTCGGCGCCAAGGTGACGGGTTCGGTGTCCAAGAAGACCGACTACCTGATCGCGGGGGAGAACGCCGGCAGCAAGCTCGTGAAGGCTGAGTCGCTGGGAGTGACGATCCTGTCCGAGGAGCGCCTTGGCGAACTGGGGGTTGAGCTGTAGGCCCCCATCCAGGCAGAAGTACCCAGCGCCCTGATCAGTGGGCCACTTGCGCATCCGTAGACTGAAGCCCATGCCCGCACTCTCCCGCGACGATGTTGCGCACCTCGCGCGGCTGGCCCGCATGGAACTGACCGACGATGAACTCGATCACTACGCCGAACAGCTTGACGTGATCCTCGGCGCCGTCCGGCGCGTCAGCGAGGTCGCCGCCAACGACGTCGAACCGATGTCGCACCCCGTGGCCATCAGCAACGTGTTCCGCGCTGACGTGCAATCGCCCGGCCTGAGCCAGCAGGACGCCCTGGCGGCGGCACCGGCTGTCGAGGACCACCGCTTCCGGGTGCCCCGGATCCTGGATGAGGAGTAGGCGATGAGCTTTCATTACACCAGCGCGGTCGACCTGGCCGACGGCATCGCCACGGGGGAGTACTCCGCCCGCGAGGTCACGACAGCCTTCCTGGACCGCATCGCAGAGACCGACGGAGAGCTCAACGCCTTCCTGCTGGTCGACACCGCCGGTGCCCTGGCAACAGCCGACGCGATTGATGCCGCACGCGCCGACGGTGAGGCGCTCGGGCCCCTGGCCGGTGTCCCGGTGGCGGTCAAGGATGTGCTGGCGACCCGCGGTCTGACCACGACGTGCGGTTCGCGGATGCTCGAGGACTGGGTGCCTACCTACGACGCCACCGTCACTGCCCGTCTGCGCGAGGCCGGGGCAGTAATCGTCGGCAAGACCAACATGGACGAGTTCGCGATGGGCTCCTCCACCGAGAACAGCGCCTTTGGCCCGACCCGTAACCCATGGGACACCCAGCGGATACCGGGAGGATCCAGCGGCGGTTCCGCAGTGGCCGTTGCCGCCCGTCAGACGCCGTTGAGTCTGGGCACCGACACTGGTGGCTCCATTCGGCAACCGGCCGCCATGTGCGGGGTCGTGGGAGTCAAACCCACGTACGGCGGGGTGTCACGGTATGGCCTGGTCGCGCTGGCCTCGTCGTTGGATCAGGTCGGGCCATTTGCCACAACGGTGACCGATGCCGCGCTGCTGCACTCAGTGATCGGGGGACATGACCCCCGCGACTCCACCAGCATCGATGCCGCGGTTCCACCGGTACTTCGGGCCGCTCGCCACGCGGACATCCGTGGGGTGCGCGTGGGTGTGGTCAAGCAACTGACCGGCGACGGGTTCCAGCCCGCTGTCCGGGGGCTGTTCCAGCAGGCACTCGACGCCTTGGCGGCCGCGGGGGCCGAGATCGTCGAGGTCGACTGCCCGCACTTCGAGTACGCACTGGCCGCCTACTACCTGATCCTGCCGAGCGAGTGTTCGTCCAACCTGGCGAAGTTCGACTCCGTCCGGTACGGATTGCGCGTCGGTGATGACGGCTCGCGGTCGGTGGAGCAAGTCATGTCGATGACGCGCGAGGCGGGATTCGGCCCGGAGGTGAAGCGCCGGATCATGCTCGGAACGTATGCGCTGTCCAGCGGCTACTACGACGCCTACTACGGACAGGCACAGAAGGTCCGCACGCTGATCGCGCGCGACTTCGCGGATGCGTTCCACGACGCCGACGTGCTGGCCACCCCCACGGCGCCCACCACCGCCTTCCCGTTGGGAGAGAAGGTGGACGACCCGCTGAGCATGTACCTGCAGGACATCGCCACGATCCCCGCCAACCTGGCAGGGGTGCCGGCGATGTCGGTCCCGATCGGCCAGGACGAGTCGGGGCTGCCGGTCGGACTGCAGTTCATGGCCCCAGCCATGAAGGACGAACGGCTGTACAACGCCGGTGCCGCCTTGGAGGCGTTGATCGGATGGGAGTCCCGGCCATGAGTTACGAACAAGCTGTCGCCGATTTTGATCCGGTTCTGGGTCTCGAGGTGCACGTCGAGCTCAACACCGAGACGAAGATGTTCTGCGGCTGCCCGACGACGTTCGGTGGCCAGCCCAACTCGCAGGTGTGTCCGGTGTGTCTGGGCATGCCGGGTTCCTTGCCGGTGGTCAATGCGGTGGCCGTCGAGTCCGCGATTCGGATCGGCTTGGCGCTGAACTGCAGCATCGCACCCTGGTCCCGGTTCGCGCGTAAGAACTACTTCTACCCCGACATGCCGAAGAACTACCAGATCAGCCAGTACGACGAGCCGATCTGCGTCGACGGCTACCTCGACGTTGAGGTGGACGGGCAGACCTATCGCATCGACATCGAACGCGCCCACATGGAGGAGGACACGGGCAAGTCTCTGCACATGGGTGGCGCCACCGGCCGGATCCACGGCGCGGACTACTCCCTGGTGGACTACAACCGTGCCGGGATTCCGCTGATCGAGATCGTGACGAAACCGATCACCGATACCGGCGCCAAGGCCCCTGAGGTGGCCCGGGCCTACGTGACGGCTCTGCGCGATATTCTGCGTGGGCTCAACGTGTCTGATGTGCGTATGGAGCAGGGTTCGTTGCGCTGCGACGCCAACGTCTCCCTGCGTCCGGATCGGGAGGCGCCGTTCGGCACGCGCACTGAGACCAAGAACGTCAACTCCCTGCGATCGGTCGAGCGGGCCCTACGATTCGAGATCGAGCGGCAGGCGCAGGTCCTGCGGGCGGGTGGCACGATCGTCCAGGAGACCCGGCACTGGCATGAGGACACGGCAAAGACGACGGCGGGACGCACAAAGGAGGAGGCTGAGGACTACCGCTACTTCCCCGAGCCGGACCTGGCGCCCGTGGCCGCCTCCGAAGAGTGGGTGGAGCAGCTGCGCAGCAGCCTGCCGGAGCCTCCTGCGCAGCAGCGTGCTCGCCTGCAGCAGGCGTGGGGATTCACCGACCTCGAGATGCGCGACGTGATCAACGCTGACGCCTTGGACCTGATTGAGCAGACGGTCGCCCTCGGTGCCTCGTCCGCAGGGGCCAAAAAGTGGTGGCTGGGGGAGCTCGCCCGGCGTAGCAACGACTCGGGCGTGCCCCTCGCGCAGCTGGGCATCGACCCGAAGGGGGTGGCCCGCATCGAGTCACTGATCGCCGAAGGCGCGCTGAACGACAAGATGGGCCGACAGGTGATCGACGGGGTACTGGCTGGCGAAGGGTCGCCGGACGAGGTGGTGGCCGTCCGCGGGCTCGTGCTCGTGTCCGACGATGGGGCGCTGATCGTTGCGGTCGACGCGGCGATCGCCCAGAACTCCGATGTCGCGGACAAGGTGCGGTCGGGCAAGGTCGCAGCAGTCGGAGCTTTGGTGGGTGCAGTGATGAAGGCGACCCGCGGGCAGGCCGACGCTGGCCGGGTCCGGGAACTGCTGCTGGAAAGACTCGGCGTGCAGTAGTGCCGGCGATCGTCGACTCGATCCTGAGGCTGCCACTGTTCGCGGTCATCCTTGGTGCCGGCACAGTGGTCAGTGCAGTGCTCGCCGCGCCGTTGGCACGGCGCTGGCGAGAACCCTGGATCGTGGTGTTCGGGCTGGGCGTGGGCCTGTCGTTGGTGCTGGGTGCGACATTGTCACCGTCTCCGGGGTCGGTCAGCGGTGCGTGTCTGCAGGAGATGACCCGGCCGCTGGGCCCGCGCGGAATGCTGGTTCTGAGCAGTGATCGGGCCCTGAACACCTGGCTGCTGGTTCCGCTCGGATTCTGTGCTGGCTACCTGGGCGTGCGGCGCTGGTGGCTTCTCCTGCTGGCCTTCCTGGTGCCGGTCGCGGTGGAGGCGACACAACGGTTCCTGCCCGAACTGGGGCGCCGATGCCAGTTCCAGGACCTGATCGACAACACGTGGGGCCTGGTGATCGGTGCCGTTGCCGGCGTGATTCTGGGGTTCATCGTGCCCTTGTTGGGTCGGCTCGTGCGTCGCTGACCGGTTTTGTCAGACCCTCGGTTCACGATGGAGGCACACGAGGGAATGAGAGCCGCCCATGCGAATCCTGCACACGTCTGACTGGCACCTGGGCCGCACACTGCACAAGGTCGCACTAGCCGATGTGCAGGCAGCGGTGATGATTCAGATCGGCCAGATCGCCCGGGAACAACACGTGGACCTGATCGTCGTCTCCGGGGATGTCTTCGATCACGCGGTGCCTTCTGCGGCAGCTCTGCAATTGTTGGAGACGACGCTGGTGGACCTCCTCGAGGTCGCCCCCGTCGTCATGACGGCGGGTAACCATGACTCACTGCCCCGCCTGGGATACGGGTCGCGACTGATGTCGGCGCGGCTCACTTTGAGTACCCGGGTCGAGGACGTGGGTTCTGCGGTGGTGTTCGAGGACGCCCACGGCCCGGTGCGGGTGTACCCGATTCCCTACCTGCACCCGGAATCGGCCAGGGAGGTGCTCGCTGCCGACGAGCAGCCGCTGCCGGCCACGCACCATGCTGTGCTGACGGCGGCGATGGACCGGATTCGGGCCGACCTGGCCGAGCACCAGGGGGCCCGCAGCGTGGTGCTTGCCCACGCGTGGGTGGCCGGTGGCGTCGGCAGCGATTCTGAACGCGATGTGAGCGTGGGAGGACTCGGCACTGTGGGCTCTGAGGTGTTCCAGGGGGTCGACTACGTCGCGCTGGGCCATCTGCACGGTCGGCAGGAGCCCCGCGGCGTTGGGCAGACGCGACTGCGTTACTGCGGTTCCCCGCTGCGGTACTCGTTCAGCGAAGCACAGCAGACCAAGAGTGTGTCCATCGTCGATCTGGGGCCGCAGGGTGTGACCACGATCACTGATGTGCCGCTGACCCAACCCCGGCAGATGGCCAACCTGAGGGGGCTCATGGCCGAATTGCTCGACCATGAGTTGTTCGTCGACGACCTGGAGTCGTGGGTCAGCATCACGGTGACCGATGACCGGCGACCCACCGCGATGTGGCAGCGTCTGCAGCAGAGGTTCCCCTACGCCTTGCAGATCCGTCACGACCCGGCCTGCGGGTTCGTCGCCGTACCAGATGGGCAGGTCAGTCGTGAGCAGAAGCCACTCGAGGTGGCGGCCGAATTTGTCCAGTACGTGACGAACGGTGACATCGAAGAGGCAGAGACAGCAGCCTTCGACGCTGCTGTCCAGGCGCTGCGTGGCAGGGACTCGGCATGAAGCTCATCACCTTGGAGTTCGCCGGCATCGGCTCATTCGCCGATCAGATGGTGATCGACTTCGAGCGCCTCGGGTCCGCAGGGCTGTTTCTCGTGGAAGGGCCAACGGGGTCCGGGAAGTCAACCATTCTCGACGCCGTGGTCTTCGCGCTTTATGGTTCCGTGGCCGGTGCGGAATCGGATATCGGGCGCCTGGACTCCCACGTGCGAGACCGTAGCCAGGCACCGTACGTGGAGTTGGTCTTCGAGTGCGGCGGTGGCCGGTACCGCATCCGGCGCACGCCGCGCCACCAGCGTGACAAGAAGCGGGGATCGGGGACGACCGACGACAACGGATCTGTCACCTTGCTGCAGGTCCGGCCCGACAGCCAGGAGATCTCGCATCGGGCGCGGGAAGTCGGGGACTGGGTCGTGGAACACATCGGCCTGACCCGCTCCCAGTTCGCCTCCACGATCGTCTTGGCACAAGGGGAGTTCGCGACGTTCCTCGACGCGGACACGGCCAGCCGCGCTCAGATCCTGGAGAAGGTGTTCGGCACGGAGTTCTACAAGGACCTCGAGGAGCAACTCGCGGCCATGCGCAAGGCGGCGCTGCTGCAGCGCAAGGCGGCCCAGACCAGCGTGCAGGAGCACGCCGACAGGTGTCTGGGCGTTCTGGGCCTGCCCCCCAGCGAGCAGCCATTGGCCAGCATTGATGAGGAGATCGCC
>JAKOZM010000504.1 GCA_029779995.1 Actinomycetes bacterium
TTACTGCAACGGCGGATCACCGAAGGACACTTTCGACTACACGCTCAACGGTGGGTCCACCGCCACGGTGTCCATGACGGTCACCTGCGTGGATGACCTGCCGACGGCTGCGGACGACTCGGCGACGGTGACCGAGGATGATGCTGCCACTGCGGTGGATGTCTTGGCCAACGACACCGACCCGGATGGTGGACCTCGCGCAGTCGACTCGGTGACGCAGCCTGACAACGGCACCGTGGTCATCACCGGCAATGGAACCGGTCTGACGTACCGTCCGGATGCGGACTACTGCAACGGTGGATCACCAAAGGACACGTTCACGTACACCCTCAACGGTGGTTCGACGGCAACCGTGGCCATGACCGTTACCTGCGTGGATGACCCGCCGACGGCTGTGGACGACTCCGCGAGCGTGACTGAGGACGCTGCTGCCACTGCGGTAGATGTGCTGGCCAACGATCTCAACGCCGACGGTGGGCCGCTTTCCATTGATTCGGCGACGCAGCCTGACGATGGCACCGTGGTCATCACTGGCGGTGGCAGCGGGTTGACCTACCAGCCCGACGCGGACTACTGCAATGGTGCTTTGACGGAGGACACGTTCACCTACACGCTCAACGGTGGGTCGACGGCAACCGTGTCTGTGCGTGTCACCTGTGCTGATGACCCTGCCACCGCCGTGGACGACTCGGCGACTGTGACCGAGGATGATGCTGCCACCGCTGTGAACGTGCTGGCCAACGACCTGAACGCCGACGGTGGGCCGCTTTCCATTGATTCGGCGACGCAGCCTGACGATGGCATCGTGGTCATCACTGGCGGTGGCGCCGGGTTGACCTACCAGCCCGACGCGGACTACTGCAACGGCGGATCACCCAAGGACACATTCACGTACACCCTCAACGGTGGGTCGACGGCAACCGTGGCCATGACCGTTACCTGCGTGGATGACCCGCCGACGGCTGTGGACGACTCCGCGAGCGTGACTGAGGACGCTGCTGCCACTGCGGTAGATGTGCTGGCCAACGATCTCAACGCCGACGGTGGGCCGCTTTCCATTGATTCGGCGACGCAGCCTGACGATGGCATCGTGGTCATCACTGGGAGTGGCGCCGGGTTGACCTACCAGCCGGATGCGGACTACTGCAACGGCGGATCACCCAAGGACACGTTCACGTACACCCTCAACGGTGGGTCGACGGCAACCGTGTCCGTGACCGTCACTTGCCAGAACGACCCGCCGGTCGCCGTTGACGACTCCGGGACGACGGACGAGGACACGACGCTCACCGTGTCGGCACCTGGCGTCCTGACCAATGACACCGACAAGGACCTGGGCGACACGAAGACCGTGGTCAAGTTGAACGGCTTAGCGACGTTGACCGGTACCAGCGCCAAAGGGGCGTCTGTCACGATCGCCGCCGGTGGTGGCTATACGTACAATCCGGGCGACACGTTCCAGGGGCTGTCGACAGGGGAGTCGGACACCGACTCGTTCACCTACACCATGGCCGACGGCACAGGCGCTGAGTCCACCGCGACGGTGGACCTGACCATCACGGGTGTCTCGGATGCACCCACCGCGAACACGGACAGTTTCGACGCGGTCGGCAACACCGCACTGTTCGTCAGCGTGACCCGGCCCACCGGGAAGGCGGGCCGGGTGACCGATGGCTCGCTGCTGACAAACGACACCGACCCAGACACGGCCGCTGGCAACCTGGTGGTGGAGGCGGTCAGCAATGCCGCCACCGTCCGGGGTGGCCGCATCACGATCAAGACTGATGGCACGTTCACCTATGAGCCCCCCGTGGGTATCACGGGACAGACGGACAGTTACACCTACCGGGTCTGCGATGCCGCACCGTGCACGGCGAGCACGGTCGCCAACAGCACAGGCACCCTGAACCTGCCGCTCGCGGGTCAGGTCTGGTACGTCGACAACACCGCCGCCGCAGGTGGGGACGGCACGTCTGGCGCGCCCTTCGATACGCTCACCGAAGCGGAGACCGCCTCCGGAGCCGGGGACACCACGTTCGTTTTCGACGGGGACGACACCAGTACGGGGCTTGGTGGTGGTTACACGCTGAACGCTGACGAGCGCCTCATCGGCGAAGTGGCTGGGCTCACTTTTGACCCTGATGGCGCCGGCCCCCTCAGCGCGTTCGACCTCTACCCGGCCACCGCGGGTAAGCGACCACTTCTCACCGCCAGCAACAAGGACGTCGTCACCCTGGCCTCCAAGTCCACAGTGACCGGTCTGGGCCTCGACCCCTCCGGCTCGGGGGGCGGCATCAGCGGGGGGACCGGTGTCAATGCCCCGATCATCAGCGATGTGGTCATCAATGACACAGGCGTCAACGGGTCTCAGCCGGGTCTGGACCTTGATGGCACCACCGGCACGACGAGTATCTCCGCCCTGAGCGTCACCACTGCCCAAGCCACCGGAGTGCGCTTGGCCAATGCTGGCAGCGTGCTCTTCGCCAGTTCCGGGACGGTGTCCATCGTCAGCAGTGGGGCCGCGGGACTCGATGTCTCCGGCACTACCTTGACCAACAGTGAGTTCGACGCGATTACGGTGACCGGGTCCAGCCAGGGCGGTGTGAGCCTGTCCAATGTCCCGGGTCCCACGAACTTCAAGGATCTGAGCCTGGCGACCACCAGCGGTACCGCGCCCGCGTTCGCGCTGTCCAACGCTGGCGCCGTCACTGTGCCGGCGGCGGCCTCGGCCACCCTCAGCGCCATCGGCGGGCCTGCCGCCGACATCACGGGCAGCGCGAATGCGTCCCTGGCGTTCGACAGCGTGAGTTCGACCAATAGCGCGAACGACGGCATCAACATCGCCGGGCTCGCCACCGGCACGTTCAGCGCGACGGGCGGCACCCTCACTGGTGCGCAAGGAATCGCGTTCGACCTGGACGGCGGGAGCGGGACGGTCGGGTACGCCGGACAGATCGAGAATGGCAGCGGCGCGTCCGTCGACGTCACCAACCGAAGCGGTGGCGTGGTCACGTTCTCCGGCTCGATCACCGACGGGCCGGACGCTGGGGGTGGCATCACCCTGACCGGCAACGGCGGCGCCACGGTCAACCTCACCGGGGCGATGAATCTCAGCACGGAGACCGGCGCGGCCTTCAAAGCCACTGGTGGTGGCACGGTGACGGTCACGGGCAGCCCCAGCACGTTGGCCACCACGACCGGCACCGCCCTGGAGGTTGCGAACACCACCATCGGTGCCAACGGTTTGACGTTCCGCCGTATCTCCAGCAACAGTGCCAGCAAGGGCATCGTCTTGGACTCGACGGGCACGGCCGGCAGCTTGACCGTGACGGGGGCGGGCGGGACCTGCACCTCAAGTGACACCACCGGTTGTTCGGGTGGGTCCATCCTCAACTCAGCGGGCAGCGATGACGCGGGTGCTTCACCGGGCGGCACCGGCATTGTGCTCAGGAACACGAAGGCGCCGTCGCTGACCCGGATGCTGATCGACAACGCCTCCAACTACGCCATTCGAGGCACTGATGTTTCAGGCTTCACGCTGGCCAACAGTGTCATCAAGGGCATCAACGGAACCAACGGCGCGACACCGTTCGACGATTCCGCGATCAGGTTCGAGAATCTCACCGGCTCAGCGGCCATCACCGACACCGAGGTGAGCGGCGGGCGTGAGGACAACATCTCCGTGACGAACTCCACGGGGTCCTTGGACCGGCTTTCGTTGACCCGAGTGACGATCGGGTTGAACAGCGACGCCGACGGCAACGACGGCCTGCACTTGGAGTCCGATGCCACTGCGGGAGCGCTGAAGGCGACGATCCAGGACAGTACGTTCACGGGGGCTCGCGGTGACCTTGTCGACTACAGCCACAACGGATCGGGAGAGGGCGACCTGGTCATCGACAACAGCGACTTCGAGAACAACCACTCGGGGATCGCCACGGGCGGCGGTGGGTTGACGTTGTCGCGTGGCGGCACTGGTGCCACCACGTCGATGGCCATCAGGAACAGCACCTTCCGGGATGCCGTCGGCACGGCGGTCCTGGTCTACAAGGCGGCGGGACCTTCGGTGATCACAGGAGCCTTTGAGAACAACACGATCGGAGTCACTGGCGACGGCAACTCCGGGTCGGCGCAGGGATCTGGGTTGAAGTTGCAGAGCGTGGGTCAAGGGACGATGACGTGGTCTGTGACCGGCAACCAGATCCGCGGTTACAACAACCACGGCATCGAGGTGCTGGCCGGTGGTGGGGCAACTGCCACGTCCGGCAACATCAACACCACGATCACGGGCAATACGATCGCGGAGCCCGGTAGCACTCCCAACCAGGCTGAATTCCCGAAGAACGGCATCCACTTCAACATCGGGACGGTGACGGGCGACACCTTCGCCACGTGCGCTGTGATCGGTGGTGAGGGCGGCTTGGCCAACCGGATCTCCGGCAGTGGCAAGGCAGCGGCCTCGGATCCTGGTACGGACTACGACTTCCGCTTGCGTCAGCGCCAGGCGACAACCATCCGGCTTCCGGGCTATGGGCAGGCGAACAACGACAACGCAGCCGTGCAGGCGTTCGTCGCTGGTCGTAACAGTGCCGATGGCACGCCGTTTGGGCTGGCGGGCAACACGGTTCCGACAGGCGGCGGCTTCACTGGGACTGGAACGGCATGTCCGTGAGCGGTAGCGTTCGCTGGCTCACCGCACGCGAAAGGCTTTGCAGATGAGTGATCAGTGGATTCCTGTCACCGTGGACAGCTGCGCACATGTGGCAGGTCCGTTCTTCCACGGAACGAGGTTCGCGTTCGCTCCGGGAGAAGAACTGGTCCCCGGCCGCGCCTCGAACTATCACCAGGGTCGGGTCATGAACCACGTCTACTTCAGCGCGCTGGTGGACACGGCGGCCTGGGGTGCCGAACTCGGCACCGCGTTGGCCGATGAGGCCCAACGTGGGCACATCTACGAGGTGGAGCCCACTGGCCCCTTCGAGGACGACCCGAACGTCACGAACAAGCGCTTCCCCGGCAACATCACGCAGTCGTATCGGACCAGGTTTCCGGTTCGGATCGTTCGTGAGGTCCCCGAGTGGGAAGGGCACCCGCCAGATGTCGTGGCGAGCATGCTGGCGAGTCTGGAGCGGTTGCGGGAGCAGGGTTTGGACGTGATCGAGGATTGAGTGGCCGTCACGCAGGGCGGAGGTGAATTCGTAGAGATGAACGGTCGTCCATCGGAATCACCATTTGCCTTGCTGGCTGCCGGCAGCGACCCCGGAGGGACTCGAACCCCCATTCAGCCGGTGAAGGTGGTCAGGCGGCCTCCGACGTGACTGCGTGAGCGTCGGACGGTCGTGGCCGACTACGGTTGGAGGCGCAATCGCTGTCCTGAATAGGGGGTGATAAGACGGTGAGTGAGTCTGCCGGGTCGGGCGCGGACCCTGATGAACTGTCGCTGACGGACCTCTGGAGCGAGCGGGACATGCTCATCGAGGCGCAGGCGCTCGGGCATGTGGGTGCCTGGGCTTGGCGGGTCTCCACCAGCCAATTGTGGTGGTCCGACGAGACGTACCGCATCTGCGGTCATGCTCCGCAGGGGATCCTGCCGACCTACGAGGGATTCTTCGCCGCCATCCACCCGG
This sequence comes from Actinomycetes bacterium, assembly GCA_029779995.1. The sequence goes on from JAKOZM010000504.1 coordinate 5,628, forward strand.
ACGATCGGGCCGAGGTCGAGCGGCGCGTGCAGGCGGCGGTCGATGGGACCGAGGAGTTCAACCTCACGCACCGGATGATCCGCCCTTCCGGTGAGGCCATCCACGTGAAGGAGTTCGGCAAGGTCCTGCGCACCGATGATGGGACGGCAGTGCGGATGCTGGCCTTCATCCAGGACATCACCGAGGAGGTGAGCCTGCGCCAGGCCCTGGCCGAGAGCGAGCAGCGCTACCGGCTGCTCGCCGAGAACGCCTGGGACGTCATCTGGACGATGGAGCTCGACGGGAGCATCTCCTACGTCAGCCCCGCGGTCGAACGTGTGCGGGGCCTCACCCCGGCGGAGGCCGCTGTCCAGCCGCCGGAGGAAATGCAGCCAATGGAGTCGCGGGCCAAGGGCGCGGAGTACTACGCCCGCCTGTTCGAGGCCATCGCAAACGGCACCGAGCTGCCGACCTTCCACGGCGAGCAGGAGTAAACTACCGCAAGGACGGCTCGATCATGTACGGCGAACTGGACGTCATCCCACAGGTCGACGCCGACGGCAACGCGTTGCGCATTCTCGGGGTCACGCGTGATATCAGCGAACGCCGCGCGTACGAGGAGAAGCTCGGCCGCCTCGCGGTCACCGACTCGCTGACCGGCGTGTGGAACCGTCGGCACGGCGAGGAGCTGTTCACCGCCGACATGTACGACGCCCGCCGACTCGGCCCGGCGATGTCGCTCCTGATGCTCGACATCGACCACTTCAAGTCCACCAACGACACCCACGGCCACCAGGTCGGCGACCTCGTCCTGGTCGAACTGTGCCGGCGCCTCACCGCGAATCTGCGGGCCACCGACGTCCTGGTGCGCTGGGGCGGGGAGGAGTTCGTCATCGTCATGCGGCACTGCAACCTGACCCAGGCCGTCCCCCGGGCAGACAAGCTCCGGGCGCTGATCGCCGACACCCCCTTCGCCCAGGCCGGCACCGTCACTGTCAGCATCGGCGCCGCTGAGCTGCAGTCCGACGACGATCTCGGCACCTGGCTGCATCGCGCCGACCGGGCCATGTACGACGCCAAGGCGGCCGGGCGCAACGCCGTGCGCTCGCGGGAGTGACCCCTAACCAGCTCGGCACCTCGGCGCCCGCCTCCCAGCGGTGGCCTCACGCCCGGGGCCACGCGGAAGGCATCGAGCGTCCGCCACCTCGACAACCAACGAAGCCGGGTGTGGCAGGGCGTGCATCTGCAATGACACCGATGACGGTAGATCAATCCACCATGCGCAACGCAGAACCGGCATGCTTCATTTCATGCACAATGGGCGTCTGGTAACTGAATTCCAGGTTAACAACTCCAGGCCGGGTCTACCTGGCGCGGGCTGGGCCGTATCTGGGGTTGCTGGCGGGTGATCGACCAGACTCGGGTGCCGGGGTCTCTTGACTCGTTCGAGGAGGCCTTCGTCGTCTTGGGTCCTGATCGGGAGGTGACGGTGTCGTGGTGATTGCTGGCGACGTCGCGGGAGACGGTTCCTCTCAGTTCCCGCGGGCTGACGCGGGAGCACTGCTGCGTGTGGTGTTGGACGGCACCTCGGATCAGATCATGTCCTTCGCCCCGGGTGCGCGCGTTGAGTACGTGAACCGGCGGCTCGTGGAGCTCACCGGGATCCCAGCGGAGGACTGGATCGGCAAGACAGCCCCTGAGGTGGGGGGCTGCCCCCGTGAAATGGCGGAGGTATGGCAAGACGACGTCAGCCGTGTGTTCGACACCGGCGAGTCAGTCTCGAACGCCGTCCAGGTCCCGCTACCCGCTGGAATGCGCTGGATCGAGTACCGGCTCGACCCCGAGCTCGGGCCTGACGGGTCGGTAACGCACGTGATCAGCACGAGTCGCGATGACACTGAACGCAAGGTGGCGCAGGCCCGGCTCAGGGAGTCCGAGGCCCTGCTGTCAGTTACGGTCGAGGGCTCGCGGGACGCCACCGCACTGTATGGGCCGGGCCTCGTTGTCGAGTACGTCAACCAGCGGGTAGCCGAACTGTCCGGTGTGCCGGCGGAGGCCTGGGTCGGCAAGTCGCTGCGGGAGCTTGGCTATCCAGAGTCGTCTCTGGCGTACTGGTCAGCCCACATGCAGGAGGTCTTCACCACTGGAGAGCCTCAGTCGATGGAGTACGAGGTGGACAATTCTGAGGGCCACCGCTGGTATGAGGCCAGTCTGTCTCCACCAACCGCGACATCACCGAGCGGGTGCTTGCCGAGCAGGCCCTTCGCGAGATGGCCACACATGACTCGTTAACCGGGCTGGCCAACCGTCGAGCCTTGCTCGAGGACCTCGGGCGCGGTCTGCAGGTCGCTGGCCGCAAGGGGGGAGTGGTCGGAGTCGTGTTGATGGACGTGGACCGCTTCAAGTACGTCAACGACTCGCTCGGGCACAACGTCGGCGACGCCCTCCTGATCGCTGCCGGAGACCGCCTTCGAGGCGCGGTCTGAGATGGCGACCTGATCGGACGCATGGGCGGTGACGAGTTCGTCGTCGTCATGCGGGACCTCGACGACCAGGCGGAGGCAGTACGGACGGCATGGCTGCTCGTGGAGTCGTTCCGCGAGGCGTTCCCGAGTCCGGATGGCGACCTGTTCTCCACAGCCAGCATCGGCGTGACCATCTCACGCCCGGACAGCGAACCTTCGGACCTGCTGCGCGAGGCGGACACCGCGATGTATGCCGCCAAGGACGATGGGCGGGACCGGGTGGCGGTGTTCAACGACGACCTACGCACAACCGTCACCAACCGTCTGAGCATCGAAGGCGATCTACGGGTCGCCGTGGAGCGGGATCAGCTCGCGGTGTGGTTCCAACCAGAAGTCGATCTCGTCACCGGCCGAGTCGTCGCGGCCGAAGCGCTGCTCCGCTGGCACCACCCCAGCGGCGAGACCTGGACCGCGGGCCGCTTCATCGACGTGGCGGAGGAGACCGGGCTGATCAACGACATCGGCGACTGGGTGCTCGATCAGGCATGCATCGAAGCCGCGACCTGGGCGACGGGCGACCGCGGGAACCCCATCACCATCAGGGTCAACGTCTCGACCCGCCAGCTCGCCGACCGCGGGCTGCTGGACGCCATAGACGCTGCCCTGGAGACCAGCGGTCTGGATCCCGCCCAGCTGTGCCTGGAGATCACCGAGACAGCGCTGTTGAACGAGACTGCCACCGCCCGGGACAACCTCGCCTGGATCCACGACCGTCGTGTGCGCATCGCCCTCGACGACTTCGGGACTGGATACGCAGCGCTGACCTACATACATCGGTACCCCATCGACATCCTCAAGATCGACCGCAGCTTCATCACCGACATCACCGCGGACGACAACAACGACTATCGGCTTGTGGGTGCACTCATCGCCATGGCGGACCATCTGGAACTGAGCGTCACAGCCGAAGGAGTCGAACGCCAGGGACAGGCCGACTGCCTCAAGGCCCTGGGCTGCCCCAGCGCACAGGGCTACCTGTATTCGCCGGCTGTCCCCGCCGAGCAGTACCGCGGCCTGATGCACAAGCGCTACCCAACGGGCTTAGAAGACAGCTGAACCGCACGAGTGGGTCAGCGCTTGCTGTCTCCCGCTCTGATGCTGCCCCAGCAGGCCGTTCTGAACAGTTCCCTCGTCCACAGCGATTCTTGGATGTCGGCGGTTCTTGACCGGCCACCGCTTCCCCACCCACGCCAGCGCGCCCGGAGGGACTCGAACCCCCAACCAGCCGGGTAGAAACCGGCGGCTCTATCCGTTGAGCTACGGGCGCTGTTACCGATGCCATTCTGCCACCGCCGTCACTTACCTCTCCTTGACCTGACCCGTGGGCGAGCGGCGCTGTTCGGGGCCTCCCGTCCACATCTGGTTGGCGTCGGGGCTGTGACGCCAATTATCAACCAGGAACACACCCCGCAATGTACGGAATGTCCTGATTTGCACCGCGTGGCTTCTCCACGTTTGGTTGATCATGATCCGTCGCCAACCAGATGTGGACGGGAACTGTGAGGTGCCGTGGCAGCACAGGCCGATTTGGCCCAGAAGCGAGCCGCAGCGCGTCCAAGATCGATCAGCAAACCCTGGCCAGACGACGGCGCCACCCGAATGAACCCAATCTGTACATGGCTCGCGCGCTTGCCGCAGCGTCCCCATGAGACCCTAGAAGGGTACTGTCTCTAGGAGTCCGCTTGAGCGCCAATAGCGTCTACCGCTTCACGAATACGTCGATCCTTACCGTTGTGGCGGTGGAGGCCCCCGAGGTCGTCACCTCCGCGCAGTTCGACGACCAACTCGAACCCACCTTGGAGCGGCTCAACCTGCGCCGCGGCATGCTGGAGCAGGTCGCCGGCATCAAGGAGCGGCGCTGGTGGCCGCCGGAGGTCACTTACTCCGAGATGGCTGCCGAGGCCGGTAAACGGGCGCTGGAGCAGGCGGGCATTCCTGCGGACAGGATCGGCCTGCTAATGGACACGTCGGTGTGCCGCGCACGCCTGGAACCCTCATCGGCGGTGTTCGTCCATCACGAGCTGGGCCTATCACCGGCGTGCCTCAACTTCGACCTGTCGAATGCGTGTCTCGGCTTCGTCAACGGGATGCAGCTGGCCGCCACGATGATCGACGCCGGACAGATCGATTACGCACTGATCGTGGATGCCGAGGGCAGCCGCCTCATCCAGGAGCGCACAATCGCTCGTCTGCAGGACCCGCAGACTGCCGCTCCGGACATCATGTCGGACTTCGCCACACTGACTCTTGGGTCAGGCGCGGCGGCGATGGTGATGGGTCGCACCGACCTCCATCCGGAGGGCCACCAGTTCCTCGGGGGAGTGGCGCGGGCCGCCACCGAGCACAACACGCTGTGCCTGGGGGACATGGACCGCATGGTGACCGACAGTCGTGGCCTGCTCATCGCGGGTCTGGACGTCGCGGAGAGTGCGATGAAGGAAGCCTCGCACGACTTCGACTGGGACGAGATCGACCACTACATCATCCATCAG
>JAKOZM010000518.1 GCA_029779995.1 Actinomycetes bacterium
CTACTGACATCTTTGCGGGCGGGGTGGCGATGGATTCGTCCCGGATACCCACGGCTGCACAACGTCGTGGAGCGGCCTTCAACCAGATCGAACAAAGGCGTTCGATCGCAACTCGCCGCGACAAGAACCCGCACCTAGCGCGGCATCCCGAGCGCAGTAATCGTCATGGCGACTATGAACAACCATCAACCACGACCTAGTCGTGAGCCTCCTGCATGTCCAGCCACCGCATGATCCCGGCCACGTTGGCCTGCGTGCCAGAGAGCTCCTCTTGCTTGGCCAGCAGTTCAGGATTGGTGAACAGGCCGGGATGGCGTGCGCGGTCCTTCTCCCGGACCATCGCAACCGCGTGATCCATGTCGGGGGTGACCTCTCTGGCCTGGCGCACCGCGTTCACCCAGAAGTGCAATTCGTCCACCGAGGCATCCAGCGTCTCGTCGATCTCGCTCACAGGCCCGAAATGGCTGAACAGCAGTCTTGTCGGCCCGACATCGCGCATGGCCTGCAGTGAGCTCAAGGTCAGGTCGAGGTCGAAGTCTGGCGGTGGAGTGGCTGGGCGCACGTCCTTGGTCTCCGGGACGTACACCCCCGCCGCGTCGCCGGTGTACAGGTCACCGGTGGCCGAGTCCACCAGTCCGATGTGATGCGAGGCGTGCCCCGGATTGTGGAACGCGGCCAGATGCCGGCCGTCACCCAGGTCGATCCGGCCCGTCTGCGCGATGCTCACAATGCGAGATGCCTCGGTGGGGCGAAGATCCCCGAACAAGCGGTCCATCGCTGCGCCGAAGACCCGATGCGCGCTGGCCACCAGCCGGGAGGGGTCCGCCAGGTGCCGGGCACCCTTCTCCTGCACCACGACCTGGGCGTTCGGGAACGCTTCAGCCAGGTCCCCGACGCCACCGGCGTGGTCAAGGTGGATGTGGGTGACGACGATGGTCGCCAGGTCAGCGGCGTCGACGCCCAGCGCTGCCAACTGCGCGATCACGACCGGCGCCGATCGGGCCGTCCCGGTCTCGACCAGGCAGGGCTTTGAGGACCGGATCAGGTACGACGATGTGATCGCCTCGTACCCGCCCATCCTGGTGTCCATCATGAAGACCTCGTTACCGAGGTCGAGGGTGTCGCGGTGCATGTCTTCATCCAAGCACCGAACCACCGGCTGCCGGGAGGTTTGTCGTCGAGGCCTGGGCAGGTATTTGGGCGACCTGACGACGCCGTTGCCGGCCGTGATCCTGGCGTATCCCACCGGGTTCGGTGTCGATCCCGGGCACGCGGATGTCGCGGAAGGTCCGCTGGACGAGCCGGTGCGGTCAGGGTCCGTGGGTTGGAACTGAGCGTGAGGAGCGTTGACTGGAGGTGTATGTCGTCCGGAACGCCCCGAGTGCTCTGATTTGGGTCCATCCCACGCCCTCTAGAATCGAGGGGTGTCCGCTCCCAACAAGAACTTCGATCCGGTGCTGCCCGCGGCACTGGAGCCGGCCAGTCTCGAGGCGGCCGTGGCCGATGCTCTGCAGGCCATCGCTGCCGCCCAGGATTTGCCCGCCCTCAAGGCCGCCCGGATCGATCATTCCGGAGACCGCAGTCCGCTGGCGCTGGCCAACCGGGAGATCGGCGCTCTGCCGCCGAGCGCGAAGGCCGAGGCCGGCAAGGCAGTGGGAGCAGCCCGCGGCCGGGTCAACCAGGCTCTGAAGACTCGCGAAGCCGAGCTCAAGGACGCCGAGCGCCAACGTATCCTCACCAGCGAGCGCGTCGATGTGACGATGGTCAACGACCGGGAGCCGGTCGGTGCCCGCCACCCCATCCACACGATCATGGAACACATCACGGATGCCTTCATGAGCATCGGGTACGGCGTGGTCGAGGGGCCCGAACTCGAGTCGGAATGGTTCAATTTCGACGCGTTGAACATCGGTCGCGACCACCCGGCGCGGACCATGCAGGACACCTTCTTCGTCGGATCGCCAGATTCCGGGGCAGTCCTGCGCACCCATACCAGCCCCTTGCAGATCCGGACCATGCTCAACCAGGCGCCGCCCGTCTACGTGGTGTGCCCGGGACGGGTATACCGCACCGATGAGCTCGATGCCACCCACACCCCGGTCTTCCACCAAGTGGAAGGCCTCGCCGTCGACAAGGGTCTGAGCATGGTCGACCTGAAGTCCACTCTCGACTGGTTTGCCTCGACGATGTTCGGTGATGGCATCGTGACGAGGCTGCGGCCCAGCTACTTCCCGTTCACTGAACCCAGCGCGGAGGTGGACCTGGAGTGCTTCGCCTGCCGTGGCCAAAGTGTCGGCAACCCTGACCGGCCGTGTCGCACCTGTTCCTCGGAGGGCTGGATCGAATGGGGCGGTTGTGGCATGGTGAACCCCCGGGTCTTGCTCTCGTGCGGCATAGACCCGCAGGAATACAGCGGTTTCGCCTTCGGCATGGGCATCGAGCGCACGTTGATGTTCCGCCACGGGATCACCGACATGCGCGACCTCGTCGAGGGTGACATCCGCTTCACCACGGCCTTCGGAATGGACAGCTGATGCGAGCACCACTGAGTTGGATCACCGAGTATGCCGCACTGCCCGCGCACGCCACCGCCCGCGAGGTGGCGGCGAAACTTGTGGACGTCGGCCTCGAGGTCGAGAGTGTCGACGAGGTGACGATCGCCGGGCCGCTGCTGGTCGCCCGGGTGCTGGAGATCGAGGAACTCAGCGAGTACAAGAAGCCGATTCGGTACTGCCAGGTGGATGTCGGAGACGGGGTGCGCGGCATCATCTGCGGTGCCACGAACTTCGCTGTCGGCGACCTCGTCGTCGCGGCGCTGCCAGGCACGGTACTGCCCGGCGGTTTTGAGATCGCTGCTCGCAAGACCTACGGGCATATCTCCGACGGCATGCTCTGCTCGGGTCGTGAACTCGGGATCAACGACGAGTACGACGGCATCCTGGTCCTCACCGAGGGGGAGGTCGGGGCTGATGCACGGCCGGTACTCGGCCTCGACGATGCGGTGCTCGACATCGCCGTGACACCCGATCGGGGTTACTGCCTGTCCATCCGCGGGCTGGCGCGCGAGGCTGCTCTGGCCTTCGGGGTCGAGTTCAGTGATCCCGCTCATCTTGTGCATGAATACCCGATCGAAGGAGCGACCCACCCCGTCGATCTGCGGGAGGGTGCCGACCGGTTCACCGCGCGACTGGTCACCGGCATCGACCCGACCGCGCAGAGTCCTGCCTACATGGTGCGCCGCCTCAACCAGTGCGGAATGCGCCCGGTCAGCCTGGCCGTGGACATCACCAACTACGTCATGCTCGAACTCGGACAGCCTCTGCACGCCTTCGACGCGGACAAACTGCAAGGTCCCATCCAGATCCGCACACCCGCGGCCGGTGAGACCCTGGAAACCCTCGACCATGTGCAGCGCGACCTCGATCCGGCCGACATCGTGATCGCCGACGATCGCGGTGCGGTGGCCCTCGCCGGTGTCATGGGAGGGCTCACCACTGAGATCGATGAGGCCAGCACCAACGTCGTCCTCGAGGCCGCCCACTTCTCCGCCTCCCAGGTCGCAGGTACCTCACGTCGGCACAAGTTGTCGTCGGAGGCCTCACGCCGCTTCGAGCGCGGCGTGGACCAGGACCTGGCACTGGCCGCATCCAATCGTGCGGCCCAGTTGCTCAGGGACCTCGCTGGCGCGACCGTGCACGGTGTCGTGGACGTCGACCATCGGCAATCTGCCCACACCATCGACCTGCCGATGGATCTGCCGAGCCGCATCGTGGGTATAGAGATTTCGCCTGCCCGCGTGGTGGACATTCTCACGGCCGTTGGATGCCACGTGGCTGACGGCCACATCACGGTGCCGACTTGGCGCCCGGATCTGACGGCGCCGATTGACCTGGTGGAGGAGGTCGCGCGGGTCGTGGGCTACGCGAGCATCCCGTCGCGCGGGCCGGCCATGGGCCTGGGCGTGGGGCTGCGCGACGAGGACCGAATGCGCCGGGGTCTGCGCCGTCGACCAGCCGAGTTGGGCATGGTCGAGGTCCTGAGTTACGGCTTCGTCGGAGAACGCGAGTTCGACGCCCTGCTGCTGCCCGCCGACGACCCCCGCCGGGTGGCAGTACGACTGGCTAATCCACTCAACGATGAACAACCGTTGATGCGGACCACCCTGCTTCCCGGGCTCTTGGCCTCGGCTCGGCGCAACGTCGGGCGCGGTGCGGAGTCCGTGCACCTGTACGAGTACGGTCAGGTATTCCGCGACGTCGACGAGATCAGCGCGCCGGTGGCAGCGGCAGCCGAGCGTCCATCGGACGACGTGTTGGAACAGATGCTCAGTGCACTGCCCCGCCAGCCTGAGCACCTCGCGATCGTGCTGGCCGGTGACTGGTCACAGGCCGGCTGGTGGGGTGCGGCACGGCCGGTCGACTGGAGTGACCCGCTGCGGATCGTTCGGGAGCTGGCCAGCAGCCTCGGCATCCACATCGACGTGGTCGCCGACCATCACGCGCCGTGGCACCCCGGTCGATGTGCTCGGCTGTCGATCGCCGGCGAGTTGCTCGGCCACGCGGGGGAGTTGCACCCCGATGTGGTCAGCGCGTTCGGATTGCCTGCCCGTGCCGTGGCCGCCGAGATCGACACCTCGGTCCTGCTGGCTGCGGCCTCGCCGGTGGCCAGCGCCCCACAGGTGAGCACCTTCCCAGTGGCCAAGGAGGACGTGGCGCTGGTGATGGACGCCGATGTGGCCGCACAGACAGTCCTGCAAGCGTTGCTGGCCGGCGGTGGCGACCTGTTGGAGTCGGTGAGGTTGTTCGACGTGTATGCCGGCCCGCAGGTGCCCGAAGGCAAGAAGTCCTTGGCCTTTTCGTTGCGCCTGCGAGCACCCGACCGGACCCTGACCGAGGCCGACATCGAGGCCGTCCGAAGCGGAGCGCTAGCGGCGGCCGTCGAAGTTGGCGCCGTCCTGCGCGCCTGATCCCAGGCCCTAGAGCAGGTCTTCCTCGTCGAGATCCTCCATGCGGACCTCGCCGGTCAAGACGCGCCGCAGCACCTTGCCGGTGGCGTTGCGCGGCAGGGCCTCCACCCGGTTGACCTCGCGCGGCCGATGGTGGGGGCCCAGGCGCGATCGCGCCCACTGCAGAAGGTCGTCGTCGCTGACCACCGCGCCCGGGAGCACCACCACGTGGGCCACGAGCACCGAGCCGTACACGGGGTCGGGACGCCCGGTCACTGCCACATCGGCCAGCAGCGGGTGCCCGCGCAGGACGTCTTCGACCTCCGTGGGGTGCACGTTCTCCCCGCCAGTCACCACGACATCGTCGGCACGGCCTTTGATCGTCAACCGGCCCTGCTCGTCCAAGCACCCGAGGTCACCGGTTGGCACCATCCCCTTGACCGAACCGCTGGATCCGTCGGCCTTGTACTCGTCGATGCTGGTCCGCGAACGTACGAAGACCCGCCCGTCCGCGCCGCGCGGTACGGCGCGGCCCTTGCGGTCGAGCACCTCCACCCGTACGCCCGGCATCGGTCGACCAGCAGTGTGCGGATCTTCGCGCAGATCCTCGGGGGTGGCGATGGTGGCGTATGCCGCCTCCGTGGTGCCGTACAGGTTGTACAACACATCCCCGAAGTCGTCCATGAACTGTGTCGCCAGGTCGCCCGGGATCGCCGATCCTGACACCGCCACGCACGTCAACGAGGAGAGGTCGTAAGAGCGTTTGACCTTGCGTGGCAGATCGACCATGCGCTTGAGGACGACCGGCACGGTGATGATCGTGTCCACCTCGTAGGCCTGAGCCAGCGCCAGCAGGCGTTCGGGTTCCGGTTCGCGCAGCAGGATCTGCGTGTTGTCCAGCACCGTCGCCATGCGGTGGTGCATCCAGCCCCAGGCGTGGAACATGGGTGCCGCGATCAACGTCACCCCGTTCATCTTCACTGGGAAGGAATGCAGCAGGGCCGCGATCGAATCCAACGGGGCCGTGGTGCGAGCTGCCCCACGTAGTGGCCCGCCGGTGGTGCCGCTGCTGAGGATGACGTGCCGAGACGGCTGCCGTGGCACCTTCACGTCTCCGTTCCAGGGCATCGAGTCGAGCAGGGGGATGCCCGCAGGATCATCGAGTCGCAGTGAGAGCACGGTCTCGGGGACCACAGCGTCGAACTCGCGGTCGTGGATCATCATCGTGATGTCGTGGGCTGCGCAGACGGTCTGAACCTGTTCGGCAGTGGATCCCGTATTCAGGTAGATCAGGTCGGCGCCGGTGCGTGAGACGGCGACGATGGTCTCTGCGTAGGCCCGCGAGTTGCGACCCAGCAGCCCCACCGCGCTGCCCGATGCCGCCCCCCGGTCCAGCAGGGAGTTCGCGAGCACCATGGTCTTGTACTCGGCCTCGGCGAACGTGATCTCCTCCACGTTCGGGTCGTCGACATCGACCACGGCCACCGCCTCGGGGTCGCGTACAGCCCCCAGTGAGAAGCCCAGACCGGGCGTGGTGCCCCACTCCCGGAACACCGAGAGCATGCGGGCGGCGACGAAGGGATTGCGCGGCTTGAGCAGTCCAGATCGCAGCGATCCGAACGCTCCTGCTTTTGCGATATCCGCGGCGTCGACGACCGATCGCAGCGGATCCAACGGACGCATACTCCCAGTGTGACGCACGCCTCAGCCGGGGTCACCGGCACGTCCATGCGCATAGTGTATAGAGTGCATATATGACGACGGTCGGTGTTCTGGGGGCGTCGGGGTACAGCGGCGGCGAACTGCTGCGATTGCTTGCCGACCACCCTTCTTTCGAGGTCGCCCAGGTCTGGGCCAATGCCTCCGCAGGCCAGTCTGTGGGCAGCCTGCACCCGCATCTGGCGACGTGCGCGGACCTGAGGGTGGCCACCTTCGATCCAGCCGAGGTCAGCGTCGACCTGGTCTTCATGGCGCTGCCGCACGGCCAGTCCGCGCAATACGCCCGGCAGATCGACGTGCCGATCGTGGATCTCGGCGCCGACTTCCGACTGACCGATCCACAGCAGTGGGCGCGCTACTACTCCGGGCCCCACGCGGGCACCTGGACCTATGGGCTGCCGGAGATCCCCGGTCAACGGACCCTGATCGCACAGAGCGCTCGGGTCGCCAACCCTGGCTGTTACGCCACGGCGATCGCGCTGGCCGCCCGCCCCCTTGTCGGCGCGGGTCTGGTCGATGCCAGCCACCTCGTGGCCGTCGCGGCCTCGGGCACCAGTGGTGCCGGACGCAGCCCGTCCGTCGGACTGCTCGCCACCGAGATCACATCCGGAATGCGGCCCTACAAGGTCGG
>JAKOZM010000539.1 GCA_029779995.1 Actinomycetes bacterium
GCGATCCTGGCCGGTCTGCTCACCGGGTACAGCAACGCCCGCAGCGAGGGCTACAACCGCCTCGCGAAACACCAAGGACGAAACGCGTTCGGCTTCCGCAACATCGACAACCAACGCCGCCGCATACGCTGGGCCTGCACTCGTCAACACCGACGAGCCACAGCCAAAACCACCGGGCTGCCCGGTCAAGTTTGAAGAGCCTCCTTGTCCCACTTGTCGTTGTACCGGAAGTCGCCCCCTGTGTTGTAGGGCGGTTCCCCCGACAGTCCAGCGGTGTTGCACTGGAAGGACGAGCTGGCGTGAGACTCAGGCGGTTTGCGTCGCCTCGAGGAAGCGATGGGCGGGACCGTCGCCAGCGTGGGGTAACGCGATGAGGTGGGTCCCTGACATGCTGGGACTGGACGTACCAAGGTGGCTGCCCACGAGGCTAGTGAGGCTCGCTGCGACGGCTGCCAGATCTGCCGCGGACCCGTGAAAGGTGGGAACTGAGCACCCGCGCGTCGGGACGAGTTCGTCTGCTTCTGCTACGTCTCGCCAGAGTGGGTGGTATAGCTCCAAGGTGCCATCGGAGGTGGCGCGGACTCCTGCATGCTGGTCAACCTCGGACGGCGTCATGGTTGAGTCGGGGGCACACACATTCGCGATTCCGAGGGTCCCGGTGCGAGGGTCTGTGGCTACCTGGACGATGGTTGCCTTGCGCCCGGGCGTCATTGAGAGCGCGTCGAGGTACGTGGTGACTGCATGGCTAATCGTTGCATCCAGGACGAGGTCAGTTGCGAGGAGGGTCGACTCGTCAGGTGGATCGCTAGCGACTTTGACTGCCGTGGTGTCACATATCGCCTCCAGTCGTGACTGGAGTGCGTGGGCTTTCGACTGCCCGATGTCGTCCTCGACGTAGTTTTGTCGAACGAGGAGACCGCCGGTGATGCGCGCTGGGTCGCAGAGTGCGATCTCGCCGGCTCCTGCCCGCATAATGAACTCTGCAACCCAAGATCCCAGGCCGCCGCATCCCCAGATGAACACGGACTTGTCCTGGAAACCATTGACGGGGCGGGTGTCGTCCCGTCGTGTAGTCACTGCTTGCCGTTCATCAGACACGGCGCACCACTCGATTGGGATGTCGGTCTTGATCTCCGCGGGGTCCAGGTTGATAGTCGTGCCGTATCGCCCCGCGATCGCCCGGAGAGCGTTCGCCGTGTCCGTTGGGAGACGCCCGCACAGGAGGTGAGATGGCCCTCCGGCCGGGTGTGGGACGGCGAGGACGAAGTACTGGTGTGTGTCACGGGGATTGCGCACCGCGCTGGTAAGGAGAGTCGTGAGGAAGGCCGGCGATTGGGGTGCTACGCGTGGTGGCCGCCCCCCTGAGGCCTCTAGATACGGATCGTCCAGCAGCTTGAGGAGGTCAGCGAAGGTCGTGGCCGCCCCGAACGGCATGTCTGTTGCGAGGGTGAACACGGGCGCCTTAAGCCCTTCGCGACCAGTCGTGTAGGTGAGGTCGCATCTTTGCTCTGTCCGGGTGATGAGGGTGGCGACCTGGCGGGCTCTCACGGGCCCAGCCTCGCGCACAACGATCGTGGGCGTGCCATCCGTAAGGTGGAGCACGCCGCCAACTGCGTGGTACATGGCAGTGGCAGGGTCGAACTTGCCGCCCGCTGCGTCCGTGAGCCAGTCCCACAACCGGTTGAGGAAGCCGCCCATCCCAGATTGAGGATGCCATTCGCGCGACGGATCAAGGTAGACGCAAGGGTGCTGCCCCATGAGGACGTGTGGGTGGCCGAGGAAGCGGACGTGGTCGACTGCGACGCTCGGCGGACGAAAGGGGGCAGAGGGTAGCCGAAGGATGAATTCCTCATGGTCGAGTAGATCAAGGCCGCTGGTGAGTCGCGGAATCGCTGCCGTGCGTAGACGGATGCGAAGTTCCACGTCCCGGTCGTTCTGGAGCTTCGGCTGCCTGCTGATCTTGACGTCGTCGGCGTTTTCTTCAGCGAGGGCCTTTAACTCCGCGACGAGACGCTTCTGCCAAGCAGTCATTTCGGCTCGCCGACGCGTGGTCATCCAGCGCGCCCAGACCGTCCCACGGTGGTGGTCGCAGCAGCCGGAGTCACTTCTGAGAACTTGGGGGGCTTGGAGGTGTCAGACGGGGCGGTGAACCCATCACCGAAGAGTTCCTGCCACATCCGGACACTGCGTTCTTTCTCAGGCTCGTCGTACGCCGCCTGGATCTGCTGGGCGTGGGCATTGATTCGGTCACGGAAGTAGTTGTAAGTGGACTGTTCCCAGCGGTGATCGAAGGTGACACCGGAGCCGGAAGGATCCGGGATCGACGGCTTCATGGGCCGTGCTTGCAGCCACGCGTCGAGGTCGCTGACAACGTTGAGGAGCGTCTTGGGGACGTTGTCGTAGCATCCGGGCTTGACGAGCTTGCGCGCCTCGGTCACCCGCTCACCGAGCATGGTCGTGAGAAGGATGGACCGTGTGCCGGTGAAGGAGCCCTTGTGATCACGGAGGTACTTCATCAGTCGGATGACCTTGCGAAGGTTGCCGTTTGCAAGGCGATCTTTGTTCTGCATCCAATCGGTGAATCTCTGGGGGTGCGTGTCCTCCCAGTCGTTGACATCACGGTTCACGATGACCTCACGTCCATTTGCGAGCTTGAGGTGGGGGACGATATCGAGGTGCATCGAGTTCGCGTAGGAGACTCTGACGCATCGGCATTTTCGGGTACGGGGCATGCTGCCGTACGTAGTGTGACGGCCGAGCGCGGCGTACACCTCGTTGATGTACTTCTTCGGGTCGTCGACCCAGTCCGGGTTCTCAGCCATGTCGAGCATGAAGTCCGCGTCGAACTCGTTGTCTCCGACTGGGTTGATGATGGTGCGGTGCGCCCACGAACCTTGGGGTGTCTTGCCTTTGATCAGTGGCCCGATCTCGTCGTCGCCTTGCAGTGCGGCGTAGACGGCGTTCACTCTGGAATCGAGGAGCGTCAACTTGGTTGCGCTGATGTTGACCTTGTTGGTCAACAGGGTGTGGAAGTGGTCAGCTAGTTGCATCTGCGTCCCCTATGGGTGGCGTGGTCACCGTGCTGCGGTCAGCACGATGGTTCCTCTGGAAGGCGATGTACGGCGAAGCTTGATGGGCGGCGAACTTCTCGACGTAGGTAGGACTGAGCTCCCTGCTCACAGAAGCCGCCAGTCCCGCGATGTCCTGTGGGTCAGCTGAGTCGAGCGCGTACAGGCCCCCCGGGACGAGAGCGTCGAACCGGGTGAAGTTCTGCTTGCCGACCAGATGCTCTGCGATGCCTTGCCCACCGCGGCTGCCAGCTCCGAGGACCAGCGGTGCGATCGGCTGGACCCACTGAAGTATCCCGCCATGGTCACGACGCTTCGGATGGTGCGCAATCTCGGAGATGGTGCCGATGTTCAGAACCGTGATGGCGTTGAGGGGCCTGTTGAGCATGCTCACGGCTTCTGCGATCGCGACCACCGACGGGTTGTTGGCCCACACACCTCCGTCGATCAGTCGGTGTCCGTCAACGTGGGCTGCTGGGAAGTAGACCGGCGCAGCTGAGGTAGCCAACGCGACGTCGACCATGGTGGTCCGCCAGTCCCTAGCGAGCCGGGGGTGGTGTGGAGTCTTGAAAATGTGCACTTGCCCGCGCTGCACGTCCCACGAAGGGATGACGAGCCGCTTGACACTGTCACCGAGCAGTCGCTCGCCGAGCACACCATCGAGTGCCGTACGGAGCGCGCTATCGTCGTAGATCGGCGTGGACAGGTTGCGCACTCGGCGCCACCAGCGTCGTCTCGACGCAGGGAAGACCTCGTGGACCAGCTCCTTGTAGTGCTCGGCGATCTCCTTCGGCCTGAGGCCCGCACCGAGCGCAAGTGCGACGATCCCACCAGCCGAGGTACCCGCGATCAGATCGAAGGAGTCACTGATCCGGACACCGAGATCATCTTCAAGCCCGGCCAGCACATGAGCCGTGAAGAGTGCCTTGGCGCCACCCCCATCGAGCGCGAGAATCTGGAACCGGTCCGGGTCACCGCCCGACTTCGCCGGGCCTTGAATCTCATCCACGTAACTATGGTAGGTGTCGGCACCGACAGGACAGCCTCGTCGCCTCGCGCAACGCTCTCCTCCTACAAGCAACTACGCGTAGGCCCGGTCGCATCGTGCCTACGGTGCTACGAAAGGTCCTCGCGATAGACGGCGTGGGGGACGAGTGAAAGGTACATGTTGAACAGTGCCTTCTGCCGCTCCGCTTCGGTTGCGTGGACCGATACGCGAAAGATGGCGTTGACGTGTCGGTCGAGTTCGTGGTGCGCGGCCGCAAGGTCCGGATCCATGCCGTTGGCACTGTAATGGTCGGCCAGGGACCGGTGGGGATGTTGCTCTCGAGCCGCGAGCACGGTCTTGCCCGCAGCGATCAGGCCTGCTCGCTGCTCGGGTGAGAGTGCCGGCAACGGAAAATTGTTCCAGACCGTCCGCACTGCGAAACGGATGTCGGACTTCAGCCTGCCTCCGATGGTCTTCTGCCAGGTGAGAAGCATCGCTGAAGAGAGGATGGCGAACTGTAGTCCGTCGGGATCTTGCACCTGGTAGTTCGCATCGGAGGCGATCACCTCGGGTCCGAGGTGCTGACAGGGCAAGTACGGGCGATTCTCCGAACTCACGCGGGGGATGCAAACGAACGGTGTCAACTGAGCAGCTCGTTGGGTAAACAGGTGTGGGATGGACGCATAGTCATTGGTAGAGGGCGCCTTCGCACTGAGGCGGTAAGCACGGACCGCGTCTACGCGTTCTCGCAACGCCGGGGATCTGGACAGGTCTTGAGGTGTGGCGTTTTCGAGCCAGAGGCACCAGCGCTCTTCGGCGTGAAGAAGTTCCCGTGACCCGATGTATGGGCGCAGGTACTTCGCTGCGATGGGATCGGAGCTGAACTGTCCGTAGTCTTCGGGCTCGACAATGAGGTGCCCGCCGTCTTTCGCCATTGATCCAAGTACGACCTTCGCCAGGTCAGGTGCGAGCGGGGTGGCTCGCGGTGTGACCGCAAGGTCCGGTCCGTCAACGAGGTACGCGTTGATATGGCGAGCTACGACTTCTCGTGGCGAGCCCTTGAAATTGGGGTACTCAAAGAGCACGGGTGCGGGCTTTGTCTCTTTGTCGAAGCCAGTAATCACGCAGTGGACAGCGGCGGCGCCGGTGGCTTCCGAGGTCCAGGCGAAGGTCCGGTGGGCGAAGCGCAATCGCCAACCTTTGCTGAAAATGTAGGGGAAGAGTCGAGTGGCCTGGTCGCCTTGAGCGATCGAGCTCGTGGAGACGAGAGCGAATCGTCCGTTGTCGTGCCCTGCGAAGTAGTCGACGCACTTCCGGTGCCACGCCGTGACGTAGTCGAGCCGCCCAAGGTCCTTGGCGCCCCAGACCAGTTGCAGGTCAGCGAGTTGTTCCTTGGTGCGAGTGTGAGGCCCGAGGAACGGCGGGTTGCCGGCGATTACCACATCGCCCTGCTGAGGGCAGACGTCTGTCCAGTTCACTCGCAGTGCATTGCCGACCCTGATCGTGGCCTGTTCCTGGATGGGTAGTCGGTCAGGTGCTTCGCCGAGGGAAGCTCTGAGTTTGAGGTCGCACTGGCGGTCGATGAGGAACATGGCGGTCTCGGCTATGCGGGCGGGCCACTCGTCGATCTCGATGCCGTAGAAGTGGTCGAGGGTAACCTTGAGCCCGACGTTGGCGAGGAGCATGGGGTTGTCGCCGGTGATCTCTTGGAGGCGTTCCATGATCGCCAGTTCGAGGTCTCGTAGTTCGCGGTAGGCGACGATGATGAAGTTGCCGCACCCGCACGCGGGGTCCAAGAACCGGATGCGGCCGAGCCTGTCGCGGAGCTTGCGGAGCCGGTCGGCCTCGTACTTGCCCAAGGTCTGGATGTGTTCGAACTCGGCGCGGAGCTCGTCGAGGAAGAGGGGGTTGAGGGTCTTGAGGATGTTCTCCTCAGAGGTGTAGTGCTCCCCGAGTTGACGGCGCGTCTCGGCGTCGCGAACGGACTGGAACATGGATCCGAAGATGGCTGGGCTGATGCTGGCCCAGTCGCGATCGCACGCTTCGAGCACCGCGGTACGGAACTCCGCGTTCAGGACAGGCAAGACGACACGTTCGCTGAAGATGCGGCCGTTAACGTACCGGAACCCGTCCAGGCCAGACGGCGGTGTGATGCGCTGATCGTCGGGAGTGTCGAGGAAGGCGAACAGGTCGGTGAGCTGGGCGCCAATGTCGGAGCCGTCGGCGGCCGTGTGGTCACGGATAAAGGTGCTGAACAGGTCTGGCGCCCACATGTCGGTGTCGTCGCCGAA
Source organism: Actinomycetes bacterium (assembly GCA_029779995.1). The sequence continues at coordinate 6,348 of JAKOZM010000539.1, forward strand.
CATGAGGAAGAGGACCCGGGCGAGAGTGACGGAGATCTCGTGGTCCCGCTCGGCTCGGGAGGTCGTCGCTGGGTAGGCCTTCTCCATGGCCGCGTACAGGCGGGCCATGAGCTTCGAGGCGTGCTTGGTCTCGTTCGTCGCTTCGACGTCAAAGGCCTGACGGACCTTGGCCAGGACGGCGTTGCTGTCCAGGATCACGTCGTGGGGTAGGCGGATCACGTCCAGCTTCACGGCAAACCGAGGGTCTGTGTCGCCGTTGCGGTACCGGTGTCGGCTCAGTCGGGTCGTGGTGGTCCTGCCGACTGCTCGGCGCACGGGCCAGCGCCACACCTGTTCGTCGTCGTCATGGAAGATCAGGATCCGGTCGGTGCTGCTCCTGGCCAGGTGCTGGTCGAGAGCGGCTTCAAGCTTGGAGTCGGGCTTCTCGTTGACGACCCAGACGCGCAGTCCCTTGTGCGAGGAGACGTTGGTGGCGGTGATCTGTCGGCCGTCGTGCTCGACGGTCACCGGAGGCTGGTCCGGCCGGGACCAGTTCAGGTCCTGGATGAACAGCCTCTGGTAGTCACGCTGTTCGGCGCGTTCGATCAGCGGGGTGGTCATGAGCTGGCAACTCCTAGCGAGCAGACGATCTTGATGGTGTCGGTGTCGGTGGCGCCGATGACGAGCCTGTCCTCGTCATGCAGCTGGTTGATAAGGTCGGCCAGGTCGTCCAGGCTGTACTTGTTGCGTCGTGCTTGGCTCAGTCGCATGTTGGCGTGCTCGGTCAGGGGGCGGGCGTGCAGGGCGTCCAGGGCCGTGGAGGCCTTCTCCCCGAAGATGGTCCCGCCGAGGCGTTGCCAGGCCCACTTGCGCGCGCCCTTGAGGTTGCCGGCGGCGACCGTCTCGGTCTTCAGCGGTCCCTGGACTAGGGCGGCTTCGCGGTCGAAGTGGTCGGGGCGTAGCGGGGCTGTGGGTGTGCTGGGTTCGGCACGGAAGATCCGCAGGGCCTCCAGGGGGGTGAGGATCCGCTCCTGGACGCCGTGGTCGGTGACGGTGGCGGTGGCGAAGGCGTCCACGCCGGAGCCGGTGGAGATGTAGCAGGTCACACCACCGTGGCTCTCGTCCATGTACTGGTCGCGGGTGGAGTGGATCATGTCCTGCATCCGGAGCACTCGGGCGGTGATCTGGGGGTGCTTGTCCAGGGCGTTGGACCACACCAGCCAGGCTTCGCTGACGGAGTCGACCTCGGCCTCGTCATCACTGTCGTCCTCGGTGACCCGCCCCTTGTAGAGGTCGTCGAGGATCTTGATCTCCTTGTCGCCGCCGAAGAATTTCTCGTCCGAGCCGAACGCCTCGGCCGCGGCTCCGAGTCGTTCCTTGATGCGCTGGCGGAGCCGGATCTGCTCCTCAATGTTCTCGTGCGTGATCAGATAGAGGTTGACGGTATTGGACTTCTGCCCGATGCGGTCGACGCGGCCGGCGCGCTGGATGATCCGGATGATGGCCCAGGGCAGGTCGTAGTTCACGATGATGTGACTGTCCTGCAGGTTCTGGCCCTCGGAGAGCACGTCGGTGGCGACAAGCACGTCAACGGGCCGCTCGACCGCGACCGGGACGCTCGGGTCCTCCGAGGGCAGCCGGTTGGAGTTCGGGGAGAACCGGCGGGCGATTTCGGCGGGGTTCTCGGAGTCGCCGGTCGCCAGGGCGACGTTCGCGACACCGGCCTCGGTCAGGGCGTCGGCGACGTAGTCGGCCGTGTCGCTGTACTCGGTGAAGACCAGGACCTTTTCCCCGGGATGGTCGTTGGTGAGCAGGTCGACCAGGGCGTTGACCTTGGAGTCGCGGGTGGAGTCCCAGTCCCCGAACCGCTCCAGCAGCCACGTGATCGTCTCGTTGTCCTTAAGCAAGTCGTGGCGCAGGTTGGGCTTGAAGACGGTGGTGTTGACCCACTTGGTCCTTGCCGGCAGGGACTCGACGAGGCTCTTGTAGCGGGTCTCGGCGCTGCCGTGCAGGCTGCCGTCGGTCTCGATGTCCTCGTCGGTGACGTTGATCTGTTTGTCGGTGAACGAGCCCAGCGGGATACGCAGTTTGTGGTCGATCGCGTGGATGAACAGCTCGTTGCGGGCCCGTTGGCGCTGCAGCGACAGGATGAATGAGTATCCGGAGGAGGACAGGCGCTTGAACAGTCCGATCCTCACGAAGCCGCTGACGTTGCCCCGCCCTGAGCGGATGTCGTCGAGAATCTTGGTGTCCTCGGCCGTGTGCGGGGCCTTGGGGTTGTCGTAGTCGGCGAGCCGGTAGCGGGGCAGGAGCAGGTCGCGGACGGCGTCCAGGGTGGTCTCGTCCTCCATCAGGGCGGCTGGGTCGTCCGCGGCGAACTGGTGGCTGACCGGGGTGGACACGCGGGTGGGGAAGTGGAACTTCTGGCCGTTGGCGAACTGCAGGTACTCCCGCTCGGTCGTTGTCCCGTCCGGGCCGGTGACGAGCTCCCTCTTGGCGGTGCGCTTGATGAAGGAGCGCGTACGGCGGACGAGGTGGTCGCTCATCAGCCTCTTCCAGTCGTCCGGTTCCTCAGACTTACGGAACGCGGTGAGAGTGTTGATCTTTCCGTCGACCTTGGCCATCAGGTTGGGGTCCTTGCGGAGCGCCTCGGTCGGGACGATGCCCAGGTCGTCGTCCTCGTCGATGTACAGGCCGATCTGGTTCGCGACGTCGGTGAACGCCAGGTTGTACGGGGTCGCGGTGAGCAACAGGACCTTGGAGCTGTTGGTCCGGATGTACTGATGGATCGCGTCGTAGGCGATGGTGGAATTGTTCCGAAGGTTGTGCGACTCGTCGCAGATGACCAGGTTGAATCGTTTGAGCTCGGGCAGGACCTTGTCGGCCATCGAGTAGGGCACGACGCGGCCGTTGATGTCGTACTCCGCGAGGTGCTTCTCCCACATCGGCCGGAGGTTCTTCGGGCACAGAACGAGGGTCGAGTAGTCCTCGGCGGCCTGCAGCATCAGTGCAGTCGCGACGGCGGTGAGCGTCTTACCCAGACCTACGACGTCGCCGAGCATGGTGCCCCCGCGGCGCACGATCCGTCTCGACAGGGTCCGGACGGCGCTCTCCTGGTAGTCCAGCAGCAGGTCGCTCATCGATTTCGGCAGCACGTACCCCATGCCGTCGCGGGCGTCCTGAGACAAGGAGTGGCAGACCTTGAGGTACACCTCGAAGGGCGTGGGCTGGTCTTCGTCCGCCCACGAGTTGGCGATCAGGTCGATGATCTCGGCGGTGATGTCGAGGGAGAACCGGTCGTACCAGCGCTCCTCGAACCAGGACGCCAGCTTCGCCGTGGCGTCGGAGTCCTGCACGTCGATGTTCAACTCCAGGTTGCGGTTGAGCCCCGCGCCGGTGAGGTTGGAGGACCCGACGTACCCCCATCTGGATCCGTGTTTCTTCTCCGGCGCGTGGAAGATGTACGTCTTGCCGTGCAGGGGCTTCTCGGTGAACACCTTCATCGCCACGGCCCCCTCCTCCAGCTGACGCTTCAGCGTCTGCAGAGTCTGCTGTCCCTCCCGGGTGGCCAGGCCCCGCATGAGCTGGGTGCGCAGGTGGGCAACCAGCTGGTCGCGGCGGGCGATAGCTCTCTCTAGGTCGTGGATGTCAGACCCGTACTCCGGTGGCTGCACGTCGTCCTGCAGCATGTCGAGGAGCTGCTGCGAGTCCGCGGGGGCGACCATGCCGACCAGGACCCTTGCGGTTGGGCGCCCTGCCTCGGTGATGCTCTTCTCGTCCAGGACGTCGGCCAGGTTCGACCATCCGCGCAGGTCGATGTACCCGGTCGCCACGTCCACGCTGTCGAACTCGTCCAGGGAGTCGCGTAGCGCCGGGCCGAGGCGGGTCGAGTCGGTCAGGTTGTCGAAGATGTTGGGCACTACTGGTTTCCCTCGGTCGGCGGGTCGGTCTGTTCAGGGACAGGACGTAGCCGGGGCGGGCGGGCCTCGGACGATGTTGTTGAGCTGCGGGCGGCCTCGAGCGCCTCGACCGCGATGTGCCGCTCGAGCATCGCGATGGTCGATCTGGTCTCCCTCAGCTGTTCACGCAGGCGGCGGTTCTCCTCGGTCAGGGTTTCGACGCGCTCCTTGAGCGCCCTGACAGGTTCGGGGTCGGTGCCGTGCGCGGTGATCCGGTCGCGGAACTCGAGCTGGAGGTCCTGGTGCCGGTGGGTGAGGATCCACCGTTTGACGCCGGCTTCCTCGGCGAGGGACTTGATGGTCAGCTTGCCGTCCGAGCGGACCGGCTGACCGTCCAGCAACCTGGTCATCGCCTCCCGGATGGCACGGCGTTCTGGTTCGTGGTCGGTCATGGCTGCCCGCCATCCTGCGCTTCGTGGTGGGCTGTGACGATGGCTTCTCGCCGGTCGATCTGGGCGCGGATACGGTGCCGCATCGGTTCGGGTGTCGTAGCTGAGTCGTGCTCTTCCTGCAGGGCGTCTAGCTCTGCCCGGAGCGTGGTGATGTGTTCATCGGTGCGGGCGATGTTCGCACACCGGTGGTCACAGGCGGTCAGGTCCGGAGTGGCCGTCGATCGTGTGGTGGTGTCCTTGCGACACAGGGCCTTCCGAGGGTCGAAACAGCAGGCGAGGGTCTGGCCGGGGGCGTCGTAGACGCGCATGGCTGGGTTGGCGAGGAGGGCTGCGGCCTGCTTGGTGGTCAGGGGCAGGCCCTCGAAACGGTCGCGGTACTCGCTGGCGGCAGCCCGGTAACGGCCACCGGCTGGGCCGCTGACGTCCGGGTGCGCCTGAAGCTGCTCAGCAGCCCGGTGCAGGGTGTCGCTGAGAGCGAAGGCCTCCTCCATCGGGAACACGTCTCGCAAGCCGGTCGAGGCCCTGCCTCCGTAGCCGTCGGTGGTGGCGGCGTGCAGGTGCCCGTACTGGACGCCGAGGGCGACCCGACCGCCGGGACGGCGGTAGATGAACCAGGCCAGGGTCCGGCGCAGCCGTCTCAGGTTGATCGGCCCGTCGGGGTCCTCCGGGACGACGTCATGTGGGCGCTCCAGGTCGCTGGCGCGCTGGTTGCACCAGCTGACGAGGTGTTTGATCGCCTCGTGCACCCGTCTTGACGGGGGCCCGCCAGGATCGAGTTCGGTCCCTGTGGACCGGGCCTTGAAGAGGGTGTCGCTGAACAGCAGGTCACCGTCGTGCATGGCCTCCATGACAGCGATCGCGTCGGCGACAGGCTTGATGGCGGCCCAGGGGTGTTCGCGGTCGACCCCCTCGGGAATACTGCGGCCCGCGGCGACGGCTGCCTTGTAGGTGCGGCCCCTGATCTCGTAACCGGTGGCAGATGCGCCGGGGGTGCTGGCGGTGGGTGTGCAGCAGCCGCGTCGCAGGCCCAGGACCTCGTCAGCTCGCATCCCCGTCAGATAGGCCACGGTGATCAGGCACGCGGTGCTAACTACTCGCCGACGGGCATCGGCGTGGTCTTGACCGAGTTCACCGCTCCACGGCAGGGACGCCGGACCGTCCGGTCCGGGAGCGGCGGCACCCGGGCTCAGACTGAGCAGGTGAAGGTGTCGCGGCGCCTCCTGGGCCAGTCGCAGGCACCACACGAGCAGCGCTGACATGGTGGCTGGGTGGACCGGGATGGACTTGTTCTCCGCGGTCCATTCGCTCTTGCCGATGACCTGCTCCATGCCTTCGCGTTCCCAGAACGGTTGCCTCAGCCGGGCGCCTGGGCGCATGTAGGGGCTGAGCAGCCACAGCCTGCTGAGCACGAACAGGCGTCGGGACTTGGGGTTCTGCCCGACCGGTGCTTTGACAACCTGGGCGGCGTACTCGCGCAGGTCATCCTCGCCGAGCTCGGCCAGCTGTGGTGTGCCACGGGTCGCCAGCCAGTCCAGGAACGGCTGCAGGTCGGCCCGCATCGTCTTCAGCGTGGAGGGAGCCAGCCGGCGTCGCACGCTGGCGGGTCGGTCTAGCTGGTCCAATGGGGTGTCCTGGGTCAGGGTCAGGTAGAAGAAGTGCTTGATGTCCTCCCGGACGCCGGCCGGACAGCGTTCGAAGTCCAGGTGGATCCACCGGGTGGTCGGTCGCGGGCACAACGGGCTCAGGTCCCAGGCGTCGTCCCCGAAGACTGCGCCGCCTGGAACGATCGCGGCCCCGGCAGCCGGGAGTGACGGTCCAGAACGGATCGCGATCCCACTCAGATGGTCTGGGGCTGCTGCTGTCGTCATGCGTCCAGGTCCCGTCGCAGGAGCCGTTCGATCACTGCTCGGTCGGCATCGGTGGCCTCGTCGCGGGCGGTGGCCCGCTCAGCCGGGGTGGTGCTGGACTCGAGGAGGTGCTCCAGCCGGTCCCGGTGCTCCCGGTACCGGGCGTCGAAGCGGGCAGGGTCGACCGAGGCGAGGTTGTCCAGCGCCTCATCCAGCAGGACCAGCCGGGGTAGGTGCGCAGGGGTGGCGACCGCGTTCGGACAGGCGAGGCACAGCAGGAAGGAGGCCGTGCAGGGATTTCCGTCCGAGGTGAACGGGCTGTGGTTGAAGTCCAGGCACGCCGTCGCCGCGGTGTCCAGCCGACCGGCGCGGACGGCGCTGGCCGTCTGCGCCGGCAGGCCAAGGTCCTGCACCGGCGCGTAACGCATCCGCACCGTGTCTCTGGCGTGCTCGACGGCTGCGACCTGGCCCTCCAGGATCACGTCCTGGTGAAGGTGGGCGGTCAGGGGGTCCGGGCGTCGGTAGACGTCCTCGCTGACCGCGGCGGAGTTCTGGCTGGACTTGCGGTTGATGACCTGCTCGGACAGGCGCAGCCGCCCGAAGTGCAGGTGCAGCAGGCCTCCGTCGTCGTCACGCAGGTCGGCGAGCTGGTCCCAACGGCGCACGGCGCCGCCGTTGGTGAAGCCACTCGTGACGAACAATGTGGTGGGGTGGTCGGTGACTCCGTGCGAGGTGCCGGCGATCAGCAACCGGTCTGTTCCGTGCCCCAGGTGCTCTAGGCACTCCCGGGCTGGTGCGGTGATCGTCAGGGCGGTGCGCAAAGTCCGGGCGTGCGGTCCGGAGAAGGAGTTGGTGAAGTACCTGCGGTGCCCCCGCCTCGGCTTGTCCAGGTGCGCTACCAGCACCTCGTCCCGTCCGGGTTCGGAGGCCAGGTCGGGTACCACCATCGACTCCAGGGTCGACAGGTTGTGCCCGCGGTCGCAGACCATTGTTGCCATGACCGACAGCAGCTCGATTCTGGTCGGGAAGAGGGCGTAGGTAGGGTGCAGGTCCCCGGTGCCCAGGACGGCGGCGGCCTGCCGGGCAGCCTCGTGCGCGCCGCGGCCGAACCGCAGCCGCCCGTCCTGCACGAGCCGTTCCAGGAGCGCGCCCCGGGACAGGTGGGTCCCGTCATAGGGAACACAGGGCCCGTCGTCGAGCCGGCCTTCACGGTGGCGCTCGAGCGCGGCGACGTTCGCCAAGATCCTCGCCTCACACGCCCGGACCAGCTCACCGGCGCGGCGACGGATGGCCTCGAACTCCGCGACCGAGTAGGAGTCGTACAACCTCTTGCGTGGTTTGTGGGTCCGTTGGGCGATGGCGCGCCTGGTCAGGTCACCGACCTCAGTGGCCTCCTTGAGCAGGACCCTCATGATGTTCACCTGACCAGGCCACCGGTTCCGCGCCTCCCGGTCGCCCCGCCAGGTCCACCAGTGCTCCGGGCCGAAGTCGCTCAACGTGGTGATGCTGATCCCGAGCCGGTCCAGGCTGCGCAGGAACGCCACCGAGGTTCGGTGCGCGGTGCCCATCGTCGCTGCCGAGCGCCATCTGCCCTCCGGCCCGGTGGCCTCGACGAACGCGCCGATCAACTGCTGGCGTACCTGCCCGTGGGCCGGGACCTGGCTGAAGTCGAACGGGCCGGCCTCCTGCCCGTCCGTGCCGATGACTGATACCACCAGCCCAGTCGTGTCCAACCGTTCGGGGCGGCGGTAGCCCGCTGCTGGCATCGACACCCGCGTCACCCTCGGCCTCCGCCGTCGTTGACCAGGCCGGTGGCGGCCAGATGACGCTGCACGAAGTCGGTGAACTCCTGCTCGCTCCCCGCGGAGTCCTCTGCGTTGAGGAAAAGGTCGACCTGCAGACCGGAGACCGGCTCGAGGTAGATGTCACGAGTCGTCTGAGGGTTCGTGTGCCCCAGCAACGTCTGGACCAGAGTCCACGGGTCGCCGAACAGCATCCGGTAGTCCCTGCGCTCCTCCGGCGTCAGGCCCATCCGCCGGTCGAACGCGTGCAGCAACGTGACGAGCATCCGCAGCGCGAACGAGTGACGCAGCATGTGCGGGTAGCAGGAGACCGGCACCCCCAGCCGGGCGCACCGCCGGTTCGCGGTCGAGAACACCGCCTCCCAGGACTCGTACCGCATCGGCAACCCCGAGTCGCCCAGGAACAGCATCGCCGGTGCAAGCCCTTCCTCCTCCTGGAGGAACAGACCGGCACGCTCACGCCAGTCGAGCTGGTCCAGGGTGGTCGTCCGCACCCGTCCGTCCCTGTCCCGGACCCGCAGGCTCGAGCGGTCCTGGCCGACTACGACCTGACGGGCCGGCAGGTCCTCGTACCGGCCCTCACGTCGAGCCCGAGACACCGCCTCGGCCCGGGTAGAGAGCACATAGGCTCCCAACTCCCGACGCGCCGGAGCCGACATCCAGAAGTCCCTGCCCCGTCCCTTGGCGACGCCGGCACCCACCCTTGCGCGCAGGAACTGGCCCGGGCTGTCGACGGCGGGCAGCTCCTGGACCAACAACGTGCCGGCCTCCCTCAGCCGCAACCCGCTGGACCAGAGCAGGTCGGCGAAGGCCAGGTTGCGTCCATCGTTGCGCCCCCTCCAGGCACGGTCGGCCGCGCCATCTGGCAGCCGGCCGGCAAGACCCACGTCCCGCCACTGCCGGTAGGCGCCCGGTGTCAGCCACTTCACCCGCACAGGCCGAGCATCACGGGGCCGCAACGAACGCGAGCCCGCACCCCCAGCAGAAGCGACTTCGTCCGCCGGGTCACTGGCGATCACGCCGCGCTTGTGCTGCCAGGCGAAGAACTTCTTGCACGCCGCAATCTCGCGACTGAACTTCGCCCCGGAGACTCGGTGCTCGTTGTCCGGGTCACGCCGACGCCAGTACTCGAAGTCGAGCAGATCGGACGACGTCGCCGCCCGCCACGACCGCCCCTGAGACTCCAAGAAGCTCAGAACGAGGCGTAGATCCTTGGCATACGACAACTGGGTCTGCTCCGAGAGCAGCTTGTAGGTGGCCGAGGCGAAGAAGGCCAGTACGTCGGCGTCCGCCGCGCCGTCCGGCCGGAGCAGAAACGGCTGCCCTGGACCCAACCCAGCCGACCGCTCGCGAAGGACGAGCGCAGCCCCACTTGAGTCACCCACCCCCTGCCCCTCAGGCAGCGAACGGCCCAGCCTCCACATCACTGAGGTCGGGCTCGACATGGCCACACACTACCTCGCAACATGACCACTTTCGGGGGAAAGGAGGGTCTGTCAGGATCAAGTCCACCTGACCTTTCTCGCGGTACAGCGATGCCAACGCTTGGAGGTTGTCGCCCTCGATCAGCAAGTTCTTCGCGCGAGCGTCCTCGTCACCGGCCCCATGGACCTTGACGGTGCGCATGGTGCGCGGTCGCACCCTACGTCCGAGTTGTCGGGCCAGCACCTTCCCGGGGAATGACAGGTTTACGCCGGCACCGGTCTTCTCCCTGATCATCTCGACGAGGTGCTGGATTGGGAGGGATTCGAGGTCTGTCAGATCGTCCATGCTGCTCTCCTTGGCTTCGCGGATGGTTGTTCTGGCATGTCCGCACACGCCAAGCAGTCCGGCGGTATCAGACTATCGGCCGGTTTCCAGACCTGCCTTGTCACGTCATCGGCCTCTCTCGTGCGAAGCCGATGGGCCAGGAGGGAGAGGTGGGCGAGGCTTGCGCAGACCCACGTGGGGGGCGCCGGAATCTCGGCTGGAGAAGCCTCCAGCGGTGTTCTCGCTCATCTGCTCGAGTGTGAGTAGCTCGCTGCTGGAGCCGAGCCGATCTTCGGGGTAGCGGGCTAGGACGAACTCAGTGAACAGGGGTACGGCCATGGCGACGTGGCCATACCGGGGTGGGTAGATATCGCCTTCTTTGATCAGTTGATCGCGAAGCCAGCTCAGGTCGGTGCTCGTGCGGTTGAGGGTTCGGGCGAGGTCAGCCATGCCGGCCCGACCGCCGTGCAGGGCCAGGGCCGCGAGAAACTCGGCTTGCCGGTCGGTCAGTCGTTCCCACCGGGGGCCGAAGGTGCGCCGGTCGAGTTGGTCGACCAGGCCCGGCAGGGTGGTTTCCACGTCTGCCAGGGTGATGACGTCGGGGCCTTTGGCCGCGCGCCATACCGCGTCTGCGACCAGTTGCAGATGCGCGGGGTAGCCGTTGGTGACGGTGAGGACACGATCAAGGGCCGCCACCTCCCACGCGACATGCTCTGCACGAGCGGGCTCAACGAGCGCGTACCGGGCGTCGTTCGGTGGCAGGGTCAGCGGTACGTCAACGACCTCAAAGAGCCGGTCGGGGTGGGTTACTCCCGCCGCGTTGAGCACGGATGTGGTGAAGGGCAGACCGGAGGCAGCGAAGGTGACGTTGGCCCCTGAGTGGTCGACGTTGAGTCTGTGCAACGTGGCGGCGAGCAGAGCGAGGTCTGGGTGGGCGGCGACCTGCAGCTCGTCGACGGTAATCAGGAGACCACCGCTGGAGTGGTCCTTGGCGACCTCGGCGGCCAGGCGGGCGAGGGCCCCGGCCAAAGACCCGGCGTCCGGGCGTGCTGGTGCAGTGGAGGTGTCGCGCAGGCTCACGCCAGCGCCGATGCCCGCGAGGCCGATGTTGAAGCCGGCGAGCCGCTCGAAGGAGGCACGTGCCCGACGCCACGGCCCGGCCTCCTCAGCGGTCAGACGCCGTGCGTGCTGCATGAGGGACTCGATGAGTCCGGCCTCCCCCCGGACCGCCTGGAGGTCGACCACCACCGTTCCCTGGGCCTGGGCGATCCGGGCGTAGGCGGTCAGCAGCGCGGTCTTACCCACCCCTCGGGGGCCGACCAGGATGGTGTCCCTGGCGGCGACCCTCCCCCGGGCTGCTGCGTCGTTCAGCATCAGGCTCCAGTCCCGAAGCTGTTCGTCGCGGCCAGCCAGGACTGGGGGCTGGTGTCCTGCGCCCGGGGTGTAGATCCTTGGCTTCACACCACTCCCGCCCTCTCCTTATCCTTTTCTATAACTCGCGTCAGTTATAGACCACTTTAGTGGGTGGCTCCGACACGCCAGAACTCGTAGATGTGGTGGTCGGCCCAGTGGCTGTAGTCGTAGTTGCCGACCTTGGCTCCCCCGGCCTCGACTGTCAGGTGCGTGGCGGGGTCGTAGACGATCATGACGTGGCCGATCTGGTTGGGGCCGAGGTAGCTGTCGACGAACAGCAGGTCCCCTGGTCGTTCTTGGCCTTCGGGGACGCGGAATCCGTTGCCGGCGGCGAGCCAGTTGCGTTGGGCGGAGGCGGTGCGGGGGATGCTGATCCCGATCTGGGCGTAGGCGGCCTGGGTGAAGCTGGAGCAGTCCCAGGCGTCCGGTCCGTTGGCGCCGAAGACGTAGGGGTCGCCGATGTGGGTCTGGGCCCAGGTGAGCAGTGCGGCGATCGCGGCGTTGTCGATGGGGGGCAGGTTGGGGTTGCCGATCCCTCCGGGTCCGCAGTCGCTGGGGTCTCCGGGCACGGTGCCGCCGCCGTAGGCGGCGGCGTAGAAGAGGACGTCGTTGACGTACCAGTCGGCGTGGTTGTAGGCGAAGATCGCGCGTCGCACGCCGTCTGGGCCGGCGGTGACTCCCGAGGCGGTCAGGTAGTTCGCCGCGCTCATCGCCGAGTCGGCGTCGTTGGTGATGTCGGCGCGGCCGTCGCCGTCCCCGTCGACGCCGTACAGCGCCCAGGTCGCGGGCATGAACTGCA
>JAKOZM010000546.1 GCA_029779995.1 Actinomycetes bacterium
CAATCAGGCCGACACGTTCGTGGAGTTGTTGACGGGGATCAGCCCGGCCCAGCAGGTCCCGGTGACCGTGATCATGACCGATCAGGGTGCCGAGATCGAAGGGTACGGCCCGATCAGCGACGGTCACGCCGCCGATCTGCTGGACCGGCTGCACACACCCTCGGTGACCGTCCTGACCCGCCCACCCATGGGCATCCGCTACGCCCCCAGTGTTGCGATGCGGCGGTATGTGCAGGTGAGGGACCGGCACTGCCGCTTCCCCGGCTGCCAGCGCCCCGCCCGCCGCTGCGACCTCGACCACCTGACCCCCTGGCCGGCCGGGCCGACTGACGTCGACAACCTGGCGTGTCTGTGCCGGCACCATCACCGCCTCAAAACCCACACCGCATGGAAAGTCCGCAGACTCCCCGGCGGGATCCTGGAATGGACCAGCCCCACCGGACGGGTCTACCGCAGCACCCTCGAAGACCCCTGACCTCAGAGCCAACCGGGACCTCATCCGAATGGCATTGGCGACTGGCCTGTGCGTCGTCGTGCCAACCTCGCCGAGTGGTTGCACATCGCAGTGGCTCGTGGCCGCGGATCTGGCTGGCTCCCGCGACTGGACTCGAACCAGTAACCGTCCGATTAACAGTCGGATGCTCTGCCAATTGAGCTACGCGGGAATCTTAACCATGCTAAACCATCCTGGGTGGTCCTCTTCCTCGGGGGAACAACGTCTCGTTTCGGCAACGGGGGCGTTCGGAACACGTCTTCGGCATGTGGGGGTTGACTGCTCCGGTTATGTTTGTGGAACCTGTCACAGTGACATGGATTGAAAGGGAATCACATATGATCGTTCGTCGTATCACTGCTGGTGCCGCTGCCGTGGCGCTGGCTGGTACCGCCTTTGCCGCAGCACCTGCCATGGCGAAGAGCAACACCACCACTCTCAAGCTTGACGCCAACACCCTGAACATCGTTTCCGCGGTGGGCATCCAGGCCTCGGCAGTGAAGCCGGCCAAGCTCAAGGGCACGAGCATCTCGTTCCCTGCCAAGCTCAAGGGCAAGTTCGTCACCCACACCGGTGGCCTCAAGCTCTCGCTCGGCGACAAATTCCTGGCCGTGAACAACATCAAGTTGAACTACAAGACCGGCAAGGCCAACGCGACTGTGGACAACTCCACGCTCGGCCCGGTCGAGATCAAGAACGTCCTGACCTTCAAGGGCGGCAAGAACACGATCAAGAAGAACGGCAAGTGGACCGGTGCCAAGGTGGCCCTGGCCGAGAAGATCAATGTCCCCAACGCCGGTGAGTTCACCACTCAGGCCGTCCTGGGCCTCATCTTCGGTCTCCCCGAGGCCACCGTGAACCAGGTTCTGCCCGGCGCCATCTCGCTCGGCACCGCCACGGTGAACGTCAAGAAGTAGTACCACCAGCTTTGCAGCGAAGGGAGCGACCCCAGCCGGGTCGCTCCCTTCGTGCTGTCTAGACTCAGTTCCCGTCGGGGCGATAGCTCAATCGGTTAGAGCACCGGACTCATAATCCGTCGGTTCCGGGTTCAAGCCCCGGTCGCCCCACTGTGCACGAGTGCGGGCTTGGCCATGCGTCGGTAAGCGACCAGCAACACGATCGCCAGCACCGGCCCGAGGATGTCGCTGGGAATGGCCCACACGTTGTTGGGTGCGGTGTTGTCATGGGCCACGTACTGCATGATGTGGCCGATGGCATCCCCGAGGTAGCAGATCGACAGAACCACGACGGCGGCCGTGAGCCACTGATCGCGCATCCAGACACATCCGATTCCCAGGACGCCGATGGCCACGTCAGCCCATCCGACTTCCCACTGGAACATCGATCGCGCGTATCCGATGCCGTCGGCGATTTCCCCGGAGTTCGGGCCGAGGTGACCCAGTGCAGCGATGATCGACCAGACTCCGCCTAGTACCAGGACCCACAGCAGGAGCAGTTCAACCAGGCGATAAGGGGTGCGCCGCTGCGGGGAGCGATCCAGCGCGCTATGGATACCCCAGCCGAGGAATGTCATGATCCATGGAGTCAGGAAGAAGCCCATGGTACGAGGCTAGGGGATTGCAGGATCGGTAGGGAAGTTGCACATCGTGTGGCTGGAATAGGCGTTTTTCACCCCAATCCAGGCGTCCGATAGCCGGTATCCACGCCTCCGCTGGACCTCATCGGCAAGTCCGCGCCCTTTGTGGTTGGCTTAGCCGTACTTGCCTCGCCGAGCACAACATGTGGACGTGGATACCGCAATCCAGCCTAAATATGGTCGATCCAGCCGTTCCCTGCACATGCGGTCCGGGCCAAAGCTAAACCGATACCTGAGGGTTCGCAAACCGGACGACTTGCTCCGTTGTGCACCTTTTGTCGGCATTGCGGTTGAAACCTCATTTGCATCCCGCTAACTTTCCCGAGAGCCGTTAGTTGCCGATTGAAAGCGGAGTTCGTTTGTGAAACGCACTGTCGTACCGCTGTTGTCGGCCGCCGTGATCGGCGTCCTCCTGGCACCGCCGGCCTCCGCATTGGAGCTGAGCCCCGAGCGGCTCACGCTTGTGGATGTACCCGGCGTCGTCCCGGCGAGTACCGACGCAACCGTGGCCGCCTTCGTCCCCAAGGGGTCGTCCTGCCGGCTCGTGGTCCGTGATGCCACGACAGCCTTCAAGGGGCCGCATGCGAAGGCCTCAACAGGTTTCCTGCTGTTCCCGTGGACTCAGACCGTGGGCAGCGCCGCGGGGGAGTGGCGCGCCCGCATCAAATGTAATGACGGGCTGACCCGCTGGAAGTCGACGTGGTCGGCCTTCACGGTGACCTCCGCGACCCCGGCTGCGGCCGTGCCCACGTTCACTCGGCCCTACTCTGCCTCCGTCTCGACGTTGTCAGCCTCCTACGGTTGGCCGGCCTTCGGTACGACGCTTATCAAGGGCACCGACTGGTTCAACGGCCGAGGTGTCGACGTGCGCAGCAACGGTGTCAACGGGTGTGCGTCCGGTTGTGCGCTGCGCGCCACGTACGGGACCAAGTACCAGTGCGTGGAGTTGGTCAATCGGTTTGTCCGCACTCAGGGCTGGGTCTCAAGCAACATCATGGGCAACGCAGGGCAACTGATGAGTACCGCTCCAAAGAGCGCATTCGACAAACACCCGGCCGGTGATGGCTACCTTCCAGTTCCCGGCGACGTCATCGTCTGGACCGGGGGCAGTAGCGGCTACGGACACGTGGCAGTGGTCTCCCAGGTGGGGGAGGGCGTGGTGACCTTCGTCGAGCAGAACGCGAGCAAGACCGGCAGTTGGCATCTCAAGATGGATGCCTCCGGGCGCCTGGCCGGATATGGATCGCTGCGCCACATCGGGTATCTGCACGCAGTGGCCAACGCCTGACCTGCAACGGCCGCTTCGCGTGGACATTCCTGAGGAGGTCTTCGCAGGCAGACCCCACCGGGTGAGCATGGGCCTACGGCCCCTCGACCTGACCACCTGGCTGGACGTCGACTCCCAGCATCCCCAGCGCGTGCTGCGTGAGGAGTTGCTGGTTCAGCGGCGTGACGACGTCTTCGCAGTGGCACCGGGTGGTGAGGCAGCTGCGACCGCCGTGGCGCAGGCCGTGGCCACCTGGTGTGGGCGACGACTGCCGGGACGCGACCATCCCCTCGTCGAGGCGGCCACCCTGGTCCGAGAGGATCTGTGCGTACTGCAGCGCCTCGAAGCCGCGTGGCGGCTGGTGGCAGCAGTGGTGTGCTTCCCGTCCCGCTGGCTGTTGGCAGACAAGATGGGCCAGGACGTTGTCTCTATTCACGACCCAGTCCCCGGCTACCGGCAGCAACTGGGAACGCCGACCGGACGAGTATTCGACACTCTGTCACCCCGGTGGCGGATGAACTGGACCCTGCTGGATGACCCTGCGTTGTTTCAGCCCCGCATGGCGACGACCCCAAGCGCACCCCCGGACGAGTCCTGGTACCTGCGCGTCGAGCGTCAGTGTCTGGTTCCCGTGGCCGACTACGTGGCGTTCACCATCCGGACGGATGTGGTGGCGCTCGCCGATCTGGGCGCACCCGAACGAACTGCAGTGCTGCGATCAGCGGCCAGCGCCCCTGTGGACCTCGCGACCTACCGGGGCTGGGTGTCGCGGTAGCGGAACGGCTTCGGCGGCGGCGACAGATCGGCGCGTGGACATGTGACCAGCGTGAGGCCACCCAATGACAGGGCGGCGTCGCACAGCGACACCACACTCCAGCCCAACCGGGAGGCATGGGCGGTGATGGTGACGCAGTAGATGGTGATCTCGTAGCGGGTGGGCGTGCCGTAGGCGATCTGGATCGTGCCGATGAGCCGGGAGCCGCCAGGATCGTCGGGCGTGCGCCACGACATGTCATAGCGCGCCCAACGTGACGGATCTGCCGACCAAAGGCCCCCGTTGGTGGTGTCACGCAGGGCCAACTCGACCAGGATCGATCGGGCGGCCTCTTCCGGGACGATGGCGGCAGGACGGATGATCTCCGTGATGTCCGTGTCGATCTCCGGGCTGGCAAACGGCGCCGGGAACTGTCCACGCGGTTCGGGTGTCAACATGTCAATCTCCTCCGCTGGGTAGTGCATCGGACCTCGGTTCGCCCCGATCAAGCATCTGCACCAAGGTCACGCCGATCGAGTGATGGTCGACACGACGGCCCAATGCTG
>JAKOZM010000550.1 GCA_029779995.1 Actinomycetes bacterium
GACACCGTGGACGACGTGACGGATCTTGAGTCGCTGCCCGTCGAGCAGCTGATCGAGATGATCCGGGAGAAGACCGGCGCCGGCGTCAACCTATCGTTCCCCGCAAGGTGTTGGCCCGACAGATCGGCCGCAGGGTCCGGCCGAGGACGATGCGAACGGTCAAGGCACACAGCGCAGGCGACGAGAACGGCCGCGCGAGGACCCTCTTGATCGAGGGCGACAACCTCCAGGCCCTGGCCTCCCTGTACCGCGAGAAGGGCCAGGTGGACCTTATCCTGACAGATCCGCCGTTCCCCCGAAAGTGGGGGTGTTGCGGGGTACTGTGTGGCCATGTCGAGCACGACCCCGGTGATGTGGAGGCTGGGTCGCTCGCTGCTTGAGGGACACGGGGTGGGCACTTCGGAGGCGGCTGAGCTCGTCGTGAGGGAGCGATCAGCAGGTCTAGGTCCGGGGCAGCCCTTCCTGCTCCGACCGGACGGCGCGCCCGACGTCGACGTGCTGTCCTTCTTCGCGTCGGCGAGCTACAAGTTGCTCTCGGAGCAGACCCAGTTGTCCTACGCCAAGGATCTGCGTCTCTTCCTGAGTTTCCTGGAGTCGCAGGGAAGGCCGTGGAGGGAGACGGCCACGTCAGATCTTCTGGATTTTGAGTACTGGCGTCGGCGCGATCCGGACAACGAGCACCGGGTCTCCGGGGCGAAGTTCAGTCGTGAGCTTGCCGCGTTCAAGAAGTTCTTCGCCTGGCAGCACAAGCGTGGCGTGATCGCCAGTGACCCGGCCGCCGAAGAAGTCGTTTCTGCTGGGGGCGCAGGCTCGCGTTCGCTGCGGCCCCGCGATGCTCGGCCGGTCCGGGTGAAGTGGCTGACACCGGGCGCGTACCGGCAGTGGCGGGACGTGGGTCTTGCCGGCCGGCTGCCCGATGGCTCGGCCGACCCCTCCTGGCGGGGGCGCAACGATGGACGCAACGTGGCCTTCGCCGACCTGCTCTGGTCCAGCGGGTTGCGGCTGAGGGAGGCCGGCACGTTGTTGGTCCAGGAGTTGCCCGCCGTCGACAGCCCGGGCCAGTTCCTGCGGGCAAGGGTGGGTGCTGGCGTCGCCAAGGGACGGGGGCGGGACTTCTGGTTGTCCGCCTCCGCGCGTCGGCAGCTGGAGGCCTATGTGCTCTCCACCCGGGCCGAGGCGGTATCCCGGGCTCGACGTGAGGGCCGGTACGAGGACATGCCGGGCCGTCAGGTCGTGGCCGACCAGGACCGTTCGGGCCTCCGGGTCCGGGACGGGGACGGACAGGCGCGGACGACCACCCTGGACCAGCTCGACTGGCGCGACCGCGTCCGTCTGTTCGTCCAGGAGGAGGAAGGGCTCGCACCGGCCGCGCTGTTCGTGGGCGACTCGGGGCTACCGATGCGGTACGAGTCCTGGGAGGCGGTGTTCTCGACCGCGAACCGGCGGTGCGCCCGACTGGGCGTCCCGGTCTCCTGCTACCCGCACATGCTGCGCCACTCGTTCGCGCTACGGATGCTGGTCACGTTGCTGCACGCGTTCGACCGGCGGATGGGCCTGACGCCGGAGGAGCGCAGGGACTACCGGATGCTGTTCGGCGACCCGTGGACCCTGGTCCAGACCTTGCTGGGGCACACGAACCCTCAGACGACCAGGGACATCTACCTCGAGCCGGTCTCGGGTCTGCAGGTCGACCTGTTCCTCAACGCCGAGGACTCCACTAGGAGCGAGCAGGAGTTCAACGACTTCGTGCAGCGGCACCTGGCCGCCACCGGCCTGGTCAACGACGGCGGAGGAGGACGGTGACGCCGGTGTCGATGCCAGCAGCGGGCTACCGCCGCCCCGACCGGTTGGACCCGACCGGGCTGGTGGTGTTGGTCATCGGCACGGACGGGCAGGAGGCTGGCCCGTTCGACTTCAGCGTGGCCCCGGCCCACGGGCAGGTACGCCAGCAGCTGGTCGACGCGTTCGCCGCGGCCACCGGACCGGACGGCAGGTGGCGCTCAGCCGCGTCGATGAACACCGCGCACCGCACCTCGTTGGCGTTCCTGCGCAGCCTAGAACCGCTGGGGATCAACATCACCACGTTGAGCGACCTCGGCCCGGAGCACTGGTGGACCTGGCGGGGCGAACGGGAGGCACGTAACCGGTGGCCTGGTCAGGTGAACATCATGCGGGTCCTGCTCAAGGAGGTACCGGAGGTCGGTGCCCTGACCAGGCGCGCCCTCGCCCAGCGGACCCACAAACCACGCAAGAGGCTGTACGACTCCTACTCGGTCGCCGAGTTCGAGGCCATTCGCCGTCGCGCCGGCGAGCTGGCCCGGGTGTGCGAGGCGAGG
>JAKOZM010000557.1 GCA_029779995.1 Actinomycetes bacterium
CGCCAGTAACCACGACTGGACATGCCCCACTGCCAGGCCAGATCAGCCCGAACCCCGAGGGCACGCAGATTCGCCACCCGCGTCCGCGGCCGTTTCCATTCCTTCCACCGGATCTGTCGCAGCCGACGGCGATACCATTCGTCCAGGTCGGAGAACTTCCGGGGCGTGTGCGCCAACCGGAAATATCCCATCCAGCCCCGCACGTACTGGTTGAGCCGCCGCACCCGGTAATCCATCGACACACTCCACCGCCGGGACGTGAGAGCACGGATTCGGGCCTTTGCCCGCAACCACGCCTTCGGCGCGATCCGCAGCCTGACTCCCGACGAGGTGAAGTAGAAGCCGTACCCCAGCAACACAGCTGTCGCTGCCGGAGCGATCACCGACTTAGCAACATTCACCTTGAGCTTCAGCCGCTGCTCCAACAGCCGGGTGCTCTGTTCGAGAACCCGCTCGGCCGCCCTCTTTGACTTCACGAAGACCCGGATGTCATCGGCATACCGGACGAACCGGTGCCCCCGACCCCAGAACTCCTGATCGAAATCATCGAGCATGATGTTCGAGAGCAACGGCGAGAGCGGTGACCCCTGCGGGGTCCCCCCACCGGCCCGCTGACGCACACCATCGACCATGATCCCCGCCTCCAAGTAGGCGCGGATCAGCTTGAGCAGCCGCTTGTCTTTCACCTGCCGCGCAACCCGGGATATCAGAATGTCGTGGTTGACCCGATCAAAGAACGCATCCAGATCAACCTCGACCACCCACCGATACCCTTGCTCGATCACCAACCTGGCGACCTTGACCGCATCATGGGCACTCTTACCCGGCCGGAATCCGTAGGAGACCGGCACGAACCCCGGATCGAACACCGGGGACAGTACTTGCGCGATAGCCTGCTGGATCAACCGATCCAGCACCGTGGGCACCCCCAATTTCCGTTGCCCGCCATCAGGTTTGGGGATCATCACCTGACGCACCGGCGACGGACGGTACGTGCCCGCATCCAACGCCGCCCGGGTCGTGACCCAATGCTGTCGGCACCAATCACGCAACTCGTGCGTTTCGACACCATCCACACCGGCCGCGCCCCGGTTGCGTTCGACGCGTTTCAACGCGGTCACCAGATTCTGCGAAGCGAACACCTCGTCCCACAGATCCCGGTCACCCCTGACCGTGTCCCCAGCCGCCGCCGGATCATCACTACGCACAGCCGAGGGCCCTCCCGGATTCACCAGTACCTCCACATCGGTCTGCCCCGCCACGCGGGTTGGCTGCGATCATCGCGACAATCACGAGTACGACTGCTCCCACCAGTCAATTCCCAACGTTCGGTCCTTCCCAGCAACCACAATCCCGCTGGTACTACGACCTCTGCTGACCTCTGCCCCGTCAGCACCGCCCTCCCGGGCGCTACCGCTCCGACACTCACCGCGCCGACGCACCAGGGCAGATCTCCCCGGATAAGAACATTCACTGTCCTCCTGCCGCCGCCGCATTTACACACCAGCCGTCTCGGTGGAACGGGCTTCACCATCTTTGGCTGGCTCACCCCGACCGGCATGCCTTCTATGCGGTTCGTGTTCCTCGGTGCAAGA
>JAKOZM010000002.1 GCA_029779995.1 Actinomycetes bacterium
TGGCACCGTGTCCGGTGCAGTCGCGGCGCAGGGGATGAAGATGGTGATGTGGAGCGTCGACCCCCAGGACTGGGCGCACCAGGACACCGGGTACATCGTGAACCACGTCCTGACCCATGTCCGGGATCGCTCCGTGGTCCTGATGCATGACGGGGGTGGCAATCGGGCGGCCACCGTCAGCGCCGTCAAGGCCCTCATCCCGCAACTTCGCGCACGCGGGTACGAGTTCCGCACGGTGCCGTCGTGCCGGGTTCCGCTGCGCGGCAAGGCGACCGGACTGGCCCAGCCGCCCGCGCCCGCGCCGACCCCCACCCCGACTGTCACGCCGACCACCTCTGCGTCACCCTCGTCAGGCGTCGTCACTCCATGAGCGAGGATCGAACCAAACGTGGGATCCGCGATCTGGTCCTCAGCATGGCGGTCGTGGCCATCTTCGTGGCGTTCCTGTTCGCCGTGGTGTGGCGACCGGCCCCCGATCCCATCCGAACCGTCGACCCCACCCAGTATCTGCAGGCCGCGCGCTCACAAGCCGCCTACCCCGTGTTGGCCCCAGTCGGGCTGTCGGCGGATTGGAAGCCAACCTCGGCGCGTTTCGAGGCCGTGGGGGAGGACAGCACCTCGTGGTTCCTGGGGTACGTCACGCCGGAGGAACAGTACGTGGCGCTCACCCAGACAGACGCCGACCCTGTCCCGTTCATCGAGGAGCAGACGCTGCAGGGAGTAGCCGATGGTGAGCGCACCATCGGCGGGCGAGTGTGGGCGCAGTACCTGGCAGGCGACCAGCGGTCGCTGGTGCGCACCGAGGGCGCCACGACCACTGTCGTGACCGGGACGGTGAGTTACGAGCAGTTGCAGGCGTTCGTCGAGCGCCTGCGGTCGTGAGCACCACCCGCGAGCAGCCCTGGCCGTTGCGCACGATGCTGGCGCACTTCCAGGGTTACGTCGGGCGCCTCGGCCAGGTCTGGGTGACAGGTGAGATCTCCAAACGCCGGGTCACCAACGGGCAGACGTACTTCACGCTGCGCGACGAGAACGGCAACGTCAGCGCCGATGTGATGATCCACCCCGCGCGCTTCGCGGGCCTGCCGCGCACGCCAGTGGAAGGCGACCGGGTGATCCTGCTCGTCAAGATGCACGTCACCAAACAGACCCGCATCCTGCTGCGAGCCACCGAGATCCACCTTGCTGGCTACGGGGATCTACTGGCTGAGATTGAACGGCGCCGGCAGTTGCTTGCTGCGGAAGGTCTGTTCGCGGTGCACCGGAAGCGCCAGCGGCCCCTGATCCCCCGCCGGGTCGGGGTCGTCACGGGTCGCGACTCCGATGCCCTGAAGGATGTCGTGCGGATCACCGGTAGCCGCTTCCCCGGGGTCCGACTGGAGATTCGCGAGACCGCTGTGCAGGGCGGCGGCGCGGTCGCCGGCATTCTGGAGTCGATGCGTCAACTCGATGCCCATCCCGAGGTGGACGTCATCATCGTCACCCGCGGCGGCGGCTCGCTGGAGGACCTGCTGCCGTTCTCGGACGAGGGGCTGGTGCGGGCGGTTGCTGCCATGACCACGCCGGTCATCAGTGCGATCGGGCACGAGGCTGACCGGCCGATCCTCGACGACGTCGCTGATGAGCGGGCGGCCACGCCGACGCACGCCGCGACGCTGGCTGTTCCGGACGTCGCGCAGGTCGTTGCCAACGTCGATGCCTTACGGGTGGCGCTACGCAACCGGATCAGTGTGCGGGTGGACCAGGATCGGCGACTGCTTGAGCAGTGGCGGGCCAGGCGGGTACTGCATGATCCGGATGTCCTGCTGCAGCCCGCAGCGCAGCGCTTGCAGCGCGCTACGGACCGCCTGTTACCGGCTGCGACGCGCCGGGTGGAGGTCGGGCGGGTCGAACTGGCCAGCCTCGACCTGCAACTGCGCGCACTGTCCCCGCAGGCCACCCTCGACCGTGGCTATGCTCTGGTGACCGATCCGCAGGGCCGCTTGGTCCGCGAGGTGCCGACCATGGGCACAGTGGTCCATGTCCGTGTCCAATCGGGCACGTTCGACGCCGAGGTACGAGAGGCTGGGAGTGAGTGAGTGAGTGAGCAAGCCCTGACGTTCGAGCAGGCGCGCGACGAACTTGAGTCCATCGTGCGCCGCCTGGAAGACGGCAAGGTCACGCTGCAGGAGTCACTGGACCTGTGGGAGCGGGGCGAGCAACTGGCCTCCTACTGCGACCGACTCCTGGGTCAGGCTGAGCAGCGACTCGAGGCGGCAAAGGCGCAGCCGGCGCAAGACACGTAGCATTGAAATGTGGGTAAAGTCCTTTTGGCCGCTCCTCGCGGCTACTGCGCCGGTGTCGAGCGCGCGGTGGTCACTGTCGAGAAGGCCCTCGACCTGTACGGACCTCCGGTCTATGTGCGCAAGCAGATCGTGCACAACGTGCACGTCGTCGCTGATCTCGAACGCAGGGGCGCCATCTTCGTCGACGAGACCGAGGAGGTGCCGGAGGGTTCTCGGCTGGTGTTCAGCGCCCATGGCGTGGCACCGTCGGTCCACGACGAGGCCGAGCATCGCAATCTGTCGACCATCGATGCCACCTGCCCGCTGGTCACCAAGGTGCACAACGAGGCCAAGCGCTTCGCCGATTCGGGCTACCAGATCCTGCTGATCGGCCACGAAGGCCACGAAGAGGTCGAGGGGACCGCCGGCGAGGCCCCCGCGGCGATCACCATCGTGGAGGATCCGGACGCGGCCGACACGGTCGCTGTCGATCCCGATCGTCCCGTGGCATGGCTGTCCCAGACCACGTTGAGCGTCGACGAGACCATGGCGACGGTGGAGCGACTGCGCCGCCGCCTGCCGATGCTCATCGACCCACCCAGCGACGACATCTGTTATGCCACCCAGAACCGGCAGGCCGCAGTGAAGGTGATCGCGCCCACATGCGACGTCGTCATCGTGGTCGGCTCGCAGAACTCGAGCAACTCAGTTCGGCTGGCGGAGGTCGCTTTTGAGGGGGGTACCCGCAGTCACCTCATCGACGATGCCACTGAGTTGGATCCACAGTGGGTCGCCGGGGTCGAGACGGTCGGTGTGACGTCTGGGGCTTCTGTGCCCGACAGTCTGGTGCAGGGTTTGCTGACCTCGCTGGCGGAGTTGGGCTTCGACGAGGTGGAGACGGTCAGTACGATCGAGGAGAGTCTCGTGTTCGCGCTGCCGCCGGAGCTGCGCAAGGATATGAAAGCGGCAGCCGCTCAGTAGCCGACGTCAGCGGTGCAGGATGAAGCGCCGCACCACCACGATCAGCGCGGCGGCGATTGTCCCAGCGAAGATCCACGGTGCATTGAAGGCGAGACCGGCGACGACCATGCCGGCTTCGCGGATCAGCAGGTTGTCACGGGTACCGCTGAGCAGACTCGGCTGGCCGGCCACCAGGATCGCCGTGAAATACACCAGCGGCGGGGTGATGATCGCGGTGGACAGATCCCGGTACTTCACCGTGGCCGCACACACCACGGATACGACGACAAAAACGGCGCCGGTGATGAACGTCAGGCTGCCGTTGATCGCGGTGTCCCCGAGCGCCGCAAGGACCGTGACCGCCATGGCGATGAGCACCATGAGCCCCACCCGCAGGCCGCCCTGCGGGCTATCGGGAGCCGAGGATGTCACATATTGAACCGTAGTGGCCGGTTCCTGGGTCACCGCGACCGACACTCCACCGGTCGTCGTCGGCTCCTGAATACTCACCCGTCCACGGTAACCCGTGAAGCCTCCCCGGCTGGTGAACGCCTACCCGGTGTCGTGCGTCACCGGGTCCCGAGGCCGAATATCGATCGTGTTGATTGCAGTCGGCTCCTCATCAGGGGCACACATCGCGCTCAGGCGGCGGCTGGCGGGCAGCACCCTGGCGTCCAAGGACCCCACGAACTGGTTGTAGCCCTCCACCGCATCACCGAGATCCTTGCCCAGCTTGGCGATGTGACGGCTCATGGTGGTCAACCGCTGATGCACCTGCTGGCCAGCCTCCAGAACCTGTCGCGCCTGGCCGGCCATGTGCGCCTGCTGCCAGGCCCAGGACACGCTGCGCAAGGTGGCCATCAGCGTGGTCGGGGTGGCCAGCACCACCCGCTTGTCGAAGCTGGTCTGTAGAAGATCAGGTCTGGCCTGAAGCGCGATCCCCAACATGTGCTCGGCCGGCAGGAACATGATCACGAACTCCGGTGAGCCAGCGGCCTTCCAATACTGCTTGGCCGACAGT
>JAKOZM010000012.1 GCA_029779995.1 Actinomycetes bacterium
CCGATCCCTGGGTTGCCGGTCGTGAAGCCGCCGGCGTAGTGCGGCTTGCCCTGTACCTCTAGGGCGTACCCGACGCCGGCTGCCCGGTCGGCAACCGCACCGGTCGAGTCGAAGGGGTAGGGCCCATATAGACCGCTGAGGAAGTTGAGTTGCCCGGGCGCCTGCTGTAGGACGGCGTCGATGGCGCTGGCCTGGTCGGGAATCGCGGACCTGTCCACAGCGTTGTAGACCGGCAGCGTCCGGCCGGTGGTCGACTCGCGGCCTAAACTGGGACCAGGAGGGCCGCACCGTGAGGACACAGGATCAGCGCAGCGTGGTCGCCGCTCGGTGCCCACTGAGATCTGGTGAGCCTTGCACGCTGTGCCACCCCGACGCCCGGACGGGTCCGCAGGACTGCCCGACAGTCGCCCTGGTCATGGACGATGACCAAATGCGTGAGGAGTTCGCGAAGTACCGGCGTGAGCACCGCTGATCCGCACTATGGAGCCGCCGTCACTGCACTCGACGCCCGTCCTTGGAACCTGCGCGGTCGAAGTCGATCATGTGGCCTGGATCACCGCGACGCCAGTGACGATCCCGTGACTGCCTGCGGCGCGCCTGGCAAGTGCCCTTGAGGAATCCGGGTTTCGTGCCGATGAACTCCCTGACGCGGACGAAACCGCCACCGCCCCTGGCAACGAGGTGATGACTATGGACCATTTCGGGCCCGCCAGTGCCCGCCCTGGATCTCCGCCGCGCCTGCTGCAGGTTGTGGCCCGTCACAGGTGGGCGATGGGCGTATGGCTCGGCGGAGTGGCGTGCCTGGTGGTGATGCTGTTGCCTGTGGGGTCGACCGAACGCGTGATGCTCATTCACGCGACCAGCTTCGTCGCTGTTGTGGTGTTCCTCATCGCGATCCTGCGCATGCCGCGCGCAGCACGAGTTGTCTGGTGGTGGCTCTGGGCCTTCTTGGTGCTGACCGTCGCCGGGGATGCGGTGTACGACATGTACCTCTACTACTTTGACAAGGAGCCCTTCCCCAGTCCCGCCGATGTGCTCTACCTCGCGTCCTACGGCGCCCTGGTGTCGGCGCTGGTGGTTCTGGTCCGCCGACGCCAGCCCGGCCACAATCGCGAGACCTGGGTGGACACCGCCGTCATGACCGTGGCCGCGGGCTGTGTGGTGGCCACCGTCGTGATCATGCCCATGCTGACGGACTCGGCCGCTCCGCTGGTGACGACCCTCATCGCGCTGGCCTACCCTCTGCTGGATGTGATCGCCTTGTCCGTGCTGATCCGGATGCTGGTCGGCGTGGACAAGATGAACCGAACCTTGGGGCTACTGACCGTGTCGCTGGCCTGCATGCTCACCGCCGATCTCGTCTTCCAAAGTCTCGCGGCGCAGGGCGTGGTGGCGGATGCACCGGCCTGGGTGGACGTTTTGTTCCTCGCCTCATCACTGCTGCTGACAGCTGCGGCCACGTCGCGTGGCGCACGGACCATCACCCGGCCGAGCCCCACGAGTCACCGCACCAAGGCCCGCCTTGTGGGCCTCGCGGTGGCCGCGTTGACCGCCCCCACGCTGCTGGCCTTCTCCGTGTGGAGTGAGGTGGGCTCGGGTGCGCGGCTGCTGGCGGTGGCCTCCATCGCTGTCATCCTGTTGATCCTTTGGGGGGCTCTGATGCTGATCTCGATGGTGGAGGAACAGGCGGCACTGCTTGCCGAACTGGCCCGCAAGGACAGCCTGACCGGGCTGCCGAACCGTCGTACGTGGGATTTCGAACTCGACCGGATGGCCGTACGCACTGCGGACAGGGATGTTCCCCTCACCGTGGCCATGCTCGACCTCGATCACTTCAAGGCCTACAACGACCGCCACGGACATCCCGCGGGGGACACCCTGCTGTCCGACTGTGCCCGAGCCTGGCGTTCCTGCCTCGATCCACACCTGGTGCTGGCGCGCTACGGCGGGGAGGAGTTCGCCGCGTTGCTGCCTGACCTGACGCTGGAGGGCGCCTCTTCAGTTCTCAATCAGCTCCGGCTGGCCACCCCGGGCGAACAGACCGTGTCCATCGGCTGCGCGCAACGGGTGCCCGGGGAGCCGATCGAGCAGACACTGCACCGAGCGGACCTCGCCCTGTACCAGGCCAAGGCCAGCGGCCGGGACATCGTCGTGGGCTACGAATGGGATGAGGTGGAGGTGCGCGGCTAGGGCCGCAGCATCACCTTGAGGGCAGTGCGGTCATCCATCGCTGCGTAGGCTTCGGGTGTCTGTTCCAGATCCAGTGTCAGATCGAAGACGCGGCCCGGATCGACCTGACCTGTGAGAACCCCCGGCAGCAAGGTCTCGATGTAGGCGCGCACCGGCGCCGGGCCCCCGGTGAGTGTGACGTTGGGCCCGAACAGGCTGCCGAAACCGACCGGCGCATCCTGGTATTGCGGGACGCCGACCCGGCTGATGACGCCGCCCGGCCGTACGATCCCGACCGCCTGCTCGTACGCGGGCATGTGACCGACTGCCTCGAGCACGACGGGGCTGCCGCCAGCGGTGATCTCCCGCACCTTCGCGATGCCCTCTGTGCCGCGCTCAGCCACCACGTCGGTGGCACCGAATTCACGGCCGAGGTCGGTGCGCGCCGGGTAGCGACCCATCAGGACGATCTGCTCGGCACCGAGTTGCTTCGCGCAGAGCACAGCCAGCAACCCGACCGCTCCGTCCCCAATCACAGTCACCGTGGCACCGGGTGCAACGCCACCTCGCACGGCGGCGTGCCAGCCCGTGCCGTAGACGTCAGACAGCGTGAGCAGGCTCGCCAGCAGGGATTCATCGGTGTCGGCGTCGACGCCGGGCACGGCGACAAGAGTGCCGTCGGCGAGCGGAACGCGCACCACTTGCGCCTGGCCGCCCGCAGTCCCCAGACGTGGATCGCCCCAGAACCCGCCATTCACGCACGACGTCTGCAGACCCGTTCGACAGAACTCGCAGTGACCGCAGGAGACCGCGAACGGTGCGATGACGAAGTCACCGGGGCGCACCGTCGTCACCTCTTCGCCGGTCTGCTCCACCACCCCGATGAACTCATGTCCCATCGGTGAACCGTTGGTTGAGGTCGGCTTCGAATGGTAGGGATGCAGATCACTGCCGCACACGCAGGAACGCACCACCTGCACCACTGCATCGGTCGATTCCTGCAAATTCGGATCGGGGGCGTCGATCACGCGGACATCGCCCGCGCCGTACATGTATGTCGCTCGCATGACACCAGTTAACGCCAGATGTCATACAAGGCCATTCGGCGCCGACACGTGCCGAGATGGCCATGCCAGGCGCGGGCTCCCCATGGTGGATCTTCGGCGGGCCACCCAGTGCGGTTTGGCAAGGATGGCGAGGATGCAGCGCAGCCAGTGACGGTGGGCCGGAACCGGGCAGACCGCCGGGGGTTCTGCAACGTCACGTTGGGCAAGGCCTACCCATCGGCACACGGCCCGAGGCCCGCCACCCGACCGTCGGCGATTCCGCAAAGCACAACACCTGCTGGTCACACAGGGCATCACATTGCAGCTGGCGATTGCCGGTGAGGACCCCCGATCGACGAGGTCCTCAGCTTGCTGGCACGAGGGGTGATCAGCGATCTCGACTCATTACCGGTGTTGGCTGTCCGCCGGTGTTGGGTCGCGATCGGGGGGTAGCGTTGCTGACGTCGAACCCTGAGGAGAATCCATGTCCGACGACAACAACCCCCAATCCGCCGACACCGAACTGACCGTGGACGCGATGGCCGTCACCGACGGGGCATACTCCCTGATCGTGGCCGATTTCGACGACGTCGATGCGGCATGGGAAGCCTACGAGTCACTCAAGTCGGTCGAGGACGGCAGGTCGGTGGAGATCGAGGCCGTGGTGGTCGTCACCAAGGATGAGGACGGCAAACTCCATGTCCAGAAGGCCACTGATCACAGCACTCGTCGGGGCCTCGGTTGGGGCGTTGTCGGCGGAGTCGTGCTCGGCGTGGTCTTCCCGCCATCGATCCTGGCTAGCGCCGCCGTCTTGGGCGTCGGTGGGGCAGCCGTGGGCAAGGCCCGGGAACTGCATCACAAGAGCGAGCTCGCCGAGGAGTTGCAGTACTCGATCGATCCTGGGCACTCCGGACTGATTGCCTTGGTGTCCGATCCGGGCGTGGTCGAGATCCGCAAGGCGATGGACAAGGCCAACCGGATCGTGCAGTCAGCAGTGGACAAGGTTGCCACCGAGGACATCAAAGCAACTGCCAAAGAGGTGGCGTCCGAGCCAGAAGACTGATCCGGTAGCCGTCCGTGCTGACTCGATGAGCAATTGGGCAGAAGGTGCTGCGACACGCCGCGAGGAATCGCGACAAGTGCCGAATCGCCTTCCTACACCTCGGCCAGGCCCACCGCGTCATCAGCCAACCGGGCCGGATCCACCCGCCGACCCGAGCGGATCAAATCACCCACGCTGCCGATCGTGTCCCACCGACTGACGTGCATCCCGGCCAGGACTCGGCCGCCTGACAGCCAGAAGGCCATGAAGTCCAGGCCTGACGTATCACCCCGCACCACTACCTGGTCGTAATCCCCCGGTCCGGCGTAGCCGGTGTACTCCATCCCCAGGTCGTATTGGTCTGTGTAGAAGTACGGCAGCCGATCGTACGGTTGCGTGCCACCGAGCATCGACCGCGCGGCATGTGGCCCCTGGTTCAGAGCATTCGCCCAGTGCTCCACCCGAATCCGCCGTTCGAGCAAAGGGTGCTCGGCTTCCGCGATGTCCCCGGCCGCGAAGACCGCAGGGCCTGACGTGCGCAGTGTGGCATCCACGAGAATGCCACTGCCGATGTCCAATCCACTCGAACGCGCGAATTCGATGCTGGGAGTGACCCCGACGCCCACCACCGCCCGATCCGCCGTGAGGACGGTGCCGTCAGCGAGTTCCACCCCGGCGAAGGCGCCATCGGTCGCGATGAACGATTGCACCCCGACCCCGCAGCGCAGATCTACGCCGTGCGCGCGATGAAGATCGGCAAACACCTGCGCGACCTCCGGGCCAAGCACGCCCACGAGGGGCAGCTCCGCCTGCTCCAGAACCGTCACCGCAACCCCTTGCTCGCGGGCGACGGCGGCGACCTCCAGCCCGATCCACCCCCCGCCCACGATCACCAGATGCTGCGTTGTGTCCAGACCCGCCCGCAGCGCGTCCGCATCGTCGAGGGTGCGCAAGTAGTGCACTCCCGTGGCATCTGCGCCGGGAACATTCAGCCGACGCGGGGTCGAACCGGTCGCCAGCAGCAGCGCGTCGTAAGCCAACAGGGTCCCATCAGACAGTTGCACCTGGCGCTCGCCCAGCTGCAACCCCTGGACCGACGTACCCTGCCGCAAGGTGATCGACTGCTCCTGGAACCATGACGCGGGCTGAACAAAGACGCTGTCGCGTTGTGCTTTGCCTTGCAGATAGTCCTTGGACAGCGGTGGCCGCTCGTAGGGAGGATGGGCTTCGGCCCCAACCATGACCACCTCACCTGAGAAGCCCTCTTCTCGTAGGGTCTGCGCGGCCTTCACAGCGGCGAGTCCCGCACCGACGATGACAAATCTCTGGGAGGTCATAACTCAACTTCTCACCGGTTCCGCGCCATCGCAATGGCACGTGCCTGTGTGCGACACCAGCCCCACACGAACCCGCCCGACACGCCGAGCAACCCCTCCCCCGTCGTCACCTCGACGTGGCTCGGCACACCTGCATTACCCATCGATCTGGTCGTCGTGACGACCTTCGACAGTCACGGGCGCATTGGCCGCGGGGACGATCGCGGATACCAGCACCGGCAGGGCCTAGGTCCGGCTGTTCCTCATCGACGCTACGACGCTGGTGGCGAAGGCCACCTCCGATCTGCCGATCGGGACCTTGGAACCCAGCGACGTGACGTTCCGCCCCGCCGGCCCCGCTGGCCCCACCGTCCACTCCGACGCTCAGGACCGCACGGTGACGATCAGGGACGGTGGCTGAGCCCGTCAGCCGACGATGCCTTGGAAGTCGGTCGTCAGGTAGTCGATGAAGGCCGGGCCCACCTTCTCGGAAGTGAGCACGGCGGCCGACACGGGTGCGGGGCGTGACTCGAAGTCCGCGTCGGCAAGGGCGCGGGCTGCGAAGTCATGCTGCAGGATCGCACTCCGGCCGACCGAGACGAAGTCCGCACCGCGATCCAGGCACCACGACACATCAGCCGTGGTGAGCACCTTGCCCGCAACGCCGAGCCGCGCAGCCCCTCGCGGCAGGTCCACGAAGTGGTCGATGAGCAGGCCCTCGTCACCGCCTCGCGGACGGCTGAACACGTCCCACAACGACAGTTCGACGTAGTCGAGCAGGTCGCTGGCCAGAACCTCGCGCGCGTAGCCCTGGGCATCGGCCAGCGGGATACCGAAACCCTCTGGGCTCAGGCGCAGTCCCAGTTGGAACGTCGAGGCCGTGGCCGCCCGGATGCCCGCCAGCACCTCGAGGAGGACGCGCAGGCGGTTCTCGAACGAGCCGCCGTACTGGTCGTCGCGATGGTTGCGCGTGCTGTCGAGGAACTGCCCGATCAGGTAGCCATGGGCGCCATGCACTTCGACGCCGTCGAATCCGGCGTCCTGGGCGCGCACTGCGGCGGCGACGAAATCCCCGATGACCTGTGTGATCTCGTCGGCGGTCATGGCCACAGCATCGTGGCGCGGGTCGTCCCAGGGGCACTGGACGGGGCGGCCGGTGATCTGACGTTCGGCCCGACGCCCACCGTGGTGCAGTTGCACGGCAGAGGCCGCGCCGTGGGATCTGATGGCGTCGGCCAACCTCGCCAGGCCCGGATCATGCTCTGGTGAGCAGACGCCCAACTGCCCATCCCAGACCTGCCCAGCGGGGGACACGAAGGCGGCCGCCGTCAGGACCAGCCCGAAGCCGCCGCGGGCTCGCGCCACCAACCATTCGATCTCATCAGTGGATAGCGCGCCATCAGAGTGACTCTGCTTGTTGGTCAGCGGTGCCAGCGCAATGCGATTGGACCACGCGGGGCCGTGCTCGAACGTCAGCACGTCCGATGGCAATACATTCGACATCTTGGGCCCTCTCGTCGCCTGAGCCATATCCTGCCCGGGCCCAGGCTGCGTGACGGTACTGGGTCGGCGGCAGGCGCTCAGACCGACACGGGGATGACGACTTCGTTGCGACGCAGGAGCCGTGGTGTCCACGGCGGGTCGAACCGCGCGTAGCGAGGCCGACCGACCACCGTCAGCCCAGCCTCCGCTAGCAGGTCCATCAACTCATCGGTGTGGGCATCGTAGGAGCCGCGCGTCCAGCGGCCCGAGAACGTCAAGGCCGCGGCAGTCTGTGCCGGCACCCGGCGAGTCCGCACCGAGGAGTCCATGGGCTGCGGGAAGTCCTCTGTCATCAGTTCCGAAGGCATCACAAAGCCGACGACGAAGACACCACTTCGGGGGTCCTGTTCGTGCACCACGGGCGCGGTCATGGCCACCTTGCGGGACGCCCGGTTGTGACCCCCGATGTATCGGGCCAGCTTCGCGAACGCCAGGTTACCCGCAACCCCGAAGGGCCCGCTGACATCCACCTCCGCCACCAGGTGTTCGGGATAGCGCCGCACCTCGAACCCGGAGTGCTTTTCGAGCACCTCATACGGTTGCTGTTCGGTCATGACCTCACCCCACCACCACGGTACCCACATCAACCTCGAGTGGACGAGCCTCACGGACCGCTGGCCTGCGCACCGAGAAAGTGCGCTAGGCGGCGCTTCGGGCCCGGCCACAGGTCAGCCCGAAGGCCGACCCTGGCCACTACCGTCTGACCATGACCGACGACATCGACACCTGGCGGTTCTTCGGCCGTGCCTGGCTGGCAGCGCTGGCCCTGTCGTGGACCGTGGGCGTGATCGACGCGTATTCGTTCCAGGTCTACGGGGTCTTCACGTCCAACCAGGCGGGCAACCTCGTTGTGCTGGGCACCGAACTCCCGCGCGATCCCGACAAGGCGACCTTGGCTGCTCTTTCGCTGTTGGGTGCAGTGGTGGGGGTGGCGGTGTCGACCCTCATCCAGCGCCTCCTGGTGAGCAGACGCTGGTTGCAGGTGGCCTTCCCGATGATCCTCATGATCCTGCTGATGATCCTGGCCTCGTTCTTGCGCCAGGTGCTCAACAGCCCTGCACAGGTCCTCGTGCCGCTGACCAGCGCCGGACTTGCCGGGCTGGCGACGGCAGTGTTGAAGGTGCCGGCCGTGCGCGGCTGGATCACCGCCAACACCGGCGCCGTACTGACCACCGTCCACACGATCTGCCAGGGCCCCACCGCTGCCCGAGCCGGGGGTCAGCCGGTCCGATCGGCTGTCATGATCACGCTGGGCTTCCTCAGCGGGGCCATCGCCTGGGGTTCGGGCATCCTCGGCACGAGCGACCCCTCGGTGCCCGCACTCATCCCGACGCTGCTGGCGGTCGGAGTCGCGGTTGCCAACGAGATCCGCGGGACACGCGCTGTCCGGTGAGCTGTCCGCAATGGCGCGGGCCACTCGAGGCTGCGAGCTTCTCCCACCTGCTGTTCAGAAACGCGCTGGGAAGGGGCAACGTCGCCGGAATTCGGCAGCTGTTGCTGCGACACGCCGCGCGAGATAGCACCTTCTGGCCAATCGCCACTCGCCCGGCGATTTCACGACCCAAACGTTGGGTACAGGACAGAGGGACCAAGATGGACATGGCGATGCCCACACAGTCCCAGGTCCGCAGACCAGGAGGCACGATGTCCACAGCCGACACCCTCGGTGCACCAGACGCCCATCAAGCAAGCCGCGGCGCCTTCACCTCTCGCAAGGTCTTCATCCTGGCGGCGATCGGTTCCGCCGTCGGGCTGGGCAACATCTGGCGGTTCCCCTACGTCGCCTACGAGAACGGCGGCGGGGCCTTCATCATCCCCTACCTCGTCGCCCTGCTGACCGCTGGTTTGCCGTTCCTGCTCTTCGACTACGCGATCGGTCACCGCTACCGTGGCTCGGCACCATTGTCCTTTCGACGGATGAGCCGTGGCGCCGAGGTGATGGGCTGGTGGCAGGTGGGGATCTGCGCGGTCATCGCCGTCTACTACGCCGCCATCATCGCCTGGTCGCTGCGGTACGCCGTGTTCTCCCTGGACCAGGCGTGGGGCGACGACCCGGGCGCATTCCTCACCGGCGACTTCCTGCGAGTGGCCGATCCAGGCGTCGGCCTGGACTTCGTGCCGGGCGTGCTCGTGCCCCTGGTGATCGTCTGGGTGGTGGTTCTGGCGATCATGGTCGCCGGCGTCCAGAAGGGCATCGGTGCCACCTCGGTGTTCTTCATTCCGCTGCTGGTCCTGGCGTTCCTGGTCCTGGTGATCCGATCCCTATTCCTGCCAGGCGCCGCTGAGGGTCTCAACGGGCTCTTCAACCCGAACTGGGGCGCCCTGGCCGATACCGGAGTTTGGGCGGCCGCGTTCGGTCAGATCTTCTTCTCGCTGTCCATCGGCTTCGGCATCATGATCACCTACGCGTCGTACGTCGGGCGCCGCACGGACATGACCGGGTCAGGATTTGTCGTCGGATTCGCCAACTCCGGCTTCGAGTTGCTGGCCGGCATCGGCGTCTTCGCCGCACTGGGTTTCATGGCCCAGGCGAAAGGGGTGGGCGTCGACGGGGTCGTGGACCAGGGACTCGGACTCGCCTTCGTCGCCTTCCCCACGATCATCTCCGAGGCGCCCGGGGGGAGCCTGATCGGCGTGCTCTTCTTCGGTTCCCTGGTCATCGCCGGGCTGACGTCCTTGGTCAGTGTCATCGAAGTCGTCATCTCGGCGGTGCGGGACAAGTTCGCGCTGGGCCGAGTGTCAGCAAGTCTGATCGTCGGCTTCCCCGCGGCACTGCTGAGCATTCTGGCCTTCGCCACGACCACCGGCGTACCGATCCTGGACACCATGGACCACTTCATCAACCGGTTCGGGATCCTGCTGGCCGCCGTGGTGAGCATGGTCGTCGTGACCTGGGTCTTGCGCGACCTGCCAGGACTGCGGGCACATATGAACGCCACCGGCTCCCTGCAACTGGGGAGATGGTGGGTGGTCCTGGTCTCGGTAGTGACACCCGCAGCCCTCACCTTCGTGCTCGTGCGCGAGTTCCAGGACACGGTGGCGTCGCCCTACGGCGACTACCCGGGCTGGTTCGTCAACGTGTTCGGCTGGGGTTCGGCGATCGCCGTCATGGTGCTGGCGGTCGTGGCGACGTTCATCCCCTGGAACAAACAGGTCAGTCTCGTCGAACCCCTTGGGGAGGACCAATGAGCGGGTCAGC
>JAKOZM010000014.1 GCA_029779995.1 Actinomycetes bacterium
TGAACTGCTCGCCGACATCGGCCGGCCTCACGACGGCCGGCTGCAGAAGGTACAGCAGGCCTTGTGGCTCGGGGCCAGCGTCGCCCAGGTGTATGAGATCACCGATATCGACCCCTGGTTCCTGGAACAGATCGCCGGTATCAACGCGATGGCCGATCGGGTGCGATCTGCCGATCCGTTGTCCCCGGATCTGCTGCGTGAAGCCAAGGAGACTGGCTTCTCGGATGCTCAGCTCGCGGCCTTGCGTGGGACGCGGGAGGACGTTATTCGCGGCGTGCGCCATGCCCTGGGTATCCGTCCGGTGTACAAGACGGTGGACACCTGCGCCGCCGAATTCCCGGCCTACACGCCGTACCACTACTCCAGCTACGACACCGAGACTGAGGTGGCGCCACGCGAGAAGGAAGCGGTGATCATCCTCGGGTCCGGGCCCAACCGGATCGGACAGGGGATCGAGTTCGACTACTCGTGTGTGCATGCCACGTTGACCCTGCGTGAGGCGGGGTACGAGGCCATCATGATCAATTGCAACCCCGAGACCGTCTCCACCGACTACGACACGGCCAGCCGGCTCTACTTCGAACCGCTGACGCTGGAGGACGTGCTCGAGGTGATCCGGGCCGAGCGGGCGGCGGGACCGTTGGCCGGGGTCATCTGCCAACTCGGTGGCCAGACGCCACTGGGGCTGGCAGCCCGGCTCAAGGCGGAGGGCGTGCCGTTGCTGGGCACCACCCCCGAAGCCATCCACCTCGCGGAGGAGCGCGGTGCCTTCGGGCAGGTGCTCGAGGAGGCCGGCCTCCCGGTGCCCAAATACGGCATGGCCCGCAGCGTGGCCGAGGCCGAGGCGATCGCCGCCCGGATCGGGTACCCCGTGCTTGTGCGGCCCAGTTACGTCCTCGGCGGCCGCGGCATGGAGATCGTGTACGACGACACGATGCTCGCCTCCTACATCGAGCGCGCCACGCAGGCCAGCCCCGAGCATCCGGTGCTGGTCGACGAGTTCCTCGACGATGCCATCGAGATCGACGTGGACGCACTGTTCGACGGCGACGAGTTGTACGTCGGCGGCGTGATGGAACACATCGAGGAGGCCGGGATCCATTCCGGGGACTCCGCCTGTGCCCTGCCGCCCATGACGCTTGGTCACCAGGAACTGGCCCAGATCCGGGCGTCGACCGTGGCCATCGCGCGCGGCGTTGGGGTGCGAGGTCTGCTCAATATCCAGTTCGCGCTGCGGGGCACGCGCCTCTACGTGCTGGAGGCCAACCCACGGGCGTCACGCACCGTCCCCTTCGTGTCCAAAGCCACGGGCGTGCCCCTGGCGAAGGCCGCGGCGCGCATCGCGGTCGGCGAGACCATCGCCGATCTGCGCGCGGACGGGTTGCTGCCCAAACAGGGTGATGCCACGAACCTGCCGGTGGGGGCACCCATGGCCGTCAAGGAAGCCGTCATGCCATTCGGCCGATTCCATGGTGTGGACACTGTGCTTGGACCCGAGATGCGCTCCACCGGCGAGGTGATGGGGATCGACTCCGACTTCGGCACCGCCTTCGCCAAGTCGCAGTCGGGGGCCTACTCCAGCGGCCTGCCGGTAACGGGCCGCGCGATCATCACCGTGGCCAACCGGGACAAGCGGTCGATGATCTTCCCGGTCAAGCGGCTCGCCGACCTCGGATTCGAGATCCTGGCCACCCAGGGCACCGCGGAGGTGCTTCGTCGCAACGGCGTGGCAACCACCGTGTTGCGCAAGAACGCCGAAGGTATCGGCCCGAACGGCGAGCCGACCACCGTGAGCAGCATCCTGGCTGGCGAGGTGGATCTCATCGTCAACACGCCGGTCGGTACCGGTGCACGGGTCGACGGCTACGAGATCCGCACGGCAGCGGTGGTCCGCGGCGTACCGTGCATCACGACGGTGCAGGGCCTCGCGGCGGCCGTGCAGGGGATCGAGGCGCTGAAGACCGGACAGGTCGGTGTGCGCAGCATTCAAGAACACCAAAGCGATCTCGCCGCCCTGTGGGGTGGTCGATGAGCAGCCAGGCTGACGCCGAAGTTCTCAGTGTGCGCCGAGAGGGCGAGTACTATCACCTGTCGTTCGCTGCCCCCGGCATTGCCGATGGTTTCCGGCCCGGGCACTTCGTGGCGATCGCCGTGGATGACGCCCACATCCTGCGGCGGGCATTCAGCATCCGATCGGCGTCGACCAAGGCCGGCGGGGCGCTGCAGATCATCGTCTCCCCTAAGGGGCCCGGCACGCAGTGGCTGGTGCGCCGTCGTCCCGGCGACATCCTCAACGTCATCGCCCCACTCGGGCAGCCCTTCCGGCTGCCGACCGCTCCGGTCGCCTGTGTGCTGGTCGGCGGTGGCTACGGAGTGGCGCCCCTGTTCGAACTCGCCAGCCAGTTGCGGGCGCGCGGCAGCACGGTGGACATCATTGTGGGCGCCGGCGACACGGCCCGCCTCTACGGGGTGGTCGAGGCCCGCCGGGTCAGCGATGCCGTGTTCGTCACCACCGATGACGGGTCCAGCGGGGAACGTGGTCGCGTGACCGATCCGCTGCGGCGGATCCTGGCCTTGGGCCGGCACAAGGCCGTCTACGCGTGCGGGCCGATGGGGATGCTGCGGGCCGTGGCCGAGGCGAGTGCCGAGTTCGGTGCGGCCGCGCAGTGCGCGGTCGAGGAGTCGATGGCCTGCGGGGTGGGGGTGTGCATGACCTGCGTGCTGCCGGTCATCGGCGAGGACGGGGTGACCCGGATGGTGCGATCCTGCACCGACGGTCCGGTGTTCTTCGGCGACCGTGTCCGCTGGTCAGAAGTGGGCACCGTGCCGGCGGGCACGCTGGGAGCACCGGAGCCTCGTGATGATTGATCCGAGTGTGACCCTCGCCGGCGTGCGCTTCAACGGCCCCGCCTTCACGGCCTCTGGCTGCGCGGCCGCGGGTAAGGAATTGCGCAACTATTTCGATCTCACAGAGATCGGGGGTGTGGTGACCAAGAGCATCATGCTGCGTCCGCGCTCCGGGCGTCCCACTCCGCGGATGGTCGAGACACCGTCGGGGATGCTCAACTCGATCGGGCTGCAGGGTCCCGGCGTCGAATCGTTCCTGGCCAATGACCTGGCGTGGCTGCGGGACAACGGGGTCACCGCAGTGGTCAGCATCGCCGGCGAGACCGTCGACGAGTTCGGTCAGCTCGCGCGAATCCTGCGCAATGAGTCTGGGATCGCGGCCCTCGAGGTCAACATCTCGTGCCCGAACGTGGAGAGCCGGGGGCAGGTGTTCGCCTGCGACGTGATGAGTGCTTCCGGCGTGATCCATCAGGTCCGGCGCAACACGAACTCGTCGGTGCCCATCTTCGCCAAGCTTTCCCCAGACGTCACCAGCATCGCCGAGATCGCCGTGGCCTGCCGCAACGCCGGCGCCGATGGCTTCTCGGTCATGAACACCACCCTGGGGATGGCCATCGACACGCAGACGCTGCGCCCGATTCTGGGTGGGGTCACCGGCGGGCTCAGCGGCCCAGCCATCCGGCCACTCGCGGTGCGCTGTGTGTGGCAGGTCCACCAGGCGGTACCCGACGCCCCGATCCTGGGGATGGGTGGGATCGCCAGTGGGGCCGACGCCTTGCAGTTCCTCGCCGCCGGGGCCAGTGCCGTGGAGGTCGGCACGATGACCTTCAATGAACCCAGTGCACCGGCACGCGTTCAGCGCGAACTGCTGGCCCTGCTTGAGCAGCGCGGCTTTGGATCCGTGGCCGAGGCTGTGGGGATCGGGCACCGCGGGGGACTGGCGTGACCAGATTTCGTCATTCCGCCATTGATCACCGTGAGGAGACGTCATGATCGCCCCCATCGCACTGGCCCTGGATGCACCCGACCTGCAGACTGCCTGTACTTGGGCCAACGCCGTGGACGGGGTCTTCAGCCACGTGAAGGTCGGACTGCAGACCTACCTGCGCGACGGCGCCCTCGGGGTCGCCGAGATTCGGGCGGCCGCCCCGCACTGCGCGTTGTTCCTGGATCTGAAGATCCACGACATCCCGAACACGATGGCCGGCGCTGCGCGTTCCGTGGCGGCTCTGCAGCCAGATCTGCTCACCGTCCACGCGGCCGCGGGCACTGCCGGGATCGCTGCCGTAGCGCAGGCCCTACCTGAGACCAAGGTGGCTGCCGTCACCGTGCTGACCAGTCTGTCCGCGCTGGACCTCAGCGAACTGGGCATCATCGGAAGCCCTGAGCAGGCGGTGATGCGCTGGGCGAGATTGGCGGTCGACGCCGGGGCCCGGGCGATCGTCTCCTCCGCGCAGGAGGTGACCACCCTGCGAGCTCTGCTGGGTCCCGATCCGGTGCTGATCACCCCTGGTATCCGTCCCGCCGGCGCCGACGTGGGTGATCAGTCACGCGTCGTCACGCCGGCTGACGCCATCGGGGCGGGTGCCTCGCTGCTGGTCGTCGGGCGGCCAGTGACCGCTGCTGAGCACCCTCGGGCAGCCGCACAGGCCATCGCTGAGGAAGCAGTGCGCGCCCTGGCCTCCGTTGGATAGGGTCGCACCCGTGCAGACCCCCCCGAAATTGACTGATGAGCAACGCCAATTGGCCAGTGTGCGTGCCGTGGCCAATCGGCGCCGCCGCGCCGAGGTCAAGGATCAGTTGCGCACGGGTGA
The DNA here is from genome assembly GCA_029779995.1 of Actinomycetes bacterium. Next base: position 4,662 of record JAKOZM010000014.1, read on the forward strand.
GATGACCTGGGAGCAAGTCCTGGCCTTGGCCGAGACCGACGATGTGGTTGCCGGCCTGCGGGTCAGCGACGTACTGCTGGCCATCCCGGGCGTGGGCCCTATGCGCGTCAAGCGGTTCATGAAGTACGCCCATGTCTCGCAGACCCGCCGTCTGCGGGGTCTCGGGCCCCAGCAGGTTCGCCTGCTGAGCAGAGTGCTGAGTTGGTGAACCGGCTCTTCGTGGTGTCCGGCCCCAGTGGCGTGGGGAAGGGGACTGTGGTGGCCAGACTCCTGGCACAGCGTCCCGACATCTGGTTGTCGGTCTCGGCCACGACCCGCGCCCCCCGGCCCGGAGAGGTCGACGGGCAGCAATACTTCTTCCTCCCACAGCAGCGTTTCGACGAGCTGGTGGCCGCCGGGCAGATGCTCGAGTGGGCCACCTTCGCGGGCAACTCCTATGGGACCCCACGAGAGCCGGTCGTGACACATCTGGAGCGTGGGCCGGTGCTGCTGGAGATCGAACTGCAGGGAGCCCGGCAGGTTCGGGCCGCGATGCCGCAGTGTGTTCTCGTCTTCCTCGCGCCACCCTCGCCCGAGGAGTTGCAGCGCCGCTTGATCGGCCGAGGGACCGAGGATGACGCGGCGGTCGCTGCCCGGTTGGCCAGGGCGCAGGCCGAACTGGCCGCCCAGACGGAGTTCGACCATGTGATCCACAACGACGACGTGGATCGGGCCGCTGCGGAGCTGGGCCGGCTCGTGGGCTGAGGACACCTGTGCCTCGGGCCGTCATGTCACCCCCCTGTTACTCTGGGAAGAGTTTGTGCGAACGAAAGGTTTCCTGTGGCTGTTGAGAGTCGTGAAGAGGGCATTACGCACCCTCCGCTGGACGAGTTGCTCGAGAAGACCGACTCCAAGTACTCGCTGGTGATCGAGGCGGCCCGCCGCGCCCGCCAGATCAACGCCTACTACAGCCAGCTCTCCGAGGGTGCCTTGGA
>JAKOZM010000017.1 GCA_029779995.1 Actinomycetes bacterium
AGCGCTGACATGGTGGCGGGGTGGATGGGCGGGGTCTTGTTCTCCGGTGACCACTGGCTGGGGCCGAGGATCTCGGCGACCCCGTCACGCTCCCAGAACGGCTGGATGATCCGCGCCTGGGGTCGCAGGTAGGGGGCGTAGAGCCAGAGCCTGGTGACGGCGAAGAGGCGCCGGCCTCGGGTCGGTTGGGTGACGGGTGCGCCCTGCACGGCCCGTGCGTAGTCGCGCAGTTCTTCCTCTCCGAGGTCGCAGAGCTGTCGCGTTCCGCGGTCGGTGAGCCAGTCCATGAAGGGACGCAGGTCCTCCCAGAGGGCCTTGACGCTGGTGGGGCTGAGCCTGGAGCGTGTCGCCACTGGTCGTTCCAACGCGCCGAGGGGGGTGTCCTGGGTCAGCACGAGGTAGAGGAAGTGCCGCAGGTCGTCTCGGACCGGTTCGGGCGCCCGGGAGAAGTCGATGGTCAACCACCGGGCTGTGGGCCTGCCCGACAAGGACGTCAGGTCCCAGACCGGGTCCGCGTAGGCGCAGCCGGCGGCAACAACGGTCGCGGGCTCCGGTACCGTCACTGGCAGCAGCACCGGGCGGGTGGGCGCCTGGATGCCCCGGTGTGCGGCGGCGACGGTGGTCATGCGTCGAGCTCTCGTCGGAGAAGACGTTCGACCATGTCTCGATCCTGATCGGTGGCGGTGGCTGCAGCGCGGTCAAGCTCCTGGAAGCCACTCGCCTGATGCAGGACGTCGGTGAGCCGCCCGTGGTGAGCGGCGTAGTCGCGGCTGAACCGTTCCGGGGAGACCGTTGCGAGGTTGTCCAGGGCCTTGGCCAAGGTCGCGAGCCGAGGAAGGTGGGATGGGGTGGACACCGCATTGGGGCAGGCCAGACACATCAGGAACGAGGCTGTGCAGGACGTGCCAGGTGGCGAGAACGGAGAGTGCAGATGATCGACGCACGCCCCGGTCGCGGTGTCCAGGCGGCCGGCGTTCAGAGCCTGCCGTGTCTTCTCCGGTAGGCCAAGCTCGGCTGGGTTGGAGGCGAACCGCATCGCCATGGCGTGCTTGGCGTGGTCGACGGCGTCCTGCTGTCCGTCCAGGACGACATCACCGACCATCGCCGCGGTGAGTGCATCGGGGGTGCGGTAGATGTCCTCGCTGACCGCGTCGGTGTTCTGACTCGCCTTGCGGTTGACGACCTGCTCGGTCAGACGGAGTCGCGCCATGGAGACCGCGAGAGGGGAGCCATCCTCCCCCAACAGCTGGTGCCGGGTGGTCCACTCGTGCGCGACGCCCCCGTTGGTGAAGCCGTCGGTGACGAAGACCCTCGTCGGGTGTGCGGAGGCGCTGTGCGCGGCGGCGGCGATGAGCAGCTTCTCGGTCGGGTGGCCCTGCTCCCGTAGCGCCGCGCGGGCGGTGTCGGTCATGGACGTGATCAGCTCGAGGCTGCGCGCGCCCGGGCCGGCGTGTGAGTGGGTGAAATGGCGCAAGGAACGCCGCCGCGGCTTGTCCAGATGGGTGATAAGGACCCTGCCGCCCTCACCGTCCTCGCCGGCGAGCTCCGGCACAGTCAAAGAGGTGAGCGTCGAGGCGTTGTAGCCCCGGTCGCAGACCAGCAGAACCATGGCCGAGAAGATCTCCAGCTTGCTCGGGAACAACGCATTGGCTGTCGCCACATCCGGATGCCCTAGAAGCGCGCTGATCGAGGACGCCGGACGGCGGTAGCCGCTCCTGACGTGGAGGCGGCCGCTGGGGTACAGCCGGTCCAGGATCTCTCCTGCCGAGCAGTGGCGGCCGTCCATGAAGACGGTGCCCTCGAGGCTGCACTGCTTCCCGTCCCAATACTCCTGCAGGAGTTGCGTGTTGCGCCGAACTCGAGCCTCGGTGGCGCGCACGTCCGCCAGGGCGACGGAACGGATCCTGGCGAACTCCGTCGGCGTGTAGGAACCGTAGAGGCGGCGTTTGGGTTTGCTCACGCGGTGAGCCATGGCGCGTACTGTCAGGGCGGGCAGGCTAGGGCAATGGCGCAGCAGGGTGCGCATGATGTTGATCGCCCCGGGCCAGCGGTGCCTGGCCTCGGTCGACCCGCGCCAGGTCCACCAGTGCTCCGCAGTGAAGTCAGCGACCGTCTCGATCCTGATGCCCAAAGGCTCGAGCTGGCGAAGGAAGTGGCGAATGTTGCCATGCGCGGTGCGCAGCGAGCTCGGTGACTGCCAAGGGCCGCGGGGGCTGCTGCACTCGACGAACGCATCAATGAGCTCATCCCGCGTCGTCCCATGGGCAGGGAGGTCCGAGAAGTCGAACGGCCCGTGTGAACGGCCGCTCCCATCGACGACCGTGACGGCGAGACCGTCGGCGCCGAGCACGGATCGACGTCGGTACCCCGGCTCCGGAAAGACCGCGCGAGGGCTCATCGCGTGTCTCCGAGGTTGACCGTTCCGCTGCGCGCGAGGTGCTCGGTCACGATCGTGGAGAACGCCAGGTCTTCGTGCACCAAGTCGTCGTTCAAGAACAGCTCCACCTGAAGCCCACTCACCGGTTCGAGGTAGATCTCGCGAGTGGTCTCGGGGCTGCGATGGCCGAGCAGTGTTTGCACCAGCACCCAAGGGTCCCCGAACAGGAGCCGGTACTCCCGCCGTTCCTCCGGCGTCAGACCCATCCGCCGATCGAAGGCATGCGTCAAGGTCAGGAGCATCCGTAATGCGAAGGAGTGGCGCAACATGTGCGGATGGCACGTCACCGGAACTCCCAAGGTCAGGCACCGCCGCGAAGCCCGAGCGAAGACTCGCTCCCACGAGTCCGGCTCCATCGCCAACCCCGACTCGCCAAGGAAGACCATCGCAGGCTCCCACCCGCTCCCCGACGCGCTGAACAGTCTGAGCCGATCGCGTACAGGAAGATCGCCCACAAGAACCGCACGTTGCTGGCCGCCGCGGGCCTCATCCTCGACGAGGAGCCGCTGGCCGTGCCTCTCCTT
>JAKOZM010000025.1 GCA_029779995.1 Actinomycetes bacterium
TTGGGGCGAATCCGCATCACAGCGGTAGGGCACTTCTCTGCCCGAGCCCGTCAGCTAACTCGGTAGGCGGCATGAGAAGGAGATACGCATGCGCACTGAAGCGCGCCCCAACCAGATCCGAACCGCCGCCGGCATGACCGCTGCGGCTGTCCTCATGGGTGGTCTTCCGCTGCTCACTGCCACCCCGGCTCTCGCCGATGAGGTCCCCGCCACCCCTGTCACGCAGACCGTGGCCCCGGCCAAGCCTGCGCCCAAGAAGCTCACCAAGGCTCAGAAGAAGCGCATCAAGGCCAAGCGCCAGAAGCAGCGGGCCGACCGCAAGCGGCAGTCGCTGGTGCGAGTCGCCCTGAACAAGCGCGGCAGGCAGTACGTCGCCGGCGCCGCCGGCCCCAACGCCTTCGACTGCTCGGGTTTCACCCAATACGTCTACAAGAAGGCCACCGGTAAGTACCTGCCCCACTACTCGGGTGCGCAGATGCACCGCGGCAAGCGCGTGAGCAAGAGCAACCTCAAGCCCGGCGACCTGCTGTTCTACGGCCCCGGTGGCTCCCAGCATGTGTCCATGTACATCGGCAAGGGCAAGATGATCCACGCGACCAACCCCCGCACCGACGTCCGCATCGACAGCGTGCACAACGCTTACTGGAGGGCCCGCTACGCCGGCGCCGCCCGCATCATTCAGCACTGACCTCGGTCAAAGCCCCCGGATCTCACGCAGCCATGTCCGGGATTCCGAGAACGCTTCGTTGGTTGTCCGGTCCCTGATCACCGGCTCCTGCCCATCGTGGCGGGCGTAGGAGCCCAGGAACCGGACGTGGGCGCAGAGCCGGTGTAAGCCAGCCAGCGCCTCCCCCACCCGGGCATCGTCGATGTGTCCCTCAGCATCCACGGTGAAGAAGTAGTCGCCCATGACCTTCTTCGTCGGCCGGGACACGATCAGCGTGAGGTTCACCCCCCGCACAGCGAACTCCGTAAGGATCTCCAGCAGTGCGCCGGGGTGGTCCTCACGCATGTAGAGCATCAGCGTGGTCTTGTCCGCTCCGGTCGGAGCGGGAGGCTTGCCGTAGGGCGACACGAGCACGAAGCGGGTCGTGGCATCGGGGTTGTCGGCGATGTTCTGGGCGGCGGGCTCCAACCCGAGCGGCTGGCCCGCCCAGGGGGCCGCAATCGCGGCGTCGAACAGATCCTCGCGAGCCACCGCCGCGGCGGCCGACGCGGTCGACATGGCCGGCACCACTTCGGCCAGCGGCAGGTTTTCGTGCAGCCAGATGCGGCACTGCGCTTGCGCGTGGGGATGCGTGGCGATCCGCGTGATGTCTGCCAGGCGCGTCCCCGGTCGGACCCAGAGGTGGAACTGCACGGGCAGCGTGATCTCCGCACTGATCATCAGCGGCTCACCATTGGCCAGTTCGTCCAAGGTCGCTGGCACGGACCCCTCCACCGAGTTCTCGATCGGCACCAAAGCAGAAGCAGCTCGACCGTCCCGGACGGCCTGCAGCGCCGACGTCACCGAACCGAAGGCCTCGACCGGCGCATCGACCTCTTGGGCGGCGAGCAACTGCAAAAGGGCGGCCTGGGAGAACGTCCCCTCCGGTCCGAGATATCCGATCGTCACCCCTTGAGCGTAGAGCGGTTTGTATCGTCACTGACATGGACCTTCCCGCGGTCGACCTCGGCTACGCAAAGGTGGACACCCACCGCGCTCATCGCACGGGTGACCCCGAAGTCGTCTTCGCGCAGGGCAAGACCCCGGAGCAGACCCTGGGGATCATGCGGGCTCTGCACGACGCGCACCCTGACCGGGCCGTGCTGGCCACACGGGTCGACGCCGCTACGGCAGAAGTCTTGGCCGCCGATCTGCCCGTGAATCTCGACCCGCTGGGCCGCACCGCCGTGCTCGGATCGCCACCGCCACCCTCGGGGCAGGTCCTCGTCATCTGCGCCGGGACCTCAGACCTGGCGGTGGCTCATGAGGCGGTCACCACCGCTCGTGTGTACGGAACATCAGCAGAGTTGATCACCGATGTCGGGGTCGCGGGGCTGCACCGACTGCTGGCCGTGCATGAGCGCCTCGATGAGGCCAACGCCCTCGTGGTGGTCGCCGGGATGGAGGGCGCGCTTCCCAGTGTGGTGGGCGGCCTGACCGGTGTACCCATCGTGGCAGTGCCCACGTCGGTGGGCTATGGCGCTTCATTCAACGGCCTGGCGGCGCTGCTCGCGATGTTGAACTCCTGCGCCCCGGGGGTGGCCGTGGTCAATATCGACAACGGATTCGGTGCCGCTGTGCACGCCTCCCGGATCGCGCGCAACGCCCGATGATTTGGTGGATCGACGCCCAAGCGGGTGCCAGCGGGGACATGCTGCTCGGCGCTGTACTGGCTCTGGATCCACAGGGTCTGCCGGTGGCCCAGAGAGCCGTCGACACAACCTTGGCGCAGCTCGGCGGGGAGTCGGTGACGCTGTCCCTGGCGGCCTGCACCAGGGCGGGGATGGCGGCACACCGAGCTGGGGTCAACTGCAGCGACTCCTCGACCCATCGCACCTGGGCCGACATCGCGTCTGTGGTGAGGGGCCGCGCCCATGCCGTGTTCAGCGCGCTGGCGGTGGCCGAGGCAACGGTGCACGGCGTACCGGTGGATCAGATCCACTTCCACGAGGTGGGAGCCCTGGATGCCATCGCCGACATCGTCGCAGTGTGCACGCTGGTCGATCGGCTGGCGCCGCAGCGCATCGTGGTGTCGCCGGTGTGTGTGGGCTCGGGCACCGTGGAAACCCAGCACGGCGTCCTCAGCGTGCCCGGCCCAGCCGTGACGGAGCTTCTGCGTGGTGCACCGACCTTTGGTGGTGCTGTGGCCCACGAGGCGTGCACCCCGACCGGCGCTGCCCTGCTGAAGGTATTCGCGGACGAGTGGGGCCCACAGCCCGCTTTGACAGTCAGCGGCGTCGGGGTGGGAGCCGGGGGGCGCGATCACCCACAACGACCGAACGTGCTGCGCATTCTGTCCGGGTCCATCCACGACGACGCGGGGCTGCACGTGGTGGAGACCACGATTGACGATCTCGATCCCCGGCTCTACCCCGAGGTGATCACAGCCGTGAAGCAGGCAGGTGCCGTGGAAGCCTGGCTGACTCCCGTGACTATGAAACATGGCCGACCGGGGGTCACGGTCACTGCGCTCGCGCCGCAGGTCGATGCCGTGGCGAGGGCCCTCTTCGAGCACACCACCACGTTGGGCGTCCGCTTCCACCGCGTCGAGCGCCGGACACTTGAACGAGATGTCGTGAACCGCACGGTCGATGGCCGGGTCGTCAGCGTCAAGCGCGGGTGGCTCGACGGGGTGATCGTCACCGAACAGCCCGAGTACCAGGACGTGCGAACTGCAGCGAAGGCGCTCGGTGTTCCTGAGCGGGAGATCCTACGGCGGCTGGCCGCCCAACAAAAAGGTTCGGACGCCACCGACGGGGGAGACAGTGACGTCCGAACCCTTGAAATCTAACACGGAAAGTGATCTCCTCACAAGCGCGAACACCCCCATGTGTGGCGCACATCACATTCCTATTGTGCGCAATCCGATAGTCGGTGACCGCTCTCACAACGGATTCATAGGCGCAACGGCGCGTATCCTGCGGATACCGCCTAGACCGGCAGGCCGAGGTGCATGCGGATGACCCCCGGCCGGTTACTGATCACGGCGTCCACGCCGAGCTCGCGACACAGGTCAGCATCCTCGGGCTCATCGACTGTCCAGACGAAGACCCGGCCGCCTGCGGCGTGCACCCGCTCGACGAAGCGGGGATGCGCCCGCACGATCTCGATCGAGGGTCCTGCCACCCCAGCGCTGAACGGCAACCACCCCTTACGGCAACGCAGCGGCACATCCTCCATGAGGAAGACGGTGGGCACCGACGGGGCCATCTCGCGCCAGCGGCGTAGGGCGAGTTCGGAGAACGACATCAGGTACACCCGGTTGTTGTCGTCGAAGCGCGACCCCAGCAGACCGTAGTCGCGCACCATCTCCACCACCCGCTGCTCGACGAGGCCGGCGTAGCGCACGGGATGTTTGGTTTCGATAGCCAGGCCGACGGGACGGTCGGCAGCGAGGACCAGATCGATGAGTTCCTGCAAGAGCAGGACCGAGTTGTCCTCACCGAAGTCCCAGCGCCGCAGCTGCGCGAGCGTACGAGCCGAGACGACACCGCGGCCATCCGAGGTGCGATCGATGCGCCGATCATGCACGCAGACCAGGTGACCGTCGGCGGTCAGCCGGACGTCACACTCCAGCAGATCGGCCCCTTGCAGGATCGCCTTCTGGTAGGCGGCGAGTGTGTGTTCACGATGTTCGGTGGAGGCACCCCGGTGAGCCACGATCATCGGTGTCGGGGCTGGTGGGCGCGGTGGACGACGGGGCATCAGGCGAAGATGACTCCGGGATTCAGGACGCCGTCGGCATCCCAAGCCAGCTTCAGAGCGCGCATCGCGGCCATCGTGTCTGCCCCGCGATCCCGGACGACCGCGTGGGTCTTGACCCGCCCTACTCCGTGTTCGGCCGACACCGCCCCGCCCAGCTTGACCACTGTGTGCAGCACCTCGTCCTCGCCGTCATCAAACAGTTCCACATGCAGTGAACCATCTGCGACGTGCCCGAAGATGACTGCTGGGTGAGCGCCGTACACCGCATCCGTGAATTCATCCAAGCGTTGCATCGGCACCGCGATGTCCACCTTCTGGCGCACGCCCATCCGCTGGGCAACCTCCGCCTGGGACTCTCGGAAGTGCCACAGCCGCTCCTGGTCGGACTTCTCCACCGCGACCAACGCTTCGTCTGGCAACTCCGCGGTCTCCATGTCCGTTTCCAGCAACAGCACCCACGGGCTATCGCCGATCGGCGGGCCGCCCGCCTCCTGCCAGCCGCGGGCATCGACCACCTCGGCGGCCTGCAAGCCATCACCTTGTGCGTGGGCATGCTCGAGGGCGACTGCCAGACTCGGCACGCCGAACACGGCGACGACCGACTCCTGCGCCGGGTCACTCAGACGTAGGCGCACCTCGGTGATGACCGCCAGGGTGCCTTCGCTACCGGTCAGCAACTGTGCGAGATCGAAGCCGGTGTTGTCCTTGACCAATCCGCTCATGCGCCGCACCACGGTGCCGTCGACCAGCACCGCTTCGATGCCCTCCACCTGCCGACGGGTCATCCCGTACTTGCAGACGCGGATCCCGCCGGCGTTGGTGGCCACCGTGCCGCCGAGGGTGGCGGAATCACGCGCAGCCAGATCCACCCCGTACACCAACCCGTGTTTGACCGCCATGCGCTGGGCGTCGCCGAGGGTGACCCCCGCCCCAGCGATCAGGCTGCGGCCTTCGACGGTCAGCGGTTCACGCAGCCGCAGTGTGCTCAAGATGATGGTCGGCCGAGCACCTGGCGCCGGCACCGAGCCGCCGACCAGACCGGTGTTACCCCCCTGAACGTGCACCGACCGACCGTTGGCGGCGGCCCACTGGAGCACCCCCGCGACCTGCGCGGTGCTACCTGGCCGGACCACCGCCTCGCAGTCCCCGCTGAACCTGCCGGTCCAGTCCGTCTGGTAACCCTGCCGGAGTCCTTCGTCGATCAGAACATGCTCAGCGCCCACCACATCCGCGAGTTCGGTCATGGGATCAGGGTAGGGGCAGGGCGAGTGCGGACGCCGATGAGCGCCGGTTCGGGCGGTGTGTACGGTCGCGTCGGTCGGATGGCCGCTGCAAATGGGCACTTGGCGTGAATCCACGCGGCGTGTCGCAGCAACAACCGCCCAATACTGTTCGCGACTGCAGGGCTACTTCAGCAGCCGCGACATCCGACGGTCGGCCAACGGCTTCCCACCCGTCTGACACCCCGGGCAGTACTGGAACGACGAGTCCGCGAGCCGCACCTGTGCGATCAGCGTCCCGCAGACATCACAGGGTTCGCCGGTGCGGTTGTGCACCCGCAACCCCGCCCGCTTCTCCGACTTGATCTGGCCGATGCCCGCCTGAGTGGTCCGTTCGATGGCTGCGGTCAAGATCTCACCCATCGCACTGTGCAGCGCCGTGACCTCCTGCGCGCTGAGCCCACCGGCCGGCGCGTAAGGGCTCAGCCGCGCGGCATGCAGGATCTCATCGCTGTAGGCGTTACCGATGCCGCTGATCACCGACTGCTCACGCAGAATCGTCTTCAACTGCCGCTTGCCCTGCCCGGCCAGGATCGCGGCGAAGTCCTCCTGCGACAGGCTCAGCGCATCGGGACCCAGGTGCCCGATCCCCGGCACGTCCGCCAGCTCACGCACCAGGTAGATGGCCAGGCGTTTCTGAGTCCCCGCCTCGGTGATGTCCAGGACCGTGGTCGTGTCATCGTCGGCACGCCAGGTCAGGCGCATGGCGACTGGCGACTTCCCCGGCCGCAGCGGTGCCAGTTTCGTCCCCGCGCGCCAGTGGATCCACCCCGCCCGGGACAGGTGGACGACCAGGCAGACCGGCTCACCATCGCTGTCCACGAGCTCGAGCACCAGGAACTTGCCGCGCCGATCCGTACCCACCAAGGTGGCCTCCGCCAGCACGGAAAGCGGTGGATCGTAGGTCTTTAGCGCACTGAGACTGCCCAATTCCGCACGCGCGAGCCACTGGCCTGTGAACTGCGTTGCAATCACCTCAGCCAGGGCGTGAACCTCGGGAAGTTCGGGCATATTGGTTTCAGTGTCCCCGCTGGGTGGGCACGTTGCCAACCACGGGAACCAATCGTGGTCACACCACGTCTTACAGTGAGTGTGTGAGGGAAGGTGGACTGTGAACCGTAGCCGTCTCGCCGCGGGTCTGACCGCTGCGGCCCTATTGGCGATGCCATTGGCACCGGTTGCGGCCGACGAGCCCCCCGTGGATACGACTGCTGTCGTGGTCGATCCACCGGCCGTGGAGGTCCCCACACTCGGCCCCGAGGTTCCGGCCGAGCAGGTACCTTCCACAGAGGTGACCGCGGTGATCCGGACGCAGGACGGTTCGCTACAGGTGGCCAGCGCGCCTGACCAGGCAGCCCTGGCCGCGCAGACGGCCGACGCCACAGTGGTGGCGGTCGACACTCCTCGCCAGACCTATGCCATGGCTCTGCCCGCCGTCGATACCGGCCGGGACCTGCAGTGGGGCCTCACCCGCATGCAGGCTGAAGATCTGTGGCAACGCAGCACCGGCCAAGGTGTGAAGGTCGCCATTCTCGACACCGGCGTCAAGGCATCCCATCCCGATCTGCGCGGACAAGTTGCGCAGGGTTACAACGCGATCACCAAGAAGCCGGGAGCCCGCTCGGACGACAACGGACACGGCACGTTCCTGGCGGGGATGATCGCCGGGAAGTCCAACGGATCCGGAGTGGTGGGCATCGCGCCGAACGCCCGGATCATCCCCGTGAAGGTCCTCAACTCCGAGGGCATCGGCGACTCCGATGACATCGCGCGCGGCATCATCTGGGCCGTGGACAACGGCGCGGACGTGATCAACATGTCCTTCGGCGCTGACTCCACCAACAAGGTCGAGGCGGCCGCGATCGACTACGCGCGGGGCGCCGGGGTGACCATGGTCGCCGCGGCCGGCAACGAAGGCTTCCGGCAGGTCATGTACCCCGCGGGTTACCCGGGCGTGCTGGGCGTCGGTGCCACCGACCCTCAGAACAAGCGCGCGTCGTTCTCCAACCGTGGTGGCCACGTGGATGTGGTCGCGCCCGGGCAGGGCATCCTGTCCAGCTACACCGACCGTGCCTACACCTGGACGTCGGGGACCTCCATGAGCACGGCGTACGTGTCCGGGGTCGCGGCGCTGGCCGCCAGTTACTCGCCCGGGGCCGGTGGTGAGCCGCTGGCCGTACAGATCAGCGCCAGCGCGATCGACCTGGGGCCTGCTGGTCAAGATCCGGATTATGGTGCCGGCCTAGTGGACCCCGCCGCCCTTCTGCAACAACTCGGCGCGGGCAGGGCGCCCGGGATGGTGCGCGACATTGCCGCCACCGGGACCGGCAGCAGCCTCAACGTGACATTCACGGCACCCGCGAATGTGCCCTACGTCGTTCGGCTGACGGGGGGCACGAAAGGACCGGGCGGCACAGGATCCGGCGCCCTTGTCGGACAGGGCGTCGGCACTGGCGAATCCGTCTCCTTCACCGTCGAGGGCAAGAGCCCGAAGAGGGCCCACGCTTTTGGGGTGTTCACCACCGGCCCGACGGGCACATCCCGCACGGTGGCGACGGTGCGGCCGGTCAAGTGGGCGTTGACAGACTCGCAGTCCGTCCCCCGCAACAGCCGGCAGCGGGTGCAGGTGGGTGTGAAGGTCGCCAAATTCGGCTGGATCGGCGGCTACCCGCTGCAATTGACCACGCGGGAGGGCGGCGGCAAGGAACGGGTGCGGCGATTCGTCCCGATCTC
>JAKOZM010000026.1 GCA_029779995.1 Actinomycetes bacterium
GAGCCCCCTCCAGGACGGTCTGGAAACGATCTTGGGCTCGGGTGGACGGCTGCTCTGCCACAGGCAGCCACGTCGAGGATCTGTCCAATAGACCGTGCCGTGAATGGATGTTGAGCGGGCGTGACGTCGGCTGACTGTTCTGTGGTGCGCGCCGTGCCCCAGTGGGGATTTGTGTCTGTCCACAGTTCTTGTTCGGCGGCTCGTTTTGTCGTACGTGCGTTCTAGCATGGGGGTATGGATCAATCGATGGTTGCGGCGTGGGAGGCGATGCTGCCCGACGGTGACCCGCTGGAGGTCGCGAAGGCCGCCGAGGCGATGATCGGGTTCTTCCACGCCCAGCAGCTGGTGGCGTTGCATCAGGTGTACCAGGACTCCGAGGCTGGTGCCGACCCCGACGGTGTGGTGGTGGATCCGTGCCCGCCGGAGATCGCCTGCGCGATGCTGTGGAGCCCGGGTGTGGCGTCGGCGATGGTTGATGTGGCGGTGGATGTGGTCACCGACCTGCCCGCGGTGCTGGCCGCGCTGGCTGAGGGCCGGATCGATCTGGGCAAGGTGCGGGAGATCATCCGCGCGACCTGCGGGTTGGAGCTGGCGGATCGGCGGGAGGTGGCCGACCGGGCCATCACCTACGCGGCCGCCCACACGAAGTCGCAGCTGCGTCCGTGGCTGACCCGGCAGGTCGACCGGATCGACCCCGACGCCGCCGAACGGCGCCGTAAGCGGGCCCGCAAACAGCGCGGGGTGTGGCTGACCCCGGAACCGGACGGGATGGCCACCCTGTCCGCCTACCTCACCGCCGAAGAAGCCAGCGCCTGTATGGAGTCGGTGCGGGTGGCCTGCCGTTCCACCGACGGGTCGCGGGACGCCAACCAGGCCGACACGTTCGTGGAACTGTTGACGGGGATCAGCCCGGCCCAGCAGGTCCCCGTGACGGTGATCATGACCGATCAGGGGGCGGAGATCGAAGGGTACGGCCCGATCAGTGATGGTCACGCCGCCGATCTGCTGGCCCGGCTGCACACACCCTCGGTGACCGTCCTGACCCGCCCGCCCATGGGCATCCGCTACGCCCCCAACCTCGCGATGCGGCGGTATGTGCAGGTGAGGGATCGGCACTGCCGGTTCCCCGGCTGCCAGCGCCCCGCCCGAGGATGCGACCTCGACCACCTGACCCCCTGGCCGGCCGGGCCGACTGATGCCGACAACCTGGCGTGTCTGTGCCGGCACCATCACCGGATCAAAACCCACACCGGATGGACCGTCCGCAGACTCCCCGGCGGGATCCTGGAATGGACCAGCCCCACCGGACGGGTCAACCGCAGCACCCTCGAAGACCCCTGACCGGCCCTTCCCGCCCCCGGCGGTTCACACCGTCCGGTCGACCCCTCCTGTTGTTCTATTCAGGTTTCGATTGGCGCGCCGGTGGAGAAGGTCATCCCGGTCGTGCGAGGCTGTGCCGTGGAACGATTCGTTGACTTGGGAGACGGTTCGCGGCTGTGGGTCGAGTTGAGCGGCAACCCCAGCGGCTCCCCGATTCTGCTCATCATGGGGGCCAACGCGTCCGGAATGGTATGGCCGCAGTCCCTGATCGACTCACTTGGTGAGGCGCACCAGGTCCTGCGGTACGACCATCGCGATACGGGGCGCTCGACCTGGGCGTTCGATGAGCGCCCTTACGCGGTGACTGATCTCGCGTCCGACGCTGTGCGGGTGTTGGATGCCCTGTCCATCGAGCGGGCACACGTCGTAGGGATGTCGATGGGCGCCACTCTCGTGCAGTTGCTGCTGCTCGACCATCCTCAGCGATTGCTCTCGGCAACGGTATTCGCAGCGGCGGTCTTGGAGGGCGCCCCTGGGGCCGACGAGACGTTCGGTCACACCGATCCTCGACTCCTGAGGATGTGGGAGCACCTCATGGATGAGCGCGAGCGGGACGCGGAGATCGAGTTTCGGGTGGAGCACTGGCGGTTGCTCAACGGCGACCGCGTGCCTTTCGACCCTTCGGAGTTCCGCCGGCTGGAACAGCGGGTCATCGCGCATGCGGGCCGTCACGACAACACCGCGGCTCACGCCCGTGCCGACGCGGCCGGACTCGATCGAGGCGCAGAGCTGGCAAGCGTGGGGGTACCGGTACTGGTGGTGGAGGCTCCGGAGGACCCAATCAACCCGCCGCCGGCCGCGGCTCTGCTGGCCGCGGCCATTCCAGGTGCACAACTCGTGACGATTCCTGGCATGGGGCACGCAATCCCGGCAGCTGTCGAAGGGCCGCTGACGGCGGCGATAACCACGTTCCTCGCACCGATCGACGACGTGCGCGGAGGGCGGTGACATCCTCGTAGCGACCCCGCCGGCCGACGTCTCTGGCCAGCGATGCCCTCATCACGTGGGTTGGCGCGCGATGAACTCGGCCATCGTGGGCACCGTGAATGCGACCATGCCGTGCTCCGGAGCGTAGATGAGCCCCTTGTGGATCAGTTTGGCGCGGGTCGGACCGAAGGTCTGTAGAGATCCGCCGAGGCGTTCGGCGACCGTGGCTGTCGAACTCCCCCGGTCCTGGTCCTGGGCCATGGCCCGCAGGTACCTCTGCTCGGCACGCGTGGCGCGCTCCCACCGCGACCGGAAGAAGCCGTTGTCCAGCGCCCCCCGGCCATGGGCAGCACCCAACCGGGCATCGACCATCGTCAAGCGGCTGCCCTCAGCCGCATTCCAAGTCTCCTGCCCATACTGCTGCAGGAAGTAGGGGTACCCGCTGGTCTGAGCTACCAGATAGGCCACCGCATCGTCGTCCCAGGCGACTCCCTCCGCCTCCGCCGGCTGACGCAAGGCGCCCGCGGCGGCGGGCTCCGGCAACGAGCCCACCACGTCATAGGCGAACATCCGCTCGGTGTAGGAGCGCGCCTCGGCGAGGATCCGCGGGAGACTGGGAAGACCGGCCAGCGCCAGCAGGAACGGCCAGCCATCCTGCGTGGCCCGATGCGCGATCGTGCAGATCGCGGACATCTCGTCGGCGCTCAGATCCTGCGCCTCGTCAATGAGGATTGCCAGCCCGCACCCGTCCTGCGCCAGTGACAGGTCCGCGACCAGTTTGTTGAGGTCGATGTGCAAGGTTCCCGTGTCGGCCCCACCGCCCGCATCGTTGCTCAGATCCAGGCCGAACGACCAGGTGCCCGTGCTGTCGTACGAGGCCCGTACGAAACTCGCCGCCGTCTTGAGTGCTTTTCGGATGCGCTGCCCAGCCTTCGGTGCGGCCAGGTCGCTCAGGGGCGCATGGAGTGCATCAGCAAGGGAGTCTCGCAGGGCCCGGTTGGGATCCGCTTCGACCTTGGCCACGAGCCATCCCTGCCGTGCTGCGGCAGCTGCCAGGTCGGATAGCAGAACCGTCTTGCCCACGCCCCGGAGTCCGTACAGGCACAGATGCTGGGCTGACCGCCCAGACTGCAGCCGGCTCAGAGCGACGTGCCACCTCTGTTGCTGTTCCTCACGGCCAACCAGTGCAGATGGTCGACGGCCGGCACCGGGCACATAGGGGTTCAGCAAGGGATCCACGCCGTGAATGTATCAAAGTATAGTGAATCGATATACCTCGGTAGATTTACCTACAATGCGCACGTCGTGCATCGTGACTGGGCAGATCCTCATTTCACCTGACCCAGCTCTTCTTGCGAGCCGTGGTGCACCACCCGCACTCCATCAGGACAGCGCGCACTCTGGTGCCAGGTGTGGGCATCTTGGCCACCAGTCCCCGAAAGTCGCCCACATCGTTGATGAAGGACCGCTCGTGGAAAGTGCGCCAGCCATCGGGCGCGAGATAGTCCAGCCGCACCGTGCCGCCGGCCCCGATGCGGCCTCGCGTGGGAGTCTGCGCCACCGCCCGGCCTTCGACATGCCCCCAGCCGAACGTATGCTCGCGTGTGAGTTTCAGCTTCACGATGCGCGAGGGGTTCTGCCTGACGGTAACGGGAAGGGTGTCCAGGCCGACAGTCATTGAGCGCGAGTGTGCACCCTCGACAGTCATCGAACTCTTCACCAGAAAGACACCCCTGCTCGCATCACTTTCGTCCGGGGCACAAATACTCCCGTGCAGCGTGCCCGTCAACGGAGCGCTCAACAATGTGTTCATGGATTCGTGGGTGAACGTCGCATTGCTGCCCATCTGCTGCAGCTCGGCATCCAGATAGATGCTGGAGAACTGGGGCCTCGAGTAGGTGATCGTCCATGGAATCTGGGCACACCCGGGACCATCAAATACTGCATCCCCGACGCTGTAGGCGATGTGCACCCCCGACAGATCCTGCTCCCCGGTGCCTGCTGCCTGGACAGGCGGCGCCATGCCCAATCCCACGACGACACCAAGCGCAACGATAAGTGCTCTTCTCATGGATTCCCCTAGGTCTGGCCGAACGGCACCTTGTGAGCCTAGGAAGAACCAGGAACGCCCGCCACCACCCCTGTGGACAACTTGCCCGACAGCGGCGGCTACCCCCGATGCATGTCCACGAACCGCGAGTAGTGGCCCTGGAAAGCGGTGACGATCGTTGCCGTCGGTCCGTTCCGGTGCTTGGCAACGATGATGTCCGCCTCCCCCATCCGCGGGCTGTCCTTCTCGTAGGCGTCTTCGCGGTGCAGCAAGATCACGACGTCCGCGTCCTGCTCGATCGAGCCGGACTCCCGCAGGTCGCTCATCATCGGCTTGCGGTCCGTGCGCTGCTCCGGACCACGGTTCAGCTGACTGATCGCGATGACCGGCACTTCCAGCTCCTTGGCCAGCAACTTGAGGGCGCGGGAGAACTCTGCGACCTCCTGCTGGCGCGACTCCACGCGCTTGCCCGAGCTCATGAGCTGCAGATAGTCGATGATGATCAGCCGCAGGTCGTTCTGCTGCTTCAGGCGTCGGCACTTGGCCCGGATCTCCATCATCGACATGTTGGGGGAGTCGTCGATGAACAAGGGCGCGTTGGAGACCGCCGACATGGTGTTCACCATCCGGGTCCACTGTTGTTCGTTGAGCGTGCCTGAGCGCATGTGGTGCAGCGGTAGTTCGCCCTGCGCACTGAGCAGGCGCATGACGATCTCATTCCGGCTCATCTCCAGGCTGAAGATGGCGCTGGTCAGGCCGTGTTTGATGCTGCACGCCCGCGCAAAGTCCAAGCCCAATGTGGACTTGCCCATGGCGGGGCGGGCGGCAACGACGATCATCTGCCCCGGGTGCAGACCGTTCGTCAGCTTGTCGAGGTCGATGAAGCCCGTCGGGATGCCGATGATGTCGCCCGTGTGGTTCTTGATCGACTCCATCTCGGTGTAGACGCCCTCGAGCAGGTCGCTCAGTGGGGCGTAGTCCTCGGCCGTGCTGCGCTGGGTGATCTCGTACACCTCGGCCTGGGCGGCGTTGATGAGGTCCTCGACCTCACCCTCGCCGGCGTAGCCCGTCTGCACGATCCGGCTACCCACCTCGACCAAGCGCCGGCGCATGGACGCGTCGCGCACGATCTGGGCGTAGTACGAGGCATTGGCGGTCAACGGGGGAGAGGCGACCAGGGTGTGCAGGTACGGCGCCCCTCCGATCCGCTGCAGCTCTCCGGAGGCCAGCAGGCCGGCCGACACCGTGATCGCGTCGGCAGGCTCCCCGCGGGAATACAGGTCCAGGATGATGCGATACACCGTTTGGTGAGCCGGCATGTAGAAGTCGTCCTCGCGGAGCCGCTCCACGACATCGGCGATCGCATCCTTGCTGAGCATCATGGCTCCGAGAACGCACTGCTCCGCGGCGACGTCCTGCGGGGGAGTGCGATCGAAGGAAACCGATGGTGCGCGATCCACGTCCAGACTCATGACAACGTTCTAACGCGGGGTTACGACATAACTCACCGTGAATGCTGCAGCTCCGCCCGAACCCTGTGGACAACGGGGTGCACGGGCTGTGGAGAGCGTGTGAGGACCCTTCATCACAAGCTGTGGACAAACTGGGGGTTTTGGCGTTTGTGATCTTGTTAACTTGTCTCTGACCAGGTCTTTTACAAGCGCGCTGGGTGTGGACGAATATTGGATAACCGGGCGTGTCCGCCAGACCGGGTACGAGCCTGAAGCGCGTTTCAGGCCCGGCGGCCGGGGTGCCGGTGTCAATCAGACGAATGGGTGATCAGTTCATCCGTTCGCCCCAT
>JAKOZM010000034.1 GCA_029779995.1 Actinomycetes bacterium
GCCGTGCGGTCATCAAGCGGCAGCCCGTTGTACCGCTCGGCCAGCTCGAACCAGCGCGCCTTCATGCGCTCGAGGCGTTCAGGCTCGAGTTCGGCCAGGTTCGTTGACTGCGAGCGATCGGTCTCGACGTGGTACAACTCCCAGACGTCCTGCTCGAAGTTTCCCCACCCCGACAACGGCGGATGCAAGGTGCAGGCCAACCAGCCGTCGTCATAGAGGGCACGCTGGCCGAGCATCGCGTAGAACTGTGTCCGCTTGGCCGGCGCCTGCGGGTCCGTGAGTGAGGCGGCAAAACTCTCCCCCTCGATCGGGCTCTGCTCGTAGCCGTTGAGTGTCGTCGGCGGCGTGATGCCGATCAAGTCGTAGATGGTGGGCACGACGTCGACGGCGTGGACGTACTGTGATCGCGGTGCGCAGGAGGGCGCGACCTTCGCAGGCCAGGCCACGAGGGCCATGTCGGCAATGCCGCCCTCGTACCCCGCCCAGCGCTTCCAGTAAGGGAACGGGGTGTCGAACGCCCAGGCCCATCCGGTGTTGTAGTGGTTGTACGACAGCGGGCTGCCGAGCTCCTCAATGTGCTGCAGCGTCAACTCGGTCGGGGTCGGCACGCCATTGAAGAAGCGCCACTCGTTGAAGGTGCCGTTTGGCCCACCCTCGCCGCTGGCGCCGTTGTCCGACACCACAACGATGATCGTGTTGTCGAGTTCCCCGGACTCCTGCAGGAAGTCCATCACGCGACCGACCTGGTCGTCGGTGTACTCGACGTAGCCGGCAAAGACCTCAGCCATCCGGACGAACAGTCGCTTCTCATCGTCGGTCAGCGAGGCCCAGGGACGCACTGTGTCGAGCAACGGCCAGGGCTGCCCGTCGGGTCCGGTGGCGGCCGGCTCACCGTGCGGGTTGATACCGGACAGTTGCGTGTCGGCCGGCAGCAACCCGAGCTCCTTCTGCCGCTCAAGGATGCGGTCGCGAATGGCCTCGTAGCCGTCGTCGAACACGCCTCGATATTTGTCCGCCCACTCCGAGAAGACGTGGTGCGGGGCATGCGCGGCGTCCAGGGAGAAGTACAGGAAGAACGGCTTGTCCGGGTCGACGGCCTTTGCATCGCGGATGTACTCGATCGCCCGATCCGACAGATCCTTCGCGATGTGGTAGCCCTCGCTCGGCGTGGCCGGCGGCTCAATCGGGTGGTTGTCGTGGATCAGGTCGGGATACCAGGAGCTGGACTCGCCGCCCAGGAAACCGTAGAAGCGCTCGAATCCGCGACCGAGTGGCCAGCGCTTCTTCCAGGCCGCCATCCCTGTCTCCTCACCGGGGGTCAGGTGCCATTTGCCGACGCAGTAGGTGTTGTAGCCGTGCTCCACGAGCACTTCGGAGATGAAGGCGTTCTCGAACGGGATGCGCGTGGAGATGCCCGGGAACCCGGACGAGAATTCAGCGATCGTCGCCATGCCGTTCGATGTCGCGTTGCGACCGGTCAGCAGCGACGCTCGCGTGGGCGAGCACAGCGCGGTGGTGTGGAAGTTGGAGTAACGAACGCCCAGGTCAGCAATGCGGCTCATCGTCGGGGTGTGTACCGGCCCGCCGAAGCACTCCATGGTCCCGTAGCCGACGTCGTCCCAGACGACGAACACCACGTTGGGGGCACCCTCGGGGGCTCTGGGAGCCAGATAGGGCGTCCAGTCGGGAACTGAATCCCGAATGTCGAGGCTGACTTTCCCAGTGAATTCCGCGCTCATTGCAGCTCCTCCACGGCCGTGTCCGTCCTGGCATTGACTGTTACACGGGCGTACGGCTTTGTCCTCCCCCGAAGGGGGTGGCGCCGAGCCGACGGGGATGCTGATGGTCTTGGCGGACTAGTCGAGTTGCTGCCTAACTCAGCATGGCCGAAGGGTTCCAGCCCTGGGCACTGCGATCCCGCGCTATGGAACGCACCCACGGGCTCACATCTGGCCCACCGTCCGCGGTCATTGCCCCTCGCCGACTCAGAACAGAGCACTCGGCGCCATCCACAGCCGGACGCACGGCACAGGTCGGGACCCGTTCGTCCGCGGCACAGCGGTTCGGCGTGTCGCAGCCGGAAATGACGAACCGCTGTACCCGAGACGAACGCCTGGGCACTGGACGAACGCCTGGACTCTGCTGGCCACCTCCGGCGACCTCCTCCCAAGCCCCGCAGAACAACCAATCCCAAAACAAAAGACCCGGCAAGCCTGCCGGGTCTTCCGTTTTGGGGTGAGTGACGGGAGCCGTCGCGCCCCTCCGGGACGCTCCTCCCAAGCCCCGCAGAACAACCAATCCCAAAACAAAAGACCCGGCAAGCCTGCCGGGTCTTCCGTTTTGGGGTGAGTGACGGGACTTGAACCCGCGACCACCTGGACCACAACCAGGTGCTCTACCAGCTGAGCTACACCCACCAGAACCCACGCAAGGCGGGCCGTTGCCCAGTTTAGCGGCCGCACGCAGGAGCCCCAAAGCAGGAGTGGCATCAAACGCCCCGGCACCTGAGGGTCGTCCGCAGGCAGCATGGGCTGGACACGCTGTGCCGATCGTCGCAGGTAGCGTGGCCAGCGTGTCCGAGGTCATCCGCAGCTATCACGCGCGCCGGGGCCGCCTGTCGCCGAACCAACGACTGGCATTGGCCGAGCATGCCGACCTCGACCTGGCGAACTGGCCAGATTCCCTCGATCTCGATGCTGTGTTCAAACGCAGGGCGCCGCGAGTGCTGGAGATCGGAAGCGGGCTGGGCGACACCGCACTGCATCTGGCCGCGACGCACCCTGAGACGGACTACATCGCGGCCGACGTGCACACCAAAGGCATCGCCCGCACACTGCTGCAGATCGAGGACCAACAACTGACCAACCTGCGCGTGTTACACGAAGACGCCCTGGACTTCCTCACACGACGCCTGCCTGCGCAGAGCCTGCAACAACTCCTCGTGTTCTTCCCTGACCCTTGGCCGAAGGTGCGTCATCACAAGCGCCGCCTGGTGCGCCGTGACTTCGCACTGGCCGCGGCCCGCGCCTTAGTGCCCGGCGGCGAACTGCACCTGGCCACCGACATTGCCGCATACGCACAGGTGATGCGCGAGGTGTTGGACCGACAACCTGCGATGCGCAAGACATACGACGGCCCCCGCCAGCCCGACCGGCCACGCACGAAGTATGAGTCAGCAGGCGAACGCCAGGGCCGTCACGCCATTGATCTGGTGTACCTGCGACAGGCACCATCGACATCATGACCACCATCGATCTCAATGCCGATGTCGGGGAGATGGGCCTCGATCTGGATGCACGGATCATCGAGGTGGTGTCCAGTGTCAGCATCGCGTGCGGCGGGCATGCCGGGGATGACGATACGATGTCCGCCGTCGCGAGGCTGGCGGCACAGCGGCGCGTACGGATCGGTGCCCACCCGTCCTACCTGGACCGAACCGACTTCGGCCGAACACGTCAAGACGTCCCAGCATCGACTCTGCGCGACCAGATCCGCGACCAGATACAGCGTCTGGCCAGCAACACCCCCACAGCCTTGGCTTATGTCAAACCGCACGGCGCGCTCTACCACGCCGCAGCCACTGACGCCGAGGTCGCGCAGGCGCTCGTCGACGCGTGCGAGGGGTTGGCCCTTATGGGGCAACCGGGGGCGCTGTACCTGCTGATGGCCAAGGCTGCGGGCATCTCCACCATCGCGGAAGCATTCGCGGATCGCGCTTACACCGACGATGCGCGGTTGTTGCCCCGTACGCAGCCCGGGGCCGTCCTGCACGCCGATGACGCGGTACTCACCCAGGTCCTGCACCTGGCCCAGGGTCGGGTGCAGACCGTGAGCGGTCGCACGATCACCGTCGCTGCGCAGTCGGTGTGCCTGCACAGCGATACACCCGGGGCGGCTGCGCTCGCTCACCGGATCGCCGCCCAACTACGTGACTACGGCATACGGATCCAAGCGTGAAGGTCGTACCGTTCGGCGAGCGGGCTTGGCTGGTCTACACGGACCGGCCATTGGCGCTCGCGGCGGCAATTCCGGGCAGTGTGCCCGCAGAGGACTGCGTTCTGATTCATGACCCGCAGTCGTTGGAGGGTCTGCAGGATCCACCTGAACCACCGGCGGGCAACCTCGTATCGTTGCCAGCAAGGTGGGACGGTGAGGATCTTCATGACGTGGAACGCCAGTCGGGGCTCGACGTCGTCGCTGCCCTGCACCAGCGCGTCTTCACAGTGGCTTTCTGCGGCTTTGCGCCCGGATTCGCCTACATGAAGGGCCTGCCCCCGCAGCTCCATCTCCCGCGAAGACCCCGACCACGACCCAGGGTGCCCGCCGGTTCGATTGCCATCGCTGCGGGCTACGTGGCGGTCTACCCGACGGATTCCCCCGGTGGCTGGCACCTAGTGGGCCACTGCGATGCCCACTTGTTCGACCCGGGGTCGACCGAGCCGGCGCTGCTGACACCGGGCACGCGGGTGCAGTTCACATGATTGTGCGAGCCCTGGGGGCACAGACGCTGGTGCAGGATGCCGGTCGCCACGATTACGCTCACCTCGGGGTGCCGACCGCCGGCGCCTTCGACCAATTCTCCTGGCGGCTGGGCAACCGATTGGTGGGCAACCCGGACGAGTGCGCTTCGCTGGAGTGCCTCGGCGGCGGGCTTGTCCTGGAAGCGACCGCACACGTCACTGTGGCCGTCACCGGCGCTCAGGGCCCCGTGGTTGTGGCTGGCCGCAGCCGTTCCACTGACGAACCACTGCACGTCGCGCCCGGCGATCGACTCACTCTCCGGACCCCCCGCAGCGGCCTTCGGTACTACGTGGCCATCGCTGGCGGCTGGACGGTCGAGCCCACTCTGGGCTCGCGGTCGAGAGACACGTTGGGTCAGCTCGGACCGAGCGTCAAGGTCGGAGATCATCTGCCGGTCGGCCCGCATCGCGGGACTCCAACCGTGGACCATGCGCCACCACCACCGGCCCGACTCAGCTTCGAGGTGACACCAGGTCCCGACCTCGACCTCGCTCCCCTGCTGCAGCGCGAATGGGACCTCGACCCCCAGTCCAATCGCATCGGCGTGCGACTCACCGGCGACCCCATTGCCGCAGCCATCACGAGCCTGCCCAGCAGGCCCATGGTTCTCGGCGCGGTCCAGCTACCTCCCAACGGATTGCCGATCATCCTCGGGCCGGACCATCCGACGACGGGCGGCTATCCCGTGATCGCGGTGGTGACTGGTCGCAGCATGAGCGATGTGGCCCAGTGGTCCGGTGGACCCCGACGCTTCCGGCGGGCTCGTTGAAGTCTGCCACGGCGTCAGGGGCGCAAGGCGTACCCTGATCAGGTGCCAGATCGCCTCAGTCCCCTCGACACCACCTTTCTGCTGCTCGAACGCGATGGTCAGCCCATGCACATCGGCGGCCTCATGGTCTTCGATGGGCCACCACCCAGCTACGAGGACCTATGCGCATACCTCGATTCCCGGCTCGACGCCGTGCCTCGGTACCGCCAGCGCATCCAGTCGGTCCCGCTGGACATCGGGCAACCCGTGTGGGTCGATGACGAGGACTTCGAACTCGAGTACCACGTGCGCCACACGGCAGTACCCAGCCCCGGTGAGTATGACCAACTCCAACGTCTGGCGAGCAGACTGCTGTCGCAGCGGGTCGACTTGGATCGCCCGCTCTGGGAGATGTGGCTGGTCGAAGGCCTCGCTGGCGGCCGGTGGGCGCTGATCAACAAGGCCCACCACGCGATGATTGATGGCTTGTCCGGCCACGACATCATGGAGGTCATTCTCGACGTCAGCCCTGAGGGACGATCCAGCGGACCAAGCCAGTGGAATCCGGAACCGGGTCCCAACACTGTGGGTCTGATGGCCGACGCGCTCGTCGACTCGGTGAAGCGCCCGGGTGAGCATCTTGGCCGGATTCTGGAGCGGGCCACCCGTCCCAAGGAACTTGTCGAGCACATGGCGGTGCGCACACTGGGCAGCAAGAATTTCGGCCAGCGCATGTTGGCCACGGATACCGTGCTGGGAGGCAGCAACTCCCCACACCGTCGCTGGGGGTGGGCCGAGACGAACCTGTCCGTACTGAAGGCCGCCAAGAACGCATTCGGGGGGACGGTCAATGATGTGATCCTGGCCGCCGTCACGGGGGGTTTCAGGGAGCTCCTTCTAGGTCGTGGTGTGGACACCCGACCGCTGGAGATCCACTCGATGATCCCCGTCTCCATGCGCAAACCCGGCGATGCCAGCGGCGGTAATGAGGTGTCTGCGATGTTCGCGGTCCTTCCGGTGGGCATCGAGGACCCGGTCGAACGCCTGCACGCGGTCACCCGGCAGATGAATCGCGTCAAGCGCAGTGGGACACCTCTGACGGTGGATTCGATCATCGGACTGGCGGACTTCGTGCCGCCTGCACTCTTCGCTGCGGCGGGCCGGGTGGCGGGCCGGGTCGACCTGCGCGCATTCGACACAGTCACGACAAATGTCCCGGGTCCACAGGTTCCACTCTTCATGCTCGGCCGGCAACTCCAAGCCCTCATCCCCTTCGTTCCGCTGGCCTCAGGCGTCCGGATCTCCACGGCGATCGCCAGCTACAACGGCCTGGTGAACTTTGGTGTCACCGCCGACTACGACGCGATGCGCGACCTACCGGTGTTCCTCGACGGGATCCGGGACACACTGGCCGGCCTGACTTCGGCGATCGAGTAGACCATCGGTCAGGGCTACCTCACCGACCGTCTACACATCTGGTTGAGGGCAGGGACTGGCCAACCAGATCTGTAGACGCCACGCGGTGCAAATGCGTCAAACCAGACATCCGAAACGTGTCGCTGGTTGAGAATGACGCTTCTGGCGCTGGCTTCAACCAGATGTGTAGGCCGCCGCCCCTACACCAGTTGCAAGGCTGTCCACCCCGCCAAGCCGAGCAGCGCCACGCCGAAACCGACACACGTGACGATGGTCATCTGCCGCGAGTGGCGCTCGAAGCCGTCGTGAAGGCGGGTGAGCACCGGTTTGGCCCTCTCGCCGGCCACCGTGACCGCGACCACGGGACCGAGCACGGCAGCCTCAGTGATCAGGAACAGCATCACAAAAGCCAGCCCCTTCACCGCTATGTCGACCGTGGCCGAGAAGATGACGTGCAGGGCGGGAATGTACAACGCCAGCGTTGAGGCGTTCAGGGCAAGTCGCAGCGCACCGATGCCGAAGATGAAGGGTGGCCGGGCGTCGACGAGTTTCGAGAGCACCGAATCATGCTTCTTCGCCGGCTTCGATCGCACCCGCAGGGCCACAGCCAGCAGGGCACCGCCTCCGATCGCCAGGATCGCTGCCTCCACCCAGGTGGGCCCATTCACCTGCAAGGGCGGCAGCGCGGATGCGAGGGAGAAGCCGCCAACGCTGATCAACAACAGCATCGACATACTGCCCAGAGCTAACGCCCACCCGCGCCGCAGGGCCCCCGGGGCGGGGCTGGTGAGCACGACCACCTGCATCGCCAGGAACGTGGGGCTGATGGCCGCGCCCAGCGCCAGCGGCAGGACCTGCAGGAACAGGCTCAGCGCCGCGTTCATGTCAGTGGACGACGGCCACGCTGCACTGTGCGTGATGGAGCACGCGGTTACTGACCGAACCAAGCATCAGGGACGCGAAACCACCATGGCCACGGGATCCGACCACCAGCAGGTCGCACTCGTCGGAGGCCTCGAGCACCACGTTGTCCGCGTGGCCCCGCCCTAGATGCAACTCGATCTCGACGCCGGGGTACCGGTCGCGATGGCCGGCAAGCACCTCGGAACTGAGCCGATCCTCGGCATCTTTGACCTCGTCGATGATGCCGCCCTTGGGATACGTACTCGCATCCACATCGAAACCGACCACGTGCACGTCCCACGCATGGATCACGAGCAGTTTCCAACCCCGGCGACTGGCCTCATCGAAGGCGAAGTCAAGGGCACGCTGACCAGGTTCCGACCCGTCAATGGCCACTCCGAGCCGGTGATAGGTGACGGGCTTGGGACGCACGACCACGGTGGGGCACTTGGAGTGGGTCGCCACCTGCGATGAGGTGCTCCCCAGCAGGATCTCAGCGACGCCCCGCTTGCTGTGTGAGCCCGTCACCAGCAGCTCCGCACGCTCGCTGGCCTCGACCAACGCGGACGCCGCCGGCCCGACCACCGCTTCGGCGCTGACCTCCAGGCCGCTGTTCGCGACCAACTCACGGCCTTGTGTAGCGATCTGCTCGCCGCGCTCCTTCATCACCTCGGCCAGCGTGGGGTCGATGATGGCACCCCCGCCGAAGCCCATGTCGACCATGGGTTCCTCCCACACGACCGTGATCTGCAAAGGCACTGCGCGCAGCTTGGCCTCCTCCACCGCCCACTGCAGCGCCCGCTCAGAGCCGTCAGAACCGTCGTAACCCACCACCACCGACATATCCACACCCTTCGTCTCCCCTAAGCGTATCCGTGCGGTAGATTCTGGGCGGAATTCAGTTCACTCTCATGGGGCGGGGGTCGGCCGTGAGCCTCGGCACATCTCGCGATACAACCGCACGCATTCGCATCCTTGCCTGCGAGCCCGAGCCGCCTGCTGCCCAGCCCCGATCCCGGTCCTGGCCGATCTGGACACTGGTCGTAGCCACCGCTGTTGCAGGGGCGGGAGTCACGTGGACGCTCCTGCAGCCCAATGCCGAGTCGACCGCCGCTGCGACCCCGCCCGTGGCGCACGCTGCGATGCCAGCGGCAGCGAAGGGATCCGCGAACATCGCTACCTTCCGCACAAATTCCAGGGTGGCCCGCCGGATGTCCGCGGCCGCCTCGGCCGACCTACGTGCTGCCGCCCGCTACGCGCAGCGCACCGCCCCCGTCTTCACTGCGCAGGCACCCGCAGCCACCCCCGCGACTGTGAACAACTGGACGGCCCCCACAACAGTTCAAGCGCCCCAGCCAGCGCCTGCCTCAGCGCCCACGTCCAACAGCCCGCAGAGTGGGCCGTCGGTGACTATCCGAGAAGATGTCAGCCGGCCCGCCAACCAGACTCCCGGGATGCCCTGACTCGAGCGTCAGTAGCTGCCGGTCATGAGTTGCGCCGCGACGAACGGGTCGAGTTCGCCGTCGACCACTCTTTGTGCCAGATCGGGGGCATCGACCATCTGCTCCCGGACGATGTCCACCGCAGTTGACTCGATCTCATCGATGACTCGGCGCAGGTGACGCTGCTCCCATGACTCAGTCGGGCGGTGTGCCTCGATGGCGCTCACCAGGTCCCGGACCCCAGCCCCTGCCGTAGCTACGGTCGTGATGACCGGGCGCCCCGTCATCGCCCTTAGATCCGTCACAGTCCGCCCGATCCCCTCACGGTCGGCCTTGTTGACGACCAGAATGTCGGCGGCGCTGACCCCCTGCGCCTTGGACAGTTGCACGGCATCGCCGGAGTCCGGGGTCACCATGAGCAGGAGCGTGTCGGTTTGCGCGATAACATCGGGACTTGTGGTGGCGGCCTCGACCAGGATGATGTCGAAGCGACAGGCGTCCAGAATCCGCAGCACCAAAGGTGTGGTCGGTGCGAGTCCGCCTGGATGACCTCGACTCGCCATCGACCGGATGAACACGTCGGGGTCCGTGGCCCAATCCTGCAGCCGGATCCGGTCTCCCAGGACAGCGCCGGCACGCTCCGCGCTCGGGTCGATCGTGACCACTGCCACCCGCTTGCCCTCAGCTCGGAATCGGGCCAACAGCGCAGCGATCAAGCTGGATTTGCCGACCGCAGCGGGCCCGGCGATCCCCACGATGTGGGCCTTGCCCAAGTGCCCGACCACCTGCGCGTTCACACCCTCGACCCGATTCTCCGCCCGAGTCAGCAGACGCCCCAACGCCCGTCGGTCTCCCCGTTGCGCCTTGGTGAAGAGCGATGCAGCCACAGCGGGGAGTTTACCCTGCGTTCATCTGTTGGTCGCGCGTGCCAGACGGGTCGGCCCATGTGTCGAGCGCGCCGATGGGATCGG
>JAKOZM010000038.1 GCA_029779995.1 Actinomycetes bacterium
CCTACCCGTGACCGACGCCCCGGCAGAGCGCAGATACTTGTCCAACCAACTGAGCCGCCGCACGTGGCTTCTGGAGCGCTATCCCTTGCCCTACAAGGAACAGGCGCGACTCCTCAAGGCGGAGAGGCATCCCAAGTGACTGAGGCCCGACTCGAGCTCGTCTGGCCGGGCAAGGACAAGTTCCTCCTGGTCCCGAAGGACGCCGACGGTAAGCCCGTCTGGGTCGAGCGGGATCACCCGGCGGCGTCCGAGGTGCGCCTAGCGGACTTCACGGGTGTCGTGGGCGACGTCCCAGAGGATCCGTATGCCGCGAACCTCCTCTTCACGGGCGACTCCCTCGACGTGCTCCGAATCTTGTGCGAGGTGCCTGAGTTCCGGGCGATCTATCGGGGCAAGGTCAAGCTCGTCTACATCGATCCGCCGTTCAACACCGGGCAGGCGTTCGAGCACTACGACGACTGGATGGAGCACTCGACGTGGCTGTCGTTCATGCGCGAACGGCTCCTGCTGATCCGCGACTTGCTCGCCCCGGATGGTTCGGTCTGGGTTCACCTCGACGACGCCGAACAGCACCGGATGCGGCTCCTGATGGACGAGGTGTTCGGTAGCCAGAACTTCGTGGAAACGATCGTCTGGTCGCGTGCTGACGTGCCACGGACCGTCGCCAAGTTCCTCAGCAACGACCAGGACACAATCGTCGCTTACGCCCGGGACATTCAGCGTCTGAAGCTGAGTAGATTGCCACGTGATGAGGCCACGAACGCGGCCTTCAAGAACCTCGACAGAGACCCTCGGGGCCCCTACAGGCTTTCGCCGTTGACCGCGACCAAGCCCTATTCCAAAGGCCAGTATGTTGTGACCGGCCCCACGGGACGATCCTTTCAGCCGCCCAATGGGCGCTACTGGGCCATCCCGGAAGCCCGATTTTTGGAGCTGGTCGCCGACGACAGGGTTTACTGGGGGAAATCAGGTGATGCTGCCCCGATGAAGAAGACGTTCTTGTCTGAGGTGGGCGATCTGGTGCCTCGTTCGCTCTGGCACTACCAAGATGTTGGCTCGAGCAGAATCGCCAAGTACGAGTCAAAAGCCTTGTTCGGGGCCACGGGAGCGTTCGCTACGCCGAAGCCGGAGCGGCTGTTGGAGCGCGTCATCCATATCGGCTCCAACCCGGGTGACCTCGTCCTCGATTGCTTTGCTGGCTCGGGGACCACCGCGGCTGTCGCGCAAAAGATGGGTCGTCGTTGGGTGACCTCGGAGATCTTGCCCTCGACGGTGGACCAGTTCACGCTGCCCCGCCTGACGAAGGTCGTTGAGGGCAATGATCCCGGTGGTATCACGAGGGCCGCCGGCTGGGATGGTGGCGGTGGCTTCCGGGCGGTGACCGTTGGCCACTCCATGTACGAGGACACCCCGTTCGGGGTGCTGTTGGCGCAGTGGGCGATCAACGGTCGGTTCGCACGCGCAGTGGCTGGCCAGCTCGGATTCGAGTGGCAGCCCGAGGCAGCACCCTTGTGCGGAGTACGAGGTCGGATGCGACTCGCTGTCGTCGACGGGGCAGTCGGGAGCGAGGAGATTCGTCAGATCGTCGGAGCACTGAGCGAGAAGGAGCGAGTGACGGTCGTCGCCAAGTCCGTTCTGCCGGAGGCTGAGTCGATCCTGGCTGAGGTGAGCCCGGGATCGCGGATCCGCAAGGCGCCGCGGGATCTCCTGACGAGTGGGGCACAACGGATGCGGCGGCGCACCGAGGCGAGCACACGGCATACCGAAGAATCGACAGAAGGATCGCGGTCGTGAGCATCGACTACGACCCGGCCCTGGTCGAGCAGGTGAGCTACAACCTGGACCTTCGCGAGCCGAACCAGCAGGCCCTCGATGCTTTGGCCAAGGCGCTGGACACCGCAGAGCCGGGGGCCGAGTTCATCGCCGACCTTGCCACAGGCGTGGGCAAGACCTACATCGCCGGCGGGTTGATCGACTACCTCTACGAGTCGGGGGTGCGGAACGTCCTCATCGTGACCCCGGGGTCGACGATCCAGCGCAAGACGATCGACAACCTGACCCCGGGGCATCCCAAGTACCTGCGCGGCCTGCAGTCGCGCCCTATGGTCATCACCCTCGACACCGTCGAACGTGGCGAGGTCGGTGCGGCGTTGGCGGACCCGGACCGGTTCAAGGTCTTCGTCTTCACCGTGCAGTCGCTGTTGCGGCCGAACAAGGAGGACCGGCGGCGCGCGTTCCAGCCGCACGAGACGCTCGGGACCGCGGTGCGGACCTACTTGGAGTCGGCGGATGACCTCGTGGTGATCGCAGATGAGCATCACGTCTACTACTCGGGCTCGGCGAAGAAGTTCGAGGCAGCGATCACCGAGCTGCACCCGCTGGCGACGATCGGGCTGACAGCGACTCCGCACGCGGCGTCGGAGTCGAT
The DNA here is from genome assembly GCA_029779995.1 of Actinomycetes bacterium. Next base: position 2,429 of record JAKOZM010000038.1, read on the forward strand.
GGTGGTCTACCGGTACCCGTTGTCGGAGGCGATCGCCGATGGGTGGGTGAAGATCCCGGTGCTCGTGACGCGGCAGGACGGCATCCATGACGTCCGGACTCAGCTCGCAGACGGGCTGACACTGCTCGACGCAAAGCGCGATGCCATGCGCGCGTATTGCGCCCAGGTCCGAGGGCGGAAGTTCGCCGAGCCCGTCATGTTCTTGGTTGCCACAACCATCGATGAGGCAACCGAGTACCGGGATCTGCTGGTCGGGTCGGACATGTTGGGCTCGCCCGAGCAGGTGCTGCTGGTGACCTCGGAGGAGCCGGACGCGACCTTGGCACTACTCGACCGACTGGAGGACCCGGACTCGCCAGTGCGGGCCGTGGTCTCGGTGTCGATGCTCAAAGAGGGGTGGGACGTCAAGAACATCTACGTCATCGCCTCGGTCCGGTCGATGGAGTCCAACCTGCTCACCGAGCAGATCCTCGGCCGCGGCCTGCGGCTCCCGTTCGGACAGCGCACCGGCAATCCCATGCTCGACACCGTCGAGGTCCTCTCGCACCGCTCCTTCGCCACGCTCCTCAAGCAGGCCAAGTCCCTGCTCGAGCAGACCCTCGGCGACCGGGTCGACGAGGCGTCCGTTGTCGTCAATCCGCGCATCGGCCGGTATGGCGCGGGCGCAGCGGTCGGTGCGCAGGGTGACCTGCCGATCGACTTCTCGTTCCCCACGACGGGGACGGTCGAGTTCGAGCTGCCCGGCGCGGCAGCCACCGACCCGAATCAGGACACCCTCTTCGACGTCGAGGACAGTGACAACGAGGGCGGTTCCTCACGGCATACGGGACTCATGGTCTCCACGCTCGATGACCGCGTCGGCGCGGGCTCGGCATCGGTGGAGACGCTTCGGCGGGTGCTCAAGCCGCGGACGCCTGGTGGGGTGACGATCCCCTTGTTTCTGCCGTCGGTGGTGACGCGGTGGGAGCGAGACCCGTTCACCCTGGCCTCGATCAACCTCGACTCGGTCGAAGCGCTGGGTCGGACCTTCGCCAAGGACAACGCTCCGACGTTGACGCGCAAAGCCATCGACGCCGAGCGTGACTCATCCGGTGAGGCACACGTGGTCATTCGGGATCAAATCGAGCAAGTCATCGCGACTCAGACGGCGATGCCGTTCGACACGATCGAGAATGACCTCGTCGGCCGCCTCATCCGGACGAACGCCGTCGAGGCGTCGGTGACCGAGCTCAACGCCGCGGTCGCTGTAGCCCGGGCGTTCCTGGCCGGCGCTGCGGTCACCGAGGCGACACCGTGGCGGCCCGAGCATGGCCGGCTCGCGACCGCGCGTCTGACCGAGTGGATCGCGTCCAAGCAGACCTCCTCGCCGGCGAGGGAGGTCCGCGAGGTTCGGCCTGTGCGCTGGCCCGAGCCGTCGGAGCGGTTCGAGACCCGGCCTGCGGCGGACCGGCAGGTCGTCACGTCATCACGAGAGTTCGTCCGCGGCTACCCGTATGCCGGGTACGCGAAGTCGGTGTACGAGGTCAATACCTTCGACGCCTTCTCGACCGAGTTCATCCTGGCCGACATCTTCGAGAAGTCCGGCTCGGTCCGAGCATGGGTGCGGATCGACGCGACCGTGCCGTTGCGGATCACATACTTGGCTGGGGCCGTCCAGCGGCAGTACGAGCCCGACTTCATCGTCATCGACGACGCCGGCGTCCACTGGATCGT
>JAKOZM010000042.1 GCA_029779995.1 Actinomycetes bacterium
CCGATCCAGGTCGCGCTGCACACGCCGAAACCCACCAAGGTCGGCAATCGTGTCCTGACGGAGAGGATCGCCACTCGCAAGTCCACGTGTGCCGTGCTGAAGCCCATCGTGTTGTGCCGGCCGTTAGCCCCGAACAGCGCCGGTGAGAAGGTCTTCTGCGACACCACGGTGGCACGCAAGGGCCGGATCAGGGTGGATACACAGGGCTCTGCCCCGCTGCGCGTCACGGTCATCGTCAGGGCCCGACCTCTCGCTGGTGCCGCGGACGCATGGCGGACCGGAACGTGGCGCCAGTCCTGGAGGTTGACGTAGCCCAGATTGCGGAGCTCTCGACAACCCCCTACGTACAGTGACTGCGGTGACGAATGCCCCGGGCCCGGCAGCGACTGCGGGACCAAGGGGCCGAGGTCGCTGACGTCTGCCGACGCCACCAGGTCATCCTGATCACCGCCTTAGGGCGCCACGCTGGACCCGGCGCCCGCGGGACCTCGACCTCGGGGCGCCCTTCGATCACGACCAGCAGCGATCTGCTCGGGTTCTCGACGACGTTGTGCAAGTCGCCGCCTACAACGACCTGGAGAGCACGGTCTTGAATACTGCCGGCCTTGTTATCCGCAAGCACTCGTGAGCGCAAAGATCCCTTTCGAAGACGCTCGGAGGCCGCCGCCCACTCTCAGGCGCGTCGCATCCGGATCAGGGAGCGAGCGACGCTGACCGCCGAGCGGTGTCCTTGGCGCTGTGACGCGAGCCGTTGCCACGTGGCGGCACCCACTCCTGCGGCGATCAGGCCCGCGACTGACAGCCCACCAATCGACGGCCCCTTGTCGCGCGACAACAACTGCGCCGCGGCCAGCAGCGATGCCGAGGCAATCAGCGCATCGACGAGTTGGTCGGTCACACCGTCCGCGTCATGAACCCGGAAGTCCACCCCCAACTCCCCGGTGCGCATCTGTTCCAGGATCGCGGTCATCTCCTGCGGGAACGAGCCGATGAAGCGCTCCCAGCTGCGGGCCGTGCGCGCAGCCTCCTGGGCCAGCCGCCGCGGGTCGAATCGTTTGGCAGCCGCCTGCTGCACATACGGACGCAGCAACTCGGTGACCTGGACATCGGTGCCCACGCTCTGGCCCAGGCCCTGCAACCTCAGGAGCACCCGGAACAGCAGACCTAGATCGGCCGGCATGACCATATGGTTCTTGTGCATCAGGCTCATGCCGCTGTCGATAATCCCAGCCACGTCGAGGTGCGCCACCCCGGCCAGCAGATACCGGTTCAACCAGTCGTCGAGATCGGAGCGCAGTTGCACCAGATCAGTGTCGGGAGGCGGCGTCGTCAGCTCGATGACGGTGTCAGTCAGCGACTCCACATCACGACTGACCCCGGCGATCACCAAGGACTCCAACTGTTCGCGCCGCTGATGGGACACCCGCCCCACGTCACCGAAGTCCAAGATCGCCAGATGAGAACCGTCGGGCAGCAGGAAGTTCCCGGGATGCGGGTCGGCGTGATACAGGCCGTCCCGGAAGATCATTTCCAAGTAGATATTCGTGGCCCTCTGAACCAGGGCGTCCACATCCCAGCCGGTCGCCGCGACAGTGGCACGGTCGGTGAAGCAAGCACCCCGGATACGCTCCATCGTCAGGATTCTGCGGGTCGAGACCTCCGGGTACGCCTTGGGAATGACCACATCCGGCTCGCCGGCGAAGTTCGCCGCGAACTGCTGGAGATTCGACATCTCCTGGCTCAGATCGACGGCAGAACGCATCATGCCCGCGAACTCACCCACCAGCATGCTGGGGCGGTACTGCGCGATCTCCTGGTCACGCTCCTCCAGGAAGCGGGCCAGGGCCACCATCAGGGCAAGATCGTCGGCGACCTCCCGTTCGGCGCCCTGGTGGAGGACTTTGACCACCACCTCGGTGCCATCGTGCAACGTCGCTGTGTGCACCTGAGCGACCGACCCAGAGGCCAGCGGGTCCGGGTCGAATGCAGCGAATGCCTCATCAACGGGCATCCCGAGTTCGGCCTCCACGAGCGCCTGCGCCACGCCCTTCGGGTCCGGGGGCACGGCCGCCTGGAGGACCTCCAACTCACGGGCGACATCCGGACCGACGACGTCGGGGCGCAGGCTGAGCATCTGCCCGAACTTGACCCAGGTGGTGCCCAACTCGACGAGCACCCCCCGCAGCCGTTCGCCCTGCGTAAGCCCGACCAGTCTTGGGTCAGCAGCACGGCCGCGTAGCGCGCCGAACACCCACCCTCGTTGGCCAGGTCCGAACGAGTGACCCACTGGGCGAAGCCGTACCGGACCAGCACCTCACTCACCCGCTCGAGCCGCTCCCGGTGGCTGACCAGTGCAATCGTCAAATCGTCCATCGATCACTTCGCTTCCCGGCGCCGCATGACCATGCCAGACCGCGCAGTCATGACCGCATGCCTCGCTGAGCCTACACACCGTGGCGGGTGTCGCAGGTGTGTGTCCTCGTGGCCATGGATCAAGAAGTGCGGTCATCAGCCCTCCGACTGACCGCCTGGCAACCGCGTCTGGCGCACACGGTGCGCTCAGAGGAAGATCCGCCGCAGCCGCAGCCGGCTGCGGAAGCGAGGCGGATGGGAGGCGCTGCCTGGATGGACATCGAAGGGTACAGTTCACCTGCTTGTTTCAATCCTGGCCTTGGACGCCGGCGGACCGGCCGCGCACTACGTGCCAGCAAAGGTCCCTATGCTCAACCCCATGCCCAGTGACCCGCGCTGCCTGCGCGACAGCGCACCGCTGCTGGATGCTTGGCTCACTTTCCACGAGGCGGCGCCCACGCCGTTCACCATCCCCGGCCACAAGCAACGTCACGACCTGGTGGGCGATGTGGTGGCAGGCGACGTGCCGCTGTACGCAGGACTGGACACGATGAAGCTCTCGGCAGGAGTGCTTGCCGATGCCGAGGGCCGCGCCGCCCGCCTGTGGGGGGCGGATGTGTGCCGTTTCTCGACCGGGGGTGCCACTCACGCCAATCAGGCACTCGCGCTGGCTGTGGCCGGTGACGAGGACTCAGTGATCGTGAGCCGCACGTTGCACCGCTCCCTACTCATCGGACTAGTCCTGGCCGGATTGCGGCCGGTGTGGGTTCGCCCCGATGTCGATGCGGCGACAGGCCTGCCGCTCGGGGTGGCTGCGGAGTCCGTGGCGGCCGCGATCGCAGCACATCCCGAGGCCCGGGCGGTTTTCGTCGGCGACCCTTCCTACGTCGGGACAGTCGGAGATGTGCAGGGTTTGGCGACAGTCGCCCATTCCCACAACATCCCCCTGATCGTCGACGCGGCGTGGGCGGCGCACTTCGGTTTCCATCCCGACCTCCCCGCGCATGCTCTGCAACTCGGCGCGGATGCCATGGTGACCAGTGCCCATAAGACGCTGCCTGCATGGAGTCAGGCGGCTCTGGTGCTGGCCCGGACTGAGCGCATCGACCCCGCCCGGCTGGATGCTGGCGTGGAGGCAACCGCCACGACGAGTCCTGCGGGCGCCATCTTGGCCAGCATCGACGCCTCCCGCGCACTCCTCGAGCGCGATGGAGTCGCGCTGCTCACCGCAGCGATTGACGCAACGCGCGAGGCTCGGGATCATCTGCGTGGGGTCGAGGGCCTGCTGGTCCTGGATGGTCCCGGCGTCGATCCGGTCAAACTCAGCCTGGTGTTGTCGGGCACCGGGGCCGACGGTAACGCGGTGGAACACGACCTCATCGGGGCGGGGATGCCGGTCGAGTCCGCTGACCGCGACGTGGTGATTGCCATCGTGTCACTGGCCGACACCCGGCAGACAGTGCGTCGTCTTGCCGACACCATCGCCAGGTCGATCAAGCGTCATCGCGGAGCTCCGCGTCCGATCGCCGAACCGGCTGCATACTCGGTCGAGCCGGTGGTTGTGATGCAGCCGCGCCAAGCCTTCTTCGCGTCCGCCCAGCCGGTCGGGATCACGCAGGCGGTCGGCCGGATCAGCGCCGAACTCATCGCTGCCTATCCTCCCGGCATCCCTGCTCTAGCCCCCGGCGAGGAGGTGACACCAGGTGTCATCAAGGCCCTGAGGAACGCCCGAGCTGCTGGGATCAGGATCGCGTATGCGGCGGACCCCACGCTGGAGACAATCCGGGTGGTGCAGGGCTGACCAGCCGAGGTCACCGGGCAGCCATGATGGCAAAGGCAGGATGGGCCTGCTCGTCCTCGGCGGCACTGTCCGTGTGACCAGCAGTTGCAGGAACCGAACCAGGCACTGAACGAGCATCGAACGGCTCTCCAGGACAGATTCCCTCACCGGTCGGGTCAACCGTCGGCGGCGGGACGAGGTACTAAAAGGGGAGATCGCGCGCTCACCGCGCTAAGGCACCCCCTTCGCGTGGTCATGGCCGACATTGACCACTTCAGGGGCATCAACGACTCCTTCGGTCATGCTGTGGGCGACCAGGTCCTGAAAGCCGTAGCCTGGGCGTTGACGATGCTGCGCGAATGATGGATGTCGTGGGCCGGTACGGGGCGAGGAGATCCTGTTCCTCCGACCGGCGTCCAACAGGCGCGCGGGCTGGCCGAGCAGATGCGCGACGTTGCGGCGAGCACCAGTCGGCCTTCCCGCCCAGAACCTCTGACAGCCGTTGTCGGAGTCGGGCAATGGGTGCAGGGAGACACTTTCGTGATCGGGTGGCGGAGCACCACCCGAGCGAACTCACGGCCAGCAGGTCCGAACTCCGGGCGCCCGTAGTGCCGCGCAGCTTCATCTAGGGTGATCATCAGCCGGCCGTACCGCCGATCCTCCCTCGGTCGCTGCCAATGACGACTCGCCCCAGTTCCTCGGGCACGAGCCACAAGCCGGCGCGTCGGGTCGTGCCCCGTGCTACCGCCTCGGCTTGCGCTGTGCTGACGCTGGGCGTCTGGCCGGCCCCTGTGGGGGCCGGCTCAGGTTCTTCGCCGTGCGGGGACACAGTGGGGGATGCCGTCGACCATCTGGATGGTGAACCTCCCGTTGTGCAGGTCGCGGTGGCAGCGTGGGCACAGCAGACACATCGCATCCACATCGGTTTGGCCGCCGGCGGCCCAGCCGACGATGTGGTGGGCGTGGCAGCGCCGGGCCGGCTGCCCGCAGCGCACACACCCCCGATCCCGCGCCGTCAACGCGGCCCATTGGGCGTGGCTGGCGCGGCGCTGGGCACGGCCCAACGCCAACGGGATGAAGCTGCCCGCCCGGCGTTTGCCCAGGATGACGGACACCACCGCCGAACAGGTCAGCAACGCGAAGGTGTCCGGGCCCAGCAGCGTGCCGTCCTCCAGCCGGGCCCCGGCCCCATCGGGCAGCTGCTCGGCATCCACCAGCACCGTCACCCCGGACACCCCCAACGGTTTGGTGTTGGCCTGCGCGGCACTGACCAGGTCGTCCAGGGCGTCGGCCAGGCGTTGGCTGGGGGTGCGGTCATCCCCAGGCGCGGGCGGGTCGGTGAACGAGGCCAGCGCGTCGCGCAGCCGGGCCCCCGCGATCTGGTCCAGGTGCCCATCGACGCGGTACAGCCCGTTACCCAGGTCTGAGAGGTGCAGGCCGCGTTTGGCCCGGGCGCCCCGCAGGTCCTCATCGGGTGCCTCACGGCGGTCCTGGGTGATGAGTATGTCGAGGACCTGGGCCAGCACCACCGGTTCGATCACCGCCGCCGCCGCCACCAGATCCGCCTCCAACACCGCGAAGCGGGGCAGACGCCCAGCGGCGCGGCACAACAGGTGCACATGCCGGCCCGTGATCCGGCCCCGCCGGTAGGCACCGGCCACGTGCGGCATGGACCGCAGGTCCCGGGCCCGGCCCACGATCGCGGAGCCGACCGCCCGGTTGTGCCCGGTCAACGCGGCCACCATCGACCCGGTCGTGCCGGCGGCGAACAACCGGGAATCCTGCTGCGCGTCGCACACCCCGGCGACCTGGGTCTGGTAGGCCTCCAGCATCGTCTGCAGGCGGGCCGCGGCGCGCACCGCGCCGAGGCGCTGTTCCACACTCAAATCGGCCGGGTCCGGCAGGCCCAGCACGCTCTCGGCCAACTCCTCAAACACCGGCAGGATCTCCACCGGCAGCTCGTCAGCCAGCCGGGCGCGGCGTAACGCCGCCGCCGGAATCTCGAAGAACCCCATTCAGCCCACCCCCACCCACGACGGTCGGTGCCGAAACCAGAAGAGAAGGCTCCCCTGCGGCGTCGCTCCACGAGCTGATGGCCACCAAACCTGGTGACACCCCAAACCTACGGGGAGGGTCTGACATTTCCGTGCCGACGGCCATACAGCCCTGGGGACAACCCGATTCGTGCTGCGGTCGCCGCTCCAGGCACGCCCACACAGCGTGGGAACAACCGAGACCGCCGAACGAGCAGCGTGAAGCGGTCATGGCAGTGAGCGGTTCCGGGCGTGGGAATGTCGCCCTGCTTTGACCCCCGGGGTGACGGCTTGTTCTGGCCCTACACTGTGCTCGGGTTTGATTGTGCTCATGAGCTGTTGACCTTTGGTGCAGGCGGCAGCTGTCGGGGCCCGTTTCGATGATGTGCCCGTCAGGAACGGGGGCGGGGCCACCCGGCAGGCACGAACCGTGCCGCGTCACCCTGTGGGATTGTCCTGACGTCGATCGACCTCGACGAATACGCCCTGGCAGCAGTACGCGCCGGCGCCTCAGGGTTCCTCTTCGGGCACTGAACGGATTCCCGCGTTACATGTAACGTTGTCACGTGACCGTACGTGAGCGCGTCAACGCATACCGGGCCAGGATGCGGGCCGAGGGCCTTCGACCGGTCCAGATCTGGCTGCCCGACGTGCGCTCCCCCGAGTTCGCCGCCGAGGCGCACCGCCAGTCCGCACTCGTGGCTGCCGCCGATCGCGACAGTGACGACATGGACTTCGTGGAGGCAGTCTCCGTCGACTGGGACGAATGAGGCGCGGCGACATCGTCACCGTCACCGGTGGCGTCTAGGCAAGCATGCCGCGGCCGGCGCTTGTCGTTCAGGACGACCGGTTCGATGGGACCGACTCGGTGACGGGCTTCCCCTTCACCACCAACGAACTCGACGCACCCCTGCTGCGGGTGCCGGTGGTCGCCGACGAGGCGAACGGGCTCAGCCAGGACAGCTGCCTGATGGTCGACAAGATCACGACCGTGCGCAGGAGCAACGCCCACGGTGCTCGGAAGGCTCGAAGCGACGACGTTGGTGGAGTTCGAGCGGCGACTGCTCGTCTTTCTCGGCTTCGGAGCCTAGAGGGCGCGTGGCTCACTCTGCAGGCCCTGATCGATCACCGCCGGGGAGGACGGTTGAACCTCTGGATTCTTGGGACGGCTACGACCGATCAGCCCGAGACATCCACCTCGGCGGAGTAGGAGTCACACGTGAAGACCACGCGGCTCAGCCTTCGCGAGGAGATCACGGCGTTGCACCAGCAACTCGCCGCAGCCGGAGTGTCGACGGCCTGGCGCGGCGCATCCACGCCACCCCTGTCGTCGGCGTGACAGCAGCGGGCGAGCGAGAGGGGTCTGCTGGCGGTCACACAAATGACGCCCGGCTGCGGCCCATCAAGACATCGGGGAGCACCCACGGCCTTGGGTAGGGTGACACCATGTCGAGGAAGCGCCGCGACCGCAGGCCGCAGCGTCGTCCTGTCCACGGGGGCCCCGCCATCCCGAGCCGCACGACGGATACGCGGACACCGAACTGATCCAGGGTGTGCGACGCGCACTCCGGTCCGACGAACCCCTAGATCTGCTCAGCTTGGTGAGCGGGTTGCTCGAGGCGACCGACCCGCGAAACGGCAACCCCTTCTCCCACGATGAGCAGAAGATCACTCGAGAGCAGCTGCTGGAATCCTTCATCGAGGCCCGGTATGCGGAGACCACTGCAGTGCTCAAGGTCATGCGCGAACTGGTCGCTGACGAGGTCACGCAGGCTCGCATCACCCGTGAACTGGCCGACCGCAGGCACCCGATGCCCCTGTGGCTGAACGGCCTCAGGGATGCCGTCCTCGATCCCCGCGTGTTTCTCCTCACCCACGTACTCAATGACTGCGATGACTACTTTTTCGGGATGAGACTGCCTACGGGAGGAGACCTCTCGGCGCTTGTCTACATCGACACCAACCTGGGCATCGTCGTCAAGGATGCCTTCGTGGTGCCAGAGCCCCTGGACGATCTGGTGATCAAAGCCGGCAGCCTCTTGGAAGACCCCGACCAGTCGCTGACACAAACCGACCCGGCCGACGCACGAGCCGAGGTGGAGCAGGCGATCTCCAGCGGAGCCATGCTCTGGCCCCCACTGGAGTCCGACAGTTGGCCGATGTGCCGCCCCATTGTGGAGTGGATGCTGCGCCGCCTACCCGAGGGCGGTCAGGCGCAGGGCGCCGTCGAATTGTCCGATGAACAGATCGCCGGTCTCGCCGACGACTTCTTCGCCTCGCCCTTCGGCCAGCAGCTTGACCGCGAAGACGAGCGCGACTTGATCGACAGCATCCTGTGGTTCGCCACGTCCTACGCAGGTACTGATCCGTATCGCTGGAGCACCGTCCGGGTGGAGATACTTCTGCAGGATTGGTTTCCGCGCAAGATCGTGGCCCCCACCGCGTACCTGGCCAAGATGCCCCATGTCTTGCGCGCGTACGTGCGGTACTGCCACGCTCGTCAGGGCATCCGCGCCTCTCTGACGGCCGAGACGCTCGCCACCATCGATCACCTCGAGCCCGAGTACCAGAGGCTGATCCGCACGGAACGCGCACAGGGCGCAGAGGCGCTGCTGGCTCCTCTCCTCGGTGCGCCACTGGACCTGGATGAAATGAGCCTGGAGGAGATCGTTCTGGCCGGTCTCGACAGCCAAGTCGGTGGTCGGGTGCGACTGCAGGCGCTCACTGACGAACCACTGCCTGATGAACCGTTCGAATGGGCCGGGATTGCCGTCGACATCAAGCCCGTGGTGCAAGAGATGCTCGACGCCTGTGACCGCTTCGCCGACGAGGTTGGCGACGTCGAGTACCGCACTGCGATGCGGCGGTTCCTCAGCCGTGCTGCTGCTGGCGGCCCGAAGGTCTTCCGGCGCCGGGCCTCGGCCGTTCGGGGTGCCGCAGCGGTCGCATGGGCGGTCTCGCAGGCCAACGATCTGTTCAGCGCCAAGTACATCCTGGAGTGGTTCGGGCTCAAGAGCGGCGTCTCCGAGCGGGCCCAGCCGATGCTGGCGGCGATCGGGGTGGACCCCATGGACCAGTGGTACGACCACTTGAGCCTTGGTGCCTCCGACCTACTGATGTCGCATCGCCGCGCGGACATCATCCGGCACCGGGATCGAGCACTGGCCGGCTTCGGTTAGCCCCCACGACCGGCGATCCGACCCAGGGGGGGACCGTGCGCAGCGCCGACCCGGCCACCAGCGAAGCGCCGCCCTCGGTTGTGACCCGCTCTCATACGGTTGCGGCCCACTTGCTTGACGCTCTGGCCGGTCCCGTTCTCCAACGCACGCACCGATCCCGGTCCGAAGAGAATTTGCGCCAGCCGATGAGCACCCATCGTGCTGCGGCCATCAGCCGAAGGCGCGGTTCAGCAACGCCCGCTAAGGGCGACGACCGCGATGATCCCCACCGGCAGCGAGTCGTAACCACCGGCTGTCCACGACGTCGCCTGCGAGCCTCTTGCTGGCAGCGCCTCCGGCGAGAAAGGGTCACACAAGGCGCGTAGCGTCCGAATCGAAAGATCTTCCCGCCCACCCGACCTGGGAACGTCACTCACAGGGCCCTGGAGAGGAGACAACCGATGACGCGCCCCCGGCTTGCCCGAGTCCTGCGGCAGGCGGCCGTCGCATGCGGGCTCCTGGCTCTGGTTGTCGGCGCGACCACCCTCATCGTGGGCTGGTGGTTGGATGTGATCCGTAGCCACAACTCGAATCCACGAGCGCACCGGAAACGTTGGGCCGGTGGCTCTGACCGAGGTCCGCGAGACACTGTCGCTACTGCTAGACCTGTAACGTCGTGCGAGTTCGCTGGGTTAAGCCTGAGCGCGACCTACTCCACCAGTCACAGATCAACACCCGCAGGCGTCAACACGACCTCATCCGGCAACTCGAACACCTCACCGGACAAACCGTTGTGCTCCGGACTACCGCCTGACCGGGTCACGTGCACACGCGGCTGCGCCGGTTGCCTTCGGCATGCGAGGACACCGACGATGATGTGGGCAGGCCGCCACGCGATCGTCGTGAACGGCGCTGGCGAAGGTTCGGAGTCGGCCCAGTCGATTCCCAAGCCGCCGGCGCCTGCCGCCATTGAGGTGGCGGCGGTGCCACGGGGACGCACGCTCCACGCGTCGATGACCGGCGCCCAGCGGTACTCCTCGCTGGTCAGCCCCTCCGGGCACGTGCACAGCTGATGCTCCCAATGCCACTCGACCTGGTCACGCGGCAACTCGTTCCATGCCGTCCCGCACCCATCCTGACAGTTGGCCAGCCAGCCTCGGCCCAGCGACGCGGAGAAGGCGATCTCATGCGGAATCGACGCCACAGCCACCAGCGACTGACCGCAAACGGTCGCGGCGTGAGATCGTCGAGAGGACCCCGGCGCATGACATTCGCACGCACCACCCGTCGGTGATCCACGAGCCAATCTGGGCAAACGCTCGGAGCCGCCTGGCGAGAATCGAACTCGGGACTTACGCAGTACGAGCTTCGATCGGGGGTCGCACGGGGGTGTGTGGATGTGCGCCGGCGTGCTCAGCGTCACGGCTCGATGTGCGCTGATGTCCACCGCATAGCAGTGGGGTTGCTGCGCAAAGGGAACCTTCTCCGGACTGCGCAGAGGTGGCGGATGCGCCGTACCCCTACTCACGAGCCCAATGCCAGTTAGTCCAGTGCCGGCAGTCGCGTCGATGCGGGCGTTCGACTGCACACTCACCTCGCGAACGGGCCGGCCACCGTTGCGCGACACTGAAGTGCGGGCCCAGTTGCGCCGTACAGTTGTCCCGTGTCCACCCCCAGCAGCGCACTGCAGCGACTGCGTGAACAGTCCGCGCAGCTCAACCTCGTGTGCGAGGAGTACGCCGTCATCCTCCTCACGGCTTTCGGAAGTGCCCTGCGCCCGGAGGCCGAACCCCACGACTTGGATCTGGGCGTTCTGTTCGAGTACACCGGAGAGCACGATGCCCTCGGTTTGCGGGACGACCTCGTGGCGCTAACTGGATACGAGGGGATCGATCTGGTGGTACTCAACGGTGCCGGGCCAGTGATCCGCGAACGCGCGCTCGTGGGTGCCGAGGTCCTCCACGAAGCGCGGAAGTCCGTGCACGCGAATGCTGCAGTCGCCGCCACCATGGAACGCATGGATACCGCTTGGCTGCGCGACCTCGCCCTGGAGGAACTCGCGCGATGACCCTCGACCGGGATACCGTCATTCTGCGACTGGAGATCATGAACGACCTGCTCGGCGATCTCGAGTCGATCGGCGGTGTCGATGGTGCGCGTCTGCGCTCCGACCGGATCATCCGGCACGCTGTCGAACGAATCCTCACCCAGCTCGTCGAGTTGGGTGTATCCATCAACTCCCATGCCGCGGCGGCGACGACCGGCTCAGTTCCGGGGACGTACCGAGAGTCCTTCGTCGCCGCCGCAGACGCGGGTTTCATCCCCGCCGATCTCGCTGAACGCCTCGCTCCGTCGGCAGGTCTGCGCAGCATCCTCACCCACGAATACGTGGAGGTGGATCTGAACCTCGTGGCAACTGCCGTGCAGACGGCCAGCGTGGACTACCGCGCATACGTCGGGGCCGTGGCGCAGGCTTTGCAGAACCTATAGCCCCCCGAATCACCTGGAAGATCCGGACACGAGCAGACCACGACGCCTGGGAGGCGTTGCTGAAGAAAGCCGAGTTGCGTGATGGTCGGCTTCATGGCGCTCGACAGACTGCCGCCCCGCTGCTGCTCCTGTCTGGTGTCCCGCTACGGGCAGCGATGGGATTGCTGGGGCACTCTCAGGTGTCCCAGACGATGGTTACACGCACGTTGCTGCAGAGGTTTCGAAGGACACCGACCAGAGGTTGGGTGACACGTTCTTCGGAGCCTGAGATCCGGGGGGCTGCGAGCGGACGAATCATTCACACCCCGAGAAGCCACAGAAGATGACCCTGACCGGGCCTTTCACACGGAGCCGCCTCCGAGAATCGAACTCGGGACCTACGCATTACGAGTGCGTCGCTCTGGCCGACTGAGCTAAGGCGGCAATACGAGACACAAGTTTATCCCGCCCAAAGGCTACCTGTGCCCCGGGGGCATCCAGCCGTCCCTGAGACGAGAATCGGACTCAAGTCACCGGATCTGCCGACCGACACAGTCAGCAGGATGAAGGGGTGAAACGATGCGCAACTGCGGCGTTCTGTGCGCGGTTGTGCTCTTGGCGAGCCTGCTGGGCGCAACGCCGGCCCAAGCCCAAGACCGCTGCCCCGTCGAACTGGACCAAACCGCCCACGGATCCGCCGCCATCACGGCCCTCGGCGATGACCTCGCAGAGGTCGCAATCCGCGCGGCACTTTCCCCTGCCACCCTGCGCTCAGAATTGCGCACGGACCGAACACTGTGGCTCGACGAGTGCGCCCGCCCCTATTACGTCGAACCGGCCCCGGCCCACGAACGCCTCTTCGAACCCGCCCTGACGGCAACTGGCGACGTGCTGACCCTGCACAGCCGTCCTGGGTCCAAGCGCACGATCTACCTCGACTTCGACGGTTTCACAGTCACAGACAGTTCGTGGGCGCGGACCTACGGTCAGTTCACCGCCCCGGCCTACAGCCTGGATTCCGACCCCACCTTCAACGACACCGAGAAGGCCCGGATCGCAGACGTCTGGCTGCGAGTCTCTGAGGACTACGCCGCCTTCGACGTGGATGTGACGACCGAGGAACCACTGGACAGCGCGATCGACCGGACGTCCGCAGCGGACCTCGTCTTTGGTACCCGCGTCGCCATCGTGGGCAGCAACCCGATCTACACCTCCTGCAACTGCGGCGGCATCGCCTACCTCGATGCGTTCGACGCGACGCAGGGCCACGCCGACGAACAACCCGCCTTCGTCTTCGCTGTCCGCAATGCCGGCACCGGTTCCAAGTTCATCTCGGAGGCGGCCACCCACGAGGTCGGCCACAACCTGTCGCTGCTGCATGACGGCGCGACGCCGGGCACCACGTACTACAGCGGCCAGGGCCTTTGGGCACCGATCATGGGCGTGGGGTACTACCAGCCGCTGACCCAATGGTCGAAGGGTGAATACACCGGTGCGAACAACCGCGAGGACGATCTGGCTGACATCCATTCGCACGGGGCTTCGGTCATGGCCGACGACGCCGGAGATGATGCCGGCACGGCCGAACGCGTCACACCGGGCACCACGTCCGGTTTGATCAGCACGAACACTGACACGGACTGGTTCACCTTTGACGCCAGTGGTGGCACCAGTCTCACCGTCGAACCGCAGGATGTCAGCCCCGACCTCGATGCGCGCCTGGACCTCTATGACGATGCGGGCACCTTGCTGGCCAGCGACGACCTGCCCGCCACCAAGACGGACGTGGACACCGCCGGGAACCTTTCAGCGCACATTGAACAGGTCCTCCCCGATGGGACCTACTACGTGGCTGTGCAGGGGGTTGGGTCCGGCTCCCCCGCCACCACGGGATACTCCGACTACGCCTCCCTGGGCCGCTACGACCTGAGCCTGGCGACCGGCGGACCAGCGGTGACCACAGTCACCCGGCAGGCACTGGCCCCCACCACGCAGGGTTCGCCGATCAGCGCCGTCTTCACAGCCACCGGCGGCACCCCGCCGTACCGCTTCGAGGCCACCGACCTGCCCACCGGTTTGACCCTGTCCGGCACCGGCACCCTGGGCGGCTCCGTCTCCACCCCGGGGACGTACCTCTTCGACGTCACGGCCGCTGACAGCACCTCGCAGACCGGCCACGCGACCTACGGCCTTCTGGTGGCCCCGAAACCGGCCCCCGTGACGCCCCCCGTCACCCCGACGCCGACCCCAGCGCCGGGCACGCCGACACCCACACCCACACCCACACCCACACCCGCCACAACCACCACGCCAACCCCCACTGCGGTCAGCACCCCCATCCTCACAATCTCCACCTCCGGCGCTCTACCGCGCGCCAGGGTCGGCAGGCACTACGACCGTCGCCTGCGTGCCGACTCCGCTGCGACCTGGCAGGTCAGCGCCGGCACACTCCCGAAGGGGATCCGCCTGACCGTCACCGGTCGCGTGACGGGTAAACCGGTGCGCGCGGGCAGGTACCGCTTCACGGTGACAGCCACAGGCAGCATCGGGCAGACCGCGACCGCGACCTTCACTATTCAGGTGCGTCGCGCAAAGCGGTGATCTCGGTGTTCTGGGGTACCGGAGGGTCAGGACGAACCGGTCCAGCGACCCCAAAAAGGGCCCCCGCCAGCAGCGAGACGGTCACGATGGCCAAGAACTCACGCATGCCCACCGCGTACCCCGTCAGCTGCGCAGCACACCCCCGAGCCACTGGTACATCCGAGCGTCATACTGCAGGCGGGCCCCCGATTCGCAATGGTCGGCCGCCGCCCCAGTGAACGTCACGAACTCGTGCGGGCAGGTCAGCGCGGCGACCAAGTCGGGGGCACTGGCCCCGATCGGATCGTTCGCAGCGTTGCAGACGAACGTCGGACAGGTGATGTTCGCCGCACGTCCGGCCAGCGAGTAGTCCTTGGTCTTCAGGATGTAGTCAAGCGGCGAGTCCGCCCCATGGACGAGCATGCCCCGCCGCAGCGGCCACCCGGCGCTGGGCGGCTCGGCCATCTGTTCCAGCATCTGCCCCACCTGCTCATGGATCGCCGGGTCCCCAGCCTCGAACGGGGCCCGCATCTGCTCGGGCAGCCGCGACAGAAAGGTGGCGAACATGTCAAAGGTCCCGCAGTCGGCCACGCACGCCGCCAGCCGATGCTCGGCGGTCGCGGCCCGCGGCGCCAGATGGGCACCCAGACTCAGCCCGATGAGCACGATCTTCTGCGCGTCAACCTCTGGGCGGGTGAGCAGGAAGTCGATCACCGGCCCGATGACGTTCTCCCAGTCCGGGCGCAGGACCAGCCCTTGCTGGATGAGCGCAGCCCCCTGCCCGGGGCCGTCGAAGGCGAGCACGTGGTAACCCCGGGCGAGGGCTGAGTCGGCTCCCCAGAAGAAGAGCTCCTCGGCCGAGGAGTCGTAGCCGCCAGTCAGGATCACCGTGGGACCGGGTTGATCCGAGGCTGCGAAGAAGTAGCCCGGAAGCGTGGTGTTCCCATAGGCGATACTCACGACCTCACCGTGCGGCATCAATGCCAGGGCCTTGCCGAATGCCTCCCGCGACCGGGTGTTCGCAGCCACGAGGCGGGGGTCCAAGGGCGCGCCGATCAGCATCTGACCGGCGGCCCGGTGGTAGTTCGCAGCTCGCAGGAAGGCCCGCCGGGCACTCTCAGCGTCGGTGGCCTGCCGGACGGTCACCTCGGCCAGATCGGTGAAAGCGGCGTACCAGGTGTCCAGGTTCGTGGGGTCGACCGCCCGCGCGGCGTCGAGCACCTCCTGCACGTCAGCACCCTGGTGCACCGTACTGCCGACCAATCGCAGGACCTGACCGTCGAGCAGGTCGTCGTCTATGGCCAGCCTCATACGGGGTCGCGCTGTTTGGTGTACGCCACCACCATCGTGACCACCGCTCCGATCAGCGGCAGGAAGAACCCGAGCACCGGCCAGCCGATCTTGTTCATGTTGTTGCGATCAGCGATGAAAAGGCAGAACCACGCTGATGCCACAGAGACGAGCACACCCCATAGGAAGTCCATCTGCCCAGTACAGACCGCACGCCGGTGGCCGTCAAGCGGAAGAGCGCCCTGACGGTGGCAGGCAGGCATGTGTCATGTCCTGGCGCCAGCCAACGTTCGCTCAGAACAGCAGTGCTTGGGCTTGCTCAGTCGCACTCCAGGCCGTCGGGCGGCACCGTCCCGTCGAGGTAGAACTCGTCCACCGCCTTGTCGATGCACCGCGACCCGGAGTAGTACGCCGTGTGACCGTCGCCGCCCTTCCAGGAGATCAGCACCCCCTGCTCGAGTTGGTCGGCCAGGCTCACCGACCACTGGTAGGGAGTCGCCGGGTCGAACTCGGTGCCCACGACCACGATCGGCGGCGCGCCGGCCGCGGCGATGGCCCGCGGCTTGTCGACAGCCGGGGCCGGCCAGTAGTAGCACGGCAAGTTGCCCCACGCCAGGGCGGCGCCGAACACGGGGGCCTCCTGACTCCACTGCTCTGCCTGCTGCTGGGTCTGCTCCGGACTCCACCGGTCCGGCCGGTCGATGCAGTTCACCGCGTACATCGCCTGCATCGCATTGCTCTTGAAGGAACCGTCCGGCTGGCGTTCGGTCAGCCAGTCCGACAGCGTCTGCAGTCCGAGGCCGTCGCCGTCGAAGGCGCTGCCCAGGGCGAACGACAGCCCCTCCCAGCCGTCTGGGGAGTACAAGGAGCCCACGATCCCGTTGGTGGCCTGCGCGGCGGTCAGCGGCCTACCGGTGTCCGCCGGGATCGGCTGCTGCTCCAACTGCTGCAGGAAATCGCTGATCTGCGTGATGGCAGCTTGCGGGTCCTCGCCCGTGGGGCAGTCGCGCTGGTCGGCGCACCACTGGGCCCAGCGCTGGAGAGCGACCTCGAATCCCAAAGCCTGTCCTTTGCTGATCTCGGCCGTGGTCAGCTTCGGGTCCACCGCACCGTCAAGGACGAGGCGGCCGACCCGGCTGGGGAACAGGTCGGCGTAAAGCGCTCCGATGAAGGTGCCGTAGGACTTACCGAGGTAGTTCAGCCGCTCATCGCCGAGGGCTTGGCGCAGGATGTCCAGATCGCGGGCCACGAAGGGGGTGCCGACGTTCGGGGTCAGCTCGGGGGCGCGACGTTCGCAGCGCGGACCGAACCGCTGGGCCACCGCGACGGTGGCCGCGACCTCCTCGTCGGCCTCCGGGTTGGGGTCCAGCTCGAGCAGACGGTCGAGTTGCCCGTCCGTCAGACATTCGATGGGTGTGCTGTCACCCACCCCGCGCGGGTCGAATCCGACGATGTCGTAGCGCTCGATGAGGTCACCGGTGAGCACGGCCCGCGCCGCGCGGGCATAGTCCAGACCCGAACCGCCTGGCCCGCCTGGGTTCAACACCAGGGAGCCGAGACGCTGTGACGGGTCCTGCACCGGCAGGCGGACCAGATCGATGTCGATCGTGTCAATGTCGGGCTGTTCGTAGGTCAAGGGAACCGTCATCGTGGCGCACTCGAAGCGGCCCCCACAGTTCGTCCACGACAACTGCTGGCCGTAGAAGGCCTGCAGCGTTGGATCGTTGGCAACTGGCGAACTGTCCGGGCTGAGGCTCGGGGCAGGAGTCGGGCTGCTGCAGCCCGCGATAGCGATCAGAGCCGCCGCACCCACCAGGAGAAGTCGCTTCACTCCTCGACTTTAGGCGGTGTCCGGCGAGGGGTGGGTGCGGGTGTGGATGCGCGCCGATTGCCGGTTTGGCCACAATGGTCGTGTGAGCCAGATCCGCCTGATCGACACCCTGCCCCGTCCGATCGCCTACGTCCTGGGCGGCGGTGCCAGTTACGGCTCGGTCCAGGTGGGGCATCTGCGGGCGCTGGCCGAGACCGATCTCGCCCCCGACTTCGTGGTGGGCACCTCGGTGGGTTCCCTGAACGGTGCGATGGTGGCCGAGAACCCGGCGACGGCGCCGGAGCGGCTGGTGAACCTGTGGGCTTCTATGAGCCGGCAGGCGGTGTTCGGCAAGATCTTCGGCACGGCGGTCAACCTGGCCAAAGGCAAAGCCTCGGCCGTGCCCAACACCGGCCTGCGGGCGGTCATCGAGGACGCCGTGACTGCTCGGACCTTCGAGGAGTTGCGGGTACCGCACACCGCCGTGACCACCGACTTCGACACCGGTGAACCCGTGGCGATCAACAGTGGTGATCTGGTGTCGGCCCTGCTGGCCAGTGCGGCCATCCCGCTGGTGTTCCCGCCCGTCAAACGCGGCGACCGGAAACTCGTCGATGGCGGCATCGTGGCCAACGTTCCCATCAGCATCGCGGCCGATCAGGGTGCTGAAACCATCGTGGTGCTGGATTGCGGGTTCACGGTGATGGCCCCCGAACGCGAGGAGACGGCCACGGGCCGCCTGCTTCGGACCGCGGCCATCATGGCCGCCCAGCAGGTACGCCGGGATCTGTCGACGGTCGGCGACAGGGTGGTTCTCTACCTGCCCGGCCCGTGGCCGATGCGGGGCCGCCCCGACGATTTCCGGCGCAGTGCGGACAACGCCGCGACCACGTACGACCTGACGATGACCTGGCTGCACGGCCTGCATGTCGTGGGTGCCGGCCGCTATGGCATGGCGCCGTCGGACTACCTCATCAAGCCGCGCACCGCACCGTGAGGCCCGGGTGATCCAGATCTGGTTGGCAGGCGACCAGGAGCAACCAGATCTGGAGGGCTCACGAATGGCAGGCTCAGGGCAGCGGACCCGGTCGGCCGAACAGCCAGCCCTGGGCGTAGCGCCAGCCTTGGGCTGCCAGGATCTGCAGCTGCGACTCTGTCTCCACGCCTTCGGCGATCGTGTCCAGCTCAAGACCCTCACCGAGGCCGGCCAGCGCCTGGGCCAAGCGGATGGTCCGCGACTCGCCCGCCTGGATGCCGGCTGAGAACGAGGTGTCCAGTTTGATTCCCCGCACCGGCAGGTCGCGCAGATGACTGATCGAGGAGTACCCGGTACCGAAGTCGTCGATGTACCAGCCGCCGGCGAGGTCAGCGATCCGCTCCATCCGGGCGGTGATCTCCTCGGACACATGCACCAGGTCCGTCTCGGTCACCTCCAGGTGCACGCGTGACGCTTTCTGGCCCACCCGGGCCAGAGCCTCCACCAGTGCCGCCTCGTACGTGGTGGAGCGCAACGACCGGGCGGAGACGTTCAGCGACACGAACAGCGGCGCCGGCAGTCTGTCGAGAGCGCGCAGGCCCTGGCGCATCACGGAGATGTCGATGCGCGTGATGAGATCGGAGTGTTCGGCCACGGGCAGGAAGTCCGCGGGGCTGATCACGGTGCCGTCAGCTTTGACCCATCGCACCAACGCCTCGTACCCGCGCAGCTCCCGGGTGGCCAGATCATGGATCGGCTGGAACCAGGCGACGATCTGCGCCGCCCGCAGGCCTGCGTTCACACTCTCCGACATCGTCAACCACCGCTCGGCGGCATCGGCCAGGGCCTGGGTGCTGAAGGTGATCCGGTCGCGTCCGGAGTCTTTGGCCGAGCGCATCGCCAGCGTCGCTGCGCGCACCAGTTCACGCGGCGACAGATCCGCCTGACCACTGGCGATCCCGATGCTCACCGTCATGGCGACCTCGTGGTGACCGACGCGCACCGGATTGTGGGCGACGGCGCGCAGGCGTTCGGCCAACACCCTGACGTCGGTGACTCCGGTGGCGTCGGGGACCAGCACGAGGAACTCGGCTCCCGTGCCGCGGGCCACCAGGCAGGAATCGTCGATCTCGTCGACCAGCCGCTGGGCCAGCGCCGCCAGCACGGCGTCGCCGGCCGCATGGGTGTAGGCGTCATTGACTCTGGACAGTGAGTCCAGGCCCACGCACAGCACAGACACCCGGTCCGGTCCGCCGGTCACCAGCTCCTCGGACAGCTGGCGCTCGAAGCGTTCCCGGGTGATCAGCGCCGTCAGGGGGTCCCGGCCGGCCCGGCTGGCCAGCGCCAGGCGGGCTGAGACCTCAGCGTCGATGTCGCGCAGGGCCACCACCCGCGAGCGTCCGCCCGGTGTTGCCATGCCACGCGCGGTGAGCGCCACCCACACATACGAACCGTCCGCACGACGCAGGCGCAGCTCGTCATGGGTCCGCTGCTGGGTTGTCAGAGCGTTCCCGGCATCGCGGGCGCGGGGGACGTCGTCAGGGTGGACGTAGTGCAGGGCCTGCTGGCCGCGGACCTGGTCCACGGGCCAGCCCAGGATCAGCGCGGTGGACTCCGAGGCCCACACGATCTCACCTCGGGACCCCACCTCCCAGATCACGTCCGACGCGTTCTCCGCCAGCAGCCGGTAGCGTCGCTCGCTGTCAGCCAACTCCTCCACGAAGCGGGAGCGGTCGGTGACATCACGCCACGTCAAGGCGATGCCGTCACCGCATTTCACCGCCCGGATGTCGTAGTGGCGGCGCTGCCCGACCACCTCGTTGCGGTAGGCGTAGTCGTCCAGGATCGTCGGTTCGCCAGTCTCGATGGTGTGGAAGTAGTCGCGCAGCGGACCCTCTTCCAGTTGCCCCGGATAGCGCTGCAGCAGCCGGGCGCCGATGAGGTCCTGGTAGGTCGCCTGGTTGTACTCCAGCGCCGCCTGATTCGCCTCCCGGTACTCGAGGTCAATGATGCGGCCGGAGTCATCGCGCACCGCAGCGAGCAGGATGAAGGGATCGATCTGGGCGTCGAGGGTCGCTCGCACCTGCTGGCGTTGCGCCTGTGCCTCATCGCGGGCGGCCACGACGTCGCTGATGTCGGTCCAGCTTCCCGCGCGACCTATCACCCGTCCGGCGTCGTCGAACAGGGGCTTCACGACCACCGCCAGCCAACGGTAATCCCCGGCCCGGGTCTGCAGGCGCAGGCGCAACTGCGCTGGCCGCCCAGCCAGCAGCAGAGCCTGGGCCCGGCGCAGTTCAGCGAGATCGTCGGAGTGCACCAGTGGGGCGATCGGGCGCCCGACCAGCTCCTCCGGGCGCCAGCCGACGACCTCGGTGGTCTGCGGCGAGATCCATTGCAGGAAACCCTCATTGTTGCCCTCAAAGACCACCTCGGAGGCGTTCTCGGCCAGCAGCCGGTAGCGCCGCTCCGACTCATGCAGTTGCTCGACGGCCAGATGACGTTCGGTGACATCCGTCCACAACTGGCTGACACATCCGTTGGCCGCAACGGCATGCACGTCGTAGTAGCGCCACGTGCCGCCGAGGACCTCCTGCGGGTACCCCCAGTCGCAGAGCTCAAATGGCTGCCCCCGTTCGACCACGTCGATGTAGCGGTCGAAGAGCCCGGCGTCGACGACGTTAAGGTGCATCGCCAGCAGCCGGGCGCCGATCAGGACTGACCGCGGCACATGGTTGAACTCGCAGGCCGCGAGGTTCGCCGACCGGTAGACGAAGTCCACGATGGCCCCATCAGCATCACGCAGCGGCTCGAGCAGGACATGCGGCTGCGGCATGGCCTCGAGCAGGCTGATGTCGCCCAAGAGCGCGCGCTCGGCCGACCCACCGTTTCCCGCCACACGTACCTTGTACCACCGACACCCCCGTGCTGACCAGCCGGAATGCCGCCAGGCGGGTGGGCCGGGGCGTGAAACAGGCCCATACACCTCTCGTTCGCTCAGGCGTTGGCCAGTTCCTCCCGGCGGGCGATCGCAAGTTCTCTCACCGCAGCGATGTCCTCGTCGGTGAACACACCACGGACTCCCGAGATGGTGGCCAGTTCCATCCCGTGTTTCAGGCCCAGCTTGTAGATCTCCTTGACCTTGGGCCATTCGATGTTGCGCCCGATGGTGAACGTCTCATACCGACCCTCCAGCGCCAGCACGATCGTCTCTGCCAAACACGCGTAGGCGACGGCGGGCGGCAGGCCGATGTCACCGAGGTGGATGTGTTCCCCGGGCAACTTGATCTCACCCGATTCCACGACCAGGACATCCGGGCGTTTGGCCACGTCCTCCGCGGAGAGATCCAGCGGCCGGGCGACATCGGTGATCACCGCACCGGGCTTGACCTGCATGATGTCGAGCACCCGTTTGCCCGCACCCGAGGTGGCTGTGACGATGGCGTCCATGTCGGGCAGGGCCTCATCCGGGGTGGCGGCCACGAAGATCTTGGCGCGAGGATTCTGGCTCTCGATGTCGGCTTTCAGCGCCAGCAGTTTCGCCGCCTCGGGGCTGACCATCCACAGCTCGTCGGTGGCCATCGCCAGCAGCCTGGCACACACCGAACCGATGGCGCCGGTCGCGCCCACAACCATGGACTTGCCGCGCAGCCGACCCTGCTCATCGACCTCGGCCAGCCCGAGGCGGGCGATCGCGTCGTGCAGCGCCCATAGCGCGCCAGATGCTGAATAGGAGTTGCCGGTCGTGATCGGCAGCGGCGCCCGCTTGGCGACCGTCACACCGGCATCACCGACGACCTTCGTGAAGGCACCGAGGCCCATGATCTGGGCACCCAGCTTCTTGGCCATGTCGGCGGCCTGGAGCAAACGCGAGTAGGTGAACTCGGGGTCGTGCGCGAGCAGTTGTTTGGGCGTGCCGCCAACCGAGATCAGCCAACCCTCAGCCTCGTCGCCGGTCGGCGAGACGATGCCGGTGACATGGCTGTACTTGAAGGCCGGCGCGTAGGCGACCGCCTTCTCCACCCCGTCCATGAGTATCTGCGGCGCGACCTTCGAGATCGTGTTCAATGGCTCCACATTGCGCAGGTACTCCTGGCTCAGCGGGTGGATCACGAACGCGAACCGGCTGCGGCGCTTATAGCCGCCGGGGTACAACTGGCGAGGCTGCAGCTCCGCCGACGTGATCATGTCCAGCAGATCATCATCGGTCAGTCGCGCCTCTTCTGCGCCGGTCGCGGCGAGCATGAGGCCCTCCAGCACCGCGGAGTTGATGGTCACAGCGTCGAACGGCTGCGGGGTGTCGTCGAGGACCAGGTCCACGCCACGTACGTGCAACTCCTCCAGGCGATCCTCGGACACCGAGGAGGTGATCAAGGTCTTGCCCGCGAGTTCCTGCAAGTCGAACATCATCAACTCGTCGTAGGTGGCCACGAGCACGTCGGAGTCGCTGACGGCCTTCTTCAGCATGCTCTGGTTGAAGCGGCGACCGGGCGCGGTGACGGGGGCGGCAATCGGGTCCGGCACCTTGTCCAGCACCCACTTGCTGACCCCGACGAAGCGGTCCAGACCCTCGAAGTCCAGCATCGACGGCAGCCCATACGTGAGGATCGCGTCGGCGAACCGGATGTTGTCCGTGTACTCCTTGAGCACCCGCGCGGTGCGGCGATGATTGGATCCACCGAGCACCACGGTACGGGCGTTCAGGAAGATG
>JAKOZM010000044.1 GCA_029779995.1 Actinomycetes bacterium
CGGCCACCCTTGACGACCTTGGCGACGCGGTTGATGTTCACCACCCGCTCGATGTACTGCGACTTCTCGGCGTTGCGACCACCATCACGGCGGTCCCGGCCGGAACGATTCTGATTCGACATGTCTCTCCTAGAACTCCAGGCCGGCTTCGCGGGCACCGTCGGCGACTGCGGCGATCCGGCCGTGGTAGCGGTAACCACCCCGGTCGAAGACCACCTGGGTCACCCCGGCGGCTTTGGCACGATCACCCAGCAACTTGCCGACGGTCGTGGCCTTGGCGCTCTTGTCCCCGTCAGCGGACCGCACATCGGACTCCATCGTGGAGGCCGAGGCGAGGGTCTTGCCCACCGTGTCGTCGACGATCTGCGCCTCGACGTGGCGGGTGGATCGGAAGACCACCAGACGAGGCCGCTCGGCAGTACCGACGACCTTCTTGCGGACCCTGGAGTGCCGGCGACTGCGCGACACCGATCGGGCCGAACCCGAACCGAGTTTGGTGACAACGTTACTCATTACTTACCTGCCTTCCCGGCCTTGCGGCGGATGACCTCGCCGGAGTACCGGATGCCTTTGGCCTTGTACGGGTCGGGCTTGCGCAGTTTGCGAATGTTCGCAGCCACCTCGCCGACCAACTGCTTGTCGATCCCCGAGACCGTGAACTTGGTCGGGCCCTCGACGGTGAACGTGATGCCTTCCGGCGCATCCACCTGTACCGGGTGGCTGAATCCGAGGGAGAACTCCAGGCCCTGCCCCTTGGGCACAACGCGGTAACCAGTACCGGTGATCTCCAGGTTCTTGCTGTACCCCTCGGTGACGCCGACCACCATGTTGGCGATCAGGGTGCGGCTCAGGCCGTGCAGGCTCTTGCTCACCCGCTCGTCGTTGGGTCGGGCGACCTCGATCTCGCCGGCGTCGTTGCGACCCACGGTGATCGGCTCGCTGACAACGAGGTTCGAGGACCCCTTGGGGCCCTTGACGGTCACCGTCTGGCCGTCGATGTCCACGGTGACGCCCGCAGGCACCGGAATGGGGTTCTTGCCAATACGCGACATGGGAGCCCCTTACCAGACGTAGGCGAGGACTTCCCCACCTACGCCTTTCTGCTCGGCCTGCCGGTCGGTCAGCAGACCGGACGACGTGGAGATGATGGCGATGCCCAGTCCACCGAGCACCCGGGGCATGGCCCCACGCTTGGCGTACACGCGCAGACCGGGCTTGCTGACCCGGCGTACTCCGGAGATGGAGCGTTCGCGGTTGGGACCGTACTTGAGGTCCACGATGAGGGTGCGGCCAACCGTGGCGTCCTCGGTGCGTACGCCAGCGACGTAGCCCTCAGACTTCAGGATGTTGGCGATCCCCTCTTTGATCTTGGAGTGCGGCATCGCCACTTCGTCGTGGTGCGCCGCACTGGCGTTGCGCAGACGCGTCAACATGTCTGCGATTGGGTCGGTCATGCTCATTGGCTGTGTCTACTTTCTCGCCGTGGTTTCCGCTGTGGGACCTGCGGCGCTGGGGCTGGGGAGGGTTACCAGGAGCTCTTGGTGACGCCGGGCAGTTCGCCGCGGTGAGCCATCTCGCGCACGCAGATCCGGCACAGGCCGAACTTGCGGTACACCGAGTGCGGCCGGCCGCAGCGGGTGCAGCGGGTGTAGCCGCGCACCTTGAACTTCGGCTTCTTCTGCGACTTCTCGATCAGTGCCTTCTTGGCCATGTCAGTTCTCCTTGAAGGGCATACCGAGCAGCTTGAGCAGGGCACGCCCACCCTCGTCGTCGGTTGCGGTGGTCACGATGGTCACGTCCATACCCCGGGCCCGGTCGACCTTGTCGGGGTCCACCTCGGGGAACATGACCTGCTCGGTGAGGCCGAACGTGTAGTTGCCGCGGCCGTCGAACTGCTTGGGCGACAGCCCTCGGAAGTCACGGATACGGGGCAGGGCCACCGACATCAGCCGGTCCAGGAACTCCCACATCCGATCGCCACGCAGCGTGGTGTGGGCACCGATCGGCTGCCCTTCGCGCAGCTTGAACTGCGCGATGGACTTGCGAGCACGGGTGACCTGCGGCTTCTGGCCCGTGATCGTGGCCAGGTCGCGCACGGCGCCGTCGATCAGCTTGCTGTCGCGCGCGGCATCGCCCACGCCCATGTTGACCACGACCTTGGTGACGGTCGGGACCTGCATGACATTGGCCAGACCGAGCTGCTCCTTGAGCTGCCCCTTGATCTCGTCGTGGTAGCGCGCTTTGAGTCGCGGCGCACTGCTGGTGGTCGTCGTCATTCGATGTCCTTACCTGTCCGGCGGGCCACTCGCACCCGCCGCGTGCTGTCATACGTCGTGCCGTCCGCGCGCCGCTTCTCGACGCTCTCGCGCCGCGAGCCCACCCGGGTGGCCTTGCCGTCCTCGACCAGCATCACGTTGGAGATGTGAATGGGAGCCTCGGTGTGGACCAGACCGCCGGTCTTGGCACCGCGATCGCCCTGGCCAACCTTCTCGTGCTTGACGACGCGGTTGACGCCCTCGACGATCACGCGCTGCTTGGCGGGGTCGACGATCAGCACTTTGCCGGTCGTGCCCTTGTCCTTGCCGGCGATGACCTGCACGGTGTCACCCTTGCGAATCTTCACGCCTGCCATCACAGCACCTCCGGAGCCAGCGAGATGATCTTCATGAACTTCTTGTCGCGCAGTTCGCGGCCCACCGGTCCGAAGATACGGGTTCCGCGTGGCTCGCCATCCCCCTTGAGGATGACCGCAGCGTTCTCGTCGAAGCGGATGTAGGAACCGTCCGGACGACGCTTCTGCTTCTTCGTGCGCACGACGACGGCCTTGACGACCTCGCCCTTCTTGGCCGAACCGCCGGGAATCGCATCCTTGACGGTGGCCACAATGACGTCGCCGATGCCCGCGTAGCGGCGGCCGGAGCCGCCCAGCACGCGGATGCACAGCAACTCCTTGGCGCCGGTGTTGTCGGCGACCCGAAGTCGGGACTCTTGCTGAATCATCGGTTACTTCGCCTTCTCAAGGACCTGCACGACGCGCCACCGCTTGGTGGCGGAGGTCGGACGGGTCTCCATCAGCTCGACGCGGTCGCCCACGCCACACTCATTGTTCTCGTCATGGGCCTTCAGCCGGCTGGTACGCCGGACGACCTTGCCGTAGAGGGGGTGCTTGAACCTGTCCTCCACGGCGACCACGACGGTCTTGTCCATCTTGTCGCTGACCACGAGTCCCTCACGAACCTTGCGGGGCTCGCGGGGCGCGGCTGTTTGCTCACTCATGCCATGACCTCGTCACTTGTAATGCCCAGCTCGCGCTCACGCAGAACCGTGTAGATGCGAGCGATGTCCTTCTTGACGGCGCGCAGCCGACCATGATTCTCCAACTGTCCGGTGGCGGACTGGAAACGGAGGTTGAACAGCTCCTCCTTGCCCTCCTTCAGACGCGACACCAGATCCTCATCGGTGAGCTGGCGCAACTCTTCTGTCTTCGGTGCTGGCATCAGTCCTCACTTACCTCGCGCCGCACGATCCGGCACTTCATCGGCAGCTTGTGGGCTGCGCGCTGCAGTGCTTCTTGTGCGGTGTGCTCGTTGGGGTAGGTCAACTCGAACATGACCCGCCCCGGCTTGACGTTGGCGACCCACCACTCGGGCGAGCCCTTGCCGGAACCCATGCGGGTCTCTGCCGGCTTCTTGGTCAGCGGACGGTCCGGGTAGATGTTGATCCAGACCTTGCCGCCACGCTTGATGTGGCGGGTCATCGCGATACGGGCCGCCTCGATCTGACGGTTCGTCACGTAGGCCGGCTCTAGGGCTTGCAGGCCCCAGTCACCGAAGGCGACCTTGGTGCCGCCCTTGGCCATACCCGACCGCTTCGGGTGGTGCTGCTTGCGGTGCTTCACTCTGCGCGGAATCAACATCTCAGGCCTCCGTCGCTGCCGGTGCGGTGGCGGGGGCCTCCGCAGGCGCGCCCTGAGCTGGTGCGGTCTCCCGCTCGGTGTTGCGCTGACCACGGTCGCCACCGCGGTCGCCGCGGTCGCCACGGCCACGGCCGCCATCGCGACGACCCCGACCCGGCGAACCGGAGCGCTGCAGACGGGCTTGCCGCTGCTGCTCGCGCTCGGTGCGGTCGGTCGAGACCTCGCCGTGGTAGATCCAGACCTTCACGCCGATCCGGCCGAAGGTGGTGCGGGCCTCGTAGAACCCGAAGTCGATGTCCGCACGCAGCGTGTGCAGCGGAACTCGGCCTTCGCGGTAGAACTCGGTACGGCTCATCTCGGCGCCGCCAAGGCGGCCGCCGACCTGCACCCGGATGCCTTGGGCACCGGCGCGCTGGGCCGATTGCATTCCCTTGCGCATCGCGCGGCGGAAGGAGACCCGGCTGGACAGCTGCTCGGCGATTCCCTGCGCAACCAGTTGGGCGTCGACCTCAGGGTTCTTCACCTCGAGGATGTTCAACTGCACCTGCTTGCCGGACAACTTCTCCAGCTCAGCGCGCAGCCGCTCCGCCTCGGCACCCTTACGACCGATGACGATGCCCGGACGTGCAGTGTGGATGTAGATGATCACCCGGTCACGGGTGCGCTCGATCTCCACCTTGGAGATCCCGGCACGCTCCATGCCCTCACTGAGCAGCCGGCGGATCTTGACGTCCTCGGCCACATAGTCGGCATAGCGCTGCCCGGGTTTGGTGCTGTCGGTGAACCAGCGGGTCACGTACTCACTCGTGACGCCGAGCCGGAACCCGTGCGGGTGGACTTTTTGACCCACCTAACTCACCCCTTTCCTTCGGTCGCTGCCGCTGTGCGCGACGCTACGACCACTGTGATGTGACTGGTCCGCTTCCGAATCCGGTTCGCCGAACCGCGTGCCCGGGGGCGGAAGCGCTTCATGGTCGGACCTTCATCGACGTAGACCTCGGAGACGAACAGGTCGTTCGCATCCAAGTCGTGGTTGTTGGTGGCGTTGGCGATGGCGCTGTCAAGCACCTTGCCCACGGGCTCACTGGCGGCCTGCGGAGCGAACTGCAGAATCGCCTGTGCTTCGGCGGTGGGCAGACCCCTGATGAGGTCCACCACCCGACGCGCCTTCATGGGCGTGACGCGCACAAATCGCGCACGGGCCCTGGCTTCCATCGCTATCCCTGCCTTCTTCTCAAATCGATTCTGTGTTCTTACCGGCCGCGCTTGGCTTTGCGGTCGTCCTTGACGTGACCCCGGAAGGTACGCGTCGGGGCGAACTCGCCGAGCTTGTGACCGACCATGTTCTCGGTGATGAACACGGGAACGTGCTTGCGGCCGTCGTGGACGGCGATCGTGTGGCCCAGCATCGCCGGAACGATCATGGATCGGCGCGACCAGGTCTTGATGACGGCCTTGCTGCCCTTATCGTTCTGCACATCCACCTTCTTCATGAGGTGGGTGTCGACGAACGGACCCTTCTTCAAACTGCGTGGCATCTTCTAGTTCCCTCAGCGCTTCTTGCCGGCCTTGCGGCGACGGACGATGAACTTGTCGCTCGGCTTCTTCTTCGACCGGGTGCGACCCTCCGGCTTCCCGTTCGGGTTCACCGGGTGGCGACCACCGGACGTCTTGCCCTCGCCACCACCATGCGGGTGGTCGACCGGGTTCATCGCCACACCGCGCACGGTCGGGCGCTTGCCCTTCCAGCGGTTGCGGCCGGCTTTGCCCCAGTTGATGTTCGACTGTTCGGAGTTACCGACCTGGCCGACTGTGGCCCGGCACCGAAGATCCACGTTGCGGATCTCACCGGAAGGCATACGCAGCTGGGCGTACGGCCCATCCTTGGCCACGAGCTGCACGCTCGAGCCGGCCGACCGGGCGATCTTCGCACCGCCGCCGGGGCGCAGTTCCACAGCGTGGATGACCGTACCCGTCGGGATGTAGCGCAGCGGCATGTTGTTGCCCGGCTTGATGTCGGCGCCCTGACCGGTCTCGATCCGGTCACCCTGCTGGAGGTTGTGCGGAGCGAGGATGTAGCGCTTCTCCCCATCTGCGTAGTGCAGCAGGGCGATGCGGCTGGTCCGGTTGGGGTCGTACTCGATCTGCGCGACCTTGGCCGGCACGCCGTCCTTGTCCGCACGCCGGAAGTCGATGACGCGGTAGGCCCGCTTGTGCCCACCACCTTGGTGACGGGTGGTGATGCGACCGGAGTTGTTGCGTCCACCCTTCTTCGGCAGCGGCTTCACCAGGGACTTCTCCGGAGTGGAGCGGGTCACCTCGACGAAGTCGGCGACACTCGAGCCACGGCGGGCTGGAGTCGTCGGCTTGTACTTTCGAATTCCCATGTCGTATCCCTCAGCTCACCGGTCCGCCGAAGATGTCGATGCGATCACCCTGCGCAACGGTCACCACAGCACGCTTGCTGCTGGCCCGCTGGCCGAAGCCGGAGCGGGTGCGCACGCGCTTGCCCGCCCGGTTGAGGGTGTTCACACCGGTCACCTTCACGCCGAAAACCTTTTCGACGGCGATCTTGATCTCGGTCTTGTTCGCGTCCGGCCGGACCAGGAAGGTGTACTTGTTCTCGTCGAGCAGTCCGTAGGACTTCTCCGA
Organism: Actinomycetes bacterium; assembly: GCA_029779995.1. The sequence goes on from JAKOZM010000044.1 coordinate 6,569, forward strand.
GATCACCGGTCCCAGTAGGACGTCGCGGTAGTCAGCGATCCTCATGCGGACTCCTCCTCGGTCTCGTTAGCGGCCGACGCCTCGGTCGAGGTGGCGGTCGCCTTGGCAGACGCGCCACTGCGGGGTCCGGCCAGGAACGCGCTCAGCGCGCCCTCGGTGAAGACCACGTCGTCGTTGACCAGCACGTCGTAGGTGTTCAATTGATCCGGGGCCAGCAGGTGCACCTCGGGGACATTGCGCAACGACTTCCAGGTGAGCTCGTCAGTGCGCTCGGCGACGAGCAGCACCGCGGGTGCCATCGTGACGGCGCGCAGGGCGACCACGGCGGACTTCGTCGATGGCACCTGACCCTCGACGATTGCGGCCATCACATGCACACGCTGTGCGCGCGCCCGGTCCGACAGCGCCGCGCGCAGAGCGGCGGCCTTCATCTTCTTGGGCGTCTTCTGCACGTAGCTGCGCGGCGTGGGGCCATGCACGGTCCCACCACCGGCGAACTGCGGTGCCCGAGTGGAGCCCTGCCGGGCGCGCCCGGTGCCCTTCTGGCGGTACGGCTTGCGACCGCCACCGGCCACCTCGGCCCGCGTCTTGGTCTTGTGCGTGCCCTGCCGGGCTGCGGCGAGTTGGGCCACGACCACCTGATGGATCAACGGCACGTTGATCGGCACGTTGAAGACCTCGGCGGGCAGATCGATCGTCCCGGCGGCGTCGCCGGACGGGCTCTTGATGTCGATGGATGTCATGTCATGCGCCCTTCGCTGCGTCGCGGATGAGCACCAGCGCACCCTTCGGCCCGGGGACAGCGCCCTTGACCAGGATGAGGTTGCGGTCGGCGTCGACGGCGTGCACCGTCAAGCCCTGGGTGGTAACGCGGTCGGACCCCATACGTCCGGCCATGCTCAGACCCTTGAACACCCGGCCCGGAGTGGCACAGCCACCGATCGAGCCCGGCGAGCGATGCTTGCGCTGCACACCGTGCGAGGCACGCAACCCGTGGAAGCCATGACGCTTCATCACACCTGCGAATCCCTTGCCCTTGCTGGTGGCGGTCACGTCCACGATCTGACCGGCCTCGAATACATCGGCCTTGAGCTCCTGGCCGAGGGTGTATTCGCTGGCGTCGTCGGTGCGCACCTCGACCAGGTTGCGCCGTGGCGTCACCTCGGCCTTCTTGAAGTGCCCTGTATCCGGCTTGTTGACCCGGCGGGGGTCAACGGCACCGAATGCGATCTGCACCGCGGAGTACCCGTCAGTCTCGGGCGTGCGGACCTGCGTCACCACACACGGACCGGCTTCGATCACCGTGACCGGCACGATCCGGTTGTTGTCATCCCATACCTGGGTCATGCCGAGCTTGGTGCCCAGCAGCCCCTTGCGAGTTGTCGTCTTCATCAGTGGCGTCCTACAGCTTGATCTCGATCTCGACGCCGGCCGGCAGATCCAGCTTCATGAGCGAGTCCACGGTCTTCGGGGTCGGATCGAGGATGTCGATGAGTCGTTTGTGGGTGCGCATCTCGAAGTGCTCGCGGCTGTCCTTGTACTTGTGCGGCGAGCGGATGACGCAGTAAACGTTCTTCTCCGTCGGCAGCGGCACAGGACCGGCGACTTTGGCACCCGTGCGCGAAACGGTGTCCACGATCGTCTTCGCCCACTTGTCGATGACTTCGTGATCATAGGCCTTGAGCCTGATGCGGATCTTCTGTCCCGCCATGGCGCTTGTTTCCTCTTCTTCTTGCCGCTGTCGTGATCACCACCGGCAGGCTTGACGCCTGTCGCAGGTGACCCATGGTTGTGGAGCACGGGTCGGGGGCGAGGGATACCCTCACCCCCGACCGGGGGTAGTGCTGGTTACTACTTGTTGATCTTTGTGACCCGGCCGGCGCCGACGGTGCGGCCACCCTCCCGGATCGCGAACCGCAGACCGTCCTCCATGGCGATCGGCTGGATCAACTGCACCGACATCTGGGTGTTGTCGCCGGGCATGACCATTTCGGTCCCCTCCGGCAACGTCACCACACCAGTCACGTCCGTGGTACGGAAGTAGAACTGCGGGCGGTAGTTGTTGAAGAACGGCGTGTGACGGCCGCCCTCATCCTTGCTCAGGATGTAGACCTGAGCCTCGAACTCGGTGTGCGGGGTCACGCTGCCCGGCTTGCAGATCACCATGCCGCGCTCAACATCCTCGCGCTTGGTGCCGCGCAGGAGCAGCCCGACGTTCTCGCCGGCCTGACCCTCGTCGAGCAGCTTGCGGAACATCTCGATGCCGGTCACGGTCGTCTTGTGCGACGTGTCGCGGATGCCGATCATCTCGACCTCCTCGTTGACCTTGACGATCCCGCGCTCGATGCGCCCGGTCACCACGGTGCCACGACCGGTGATGGTGAACACGTCCTCAACGGGCATCAGGAACGGCTTCTCGATCTCCCGCTCGGGAGTCGGGATGAACTCGTCCACAGCATCCATCAACTCGATGATGCTCTCGCCCCACTTCTCGTCACCATTCATGGCCGGGAAGGCAGCCACGCGCACCACGGGGGTGTCGTCGCCGGGGAACTCGTAGGTGGTCAGCAGTTCGCGGACCTCCATGTCGACGAGCTCGAGGATCTCCTCGTCGTCGACCATGTCGCACTTGTTCAGGGCAACGACGATGCTCGGCACGCCGACCTGGCGGGCGAGCAGCACGTGCTCCTTCGTCTGCGGCATCGGGCCGTCAGTGGCGGCGACCACGAGGATCGCACCGTCCATCTGAGCAGCACCGGTGATCATGTTCTTGATGTAGTCGGCGTGACCGGGGCAGTCCACGTGGGCATAGTGCCGAGCCTCGGTCTGGTACTCGACGTGTGCAATCGAGATCGTGATTCCGCGCTGACGCTCCTCCGGGGCCTTGTCGATCATGTCGAAAGGCGTGAAGGGGTTCAGGTCGGGGTACTTGTCGTGCAGCACCTTGGTGATCGCCGCGGTCAGCGTCGTCTTTCCGTGGTCGATGTGACCAATGGTGCCGATGTTGACGTGGGGCTTCGTCCGCTCGAACTTCGCCTTCGCCACTGCGGTCCTCCTATTGTTTCTGGACTGTGAGGCCGTCTCCGGTCGGATGCGGTCTCTCTGGGATTGTTTCCTGCAAGGGGTTCGCCTCAAACATCGAGACGCTGACGTTCGGGACTATTCCCCGCGCGCCTTGGCAATGATTTCCTCCGCGACATTGTTCGGAACCTGCGCGTAGGAGTCGAACTGCATGCTGTAACTCGCCCGGCCCTGGGTCTTGCTCCGCAGATCTCCGACATAGCCGAACATCTCCGACAGGGGGACGAGCGCTTTGACGACGCGGGCACCCATCCGCTCCTCCATGGCCTGAATCTGGCCACGGCGGGAGTTGAGGTCACCGATCACGTCTCCCATGAAGTCGTCCGGAGTGGTGACCTCGACGGCCATCATGGGCTCCAGCAACACGGGTTTCGCCCTCCGAGCGGCCTCCTTGAAGGCCATCGAACCGGCGATCTTGAACGCCAACTCCGAGGAGTCGACGTCGTGGTAGGCACCGTCGATCAGGGTCACCTTCAGGTCGACCATGGGGTAGCCGGCGAGTACGCCGGTGGCCATGGCCTCCTGACAGCCGGCGTCCACGCTGGGGATGTACTCCCGCGGGATGCGACCACCGGTGATCTTGTTGACGAACTCGTAGCCGTTCTCCTTCTTGGCCTCCGACTCCGAGTCGGCGTTCGGAGCCAGCGCGATGATCACGCGGCCGAACTGTCCGGATCCACCCGTCTGCTTCTTGTGGGTGTACTCGACCTTCGGAACCTCCAGGGTGACCGTCTCGCGGTAGGCGACCTGCGGCTTGCCGACGTTGGCCTCCACACGGAACTCGCGGCGCATCCGGTCGACGAGGACCTCAAGGTGCAACTCGCCCATACCGGCGATGATGGTCTGCCCGGTCTCCTCGTCGGTGTGGACGCGGAAGGTGGGGTCCTCCTCGGCCAAACGCTGGATGGCGGTGGCCAGTTTGTCCTGGTCGCCCTTGGTCTTGGGCTCGATGGCGACCTCGATGACCGGCGCGGGGAACGTCATCGACTCCAACACGATCGGCTTGGCCGGGTCGCACAGCGTCTCACCGGTGGTGGTGTCCTTCAGCCCCATCACCGCCACGATCTCGCCGGCACCGACGCTGGCGATCTCCTCGCGCTTGTTGGCATGCATTCGGTAGATCTTGCCGATGCGCTCCTTGCGATCCTTCACGCTGTTCAGCACCTGGGTGCCAGCATTGAGCACACCGGAGTAGATCCGGATGTAGGTCAGTTTGCCGAGGTGGGGATCAGCGGCGATCTTGAACGCGAGCGCGGCGAACGGCTCGTCATCGCTGGGCTTGCGCTCGAGTTCGACGCTCTCATCGTTCGGCTTGTGGCCGGTGACGGCCTGCACGTCCAACGGGGTGGGCAGGTAAGCGACAACGGCGTCCAGCATCGGCTGCACACCCTTGTTCTTGAACGCCGAACCGGTCAGGACCGGGGTCAGGTTACCGGCCAGGGTGGCGCGTCGGATGCCTTGCTGGATCTGCTCCTCGCTGGGCTCTTCACCCTCGAGGTACATGTGCATGATCTCGTCGTCGCCCTCAGCGAGGGTCTCGATCAGCTTCTCGCGGTACTCCACGGCCTGGTCGGCCAACTCTGCGGGGATGTCCTCCAGGACGTAGTCCTCGCCGATCTGGGTCTCGCCGCGCCACATCATGGCCTTCATCCGCACGAGGTCGATCAGGCCGATGAAGTCCGACTCGGCGCCGATCGGCAGCTGCAGGACCAGCGGGGTGGCACTGAGCCGGCTGACGATGGTGTCGACGCAGAAGAAGAAGTCCGCGCCGGTCCGGTCGAGCTTGTTGACGAAACAGATGCGCGGGACGCCGTACTTGTCGGCCTGGCGCCACACCGTCTCGGACTGCGGCTCCACACCGGCCACACCGTCGAACACCGCAACCGCACCGTCGAGCACCCGCAGCGACCGCTCCACCTCAACGGTGAAGTCGACGTGCCCGGGGGTGTCGATGATGTTGATCTGGGTGCCCTTCCACTCACAGGTGGTGGCTGCCGAGGTGATCGTGATGCCGCGCTCTTGCTCCTGCTCCATCCAGTCCATGGTGGCCGCGCCGTCGTGGACCTCACCGATCTTGTAGTTGATACCGGTGTAGAAGAGGATCCGCTCGGTGGTCGTCGTCTTGCCGGCATCGATGTGAGCCATGATGCCGATGTTGCGTACGTGGTTGAGGTCTGCCATAAGTCGTCGCTCCCCTACCAGCGGTAGTGCGCGAAGGCCTTGTTGGCCTCGGCCATCTTGTGGGTGTCCTCACGCTTCTTCACGCTCGCGCCCAGGCCATTGCTGGCATCGAGCAGCTCGTTGGTAAGGCGCTCGGTCATGGTCTTCTCACGACGCTGGCGCGAGTACTGCACCAGCCAGCGCAGAGCCAGGGTGTTGCTGCGCCCGGAGCGCACCTCCACCGGCACCTGGTAGGTGGCGCCACCGACCCGGCGGCTGCGCACCTCAAGGGTCGGCCGGATGTTGTCCAGCGCGCGCTTGAGGGTGACCAGCGGGTCCTGGCCGGACTTCTCGCGGCAGCCCTCGAGGGCGCCGTAGACGATGGACTCGGCGGTGCTCTTCTTGCCGTCGAGCAGAACCTTGTTCACCAGTTGCGTGACGAGTGCCGATTCGTAGACCGGGTCGACGACGATGGCGCGCTTGCCAGCGGGTCCCTTGCGAGGCATCAGCCCTTCTCCTTCTTCGCGCCGTAGCGGCTACGAGCCTGCTTACGGTTCTTCACGCCCTGCGTGTCCAGCGCACCGCGCACAACCTTGTACCGCACACCGGGCAGGTCCTTCACACGACCGCCACGCACGAGCACGATCGAGTGCTCCTGCAGGTTGTGTCCCACACCGGGGATGTAGGCCGTGACCTCGATCTGACTGGTCAGACGCACACGGGCAACCTTGCGCAGTGCGGAGTTCGGCTTCTTGGGGGTGGTCGTGTAGACACGCGTGCAGACCCCGCGGCGCTGGGGACTTCCCTTCAGCGCAGGGGTCTTGTTCTTAGAGACCTTGTCCTGCCGGCCCTTGCGGACCAACTGCTGGATCGTTGGCACTACGTCTCCGCTCTTTCGATCGGTGGTCTGTGTGGTGCCGGGT
>JAKOZM010000096.1 GCA_029779995.1 Actinomycetes bacterium
TCCTGGTGGTACTGGCTCAATGTCGCGCTGTGGGTACCGAGTGTCTACCTGATGTTCTCCGTGGTCCTCAGTGACATGTTCTTCCCCGACCTGGGCTTCTGGCCGCAGGTCGGCATCGCGCTGGTGCTCATCGGTGTGAACTGGGTGGTCAACATGCTCACACTTGATCTGGGCAAGTGGGTCTCCAATGTGGGCGCCATCATCACCGTCGGTGTCATCGCACTGATCGGTGTCGGTGGGTTCATGGCCTGGAGCACCGACGGTTCGGCGACTGCGTTCACGTGGGACTCGGAGTCGATGATTCCGACGGCCGCCACCGCCGCGCTGGCGCTGCCGATCATCATCTACAACTTCCTGGGGTTCGAGCTCATGAGTAGTGCGAGCAACGAGATGCGCAACCCACGCCGCGACGTGCCGCGCACGATCGTGATCGCGGGTGTGCTGATCGGCGCCTTCTACCTGATCTCCACGATCGGGATGCAGGTCGTGATCCCGGCTGAGGAGATCTCGGAGACCAGCGGGCTGATGGACGTGCTCACCGCAGTATTCGGCTCCGGCATCGGCATCACTGTCGTAGGCATCGGCATCCTGTACGCGTTCTTCGCCGCACTCATCCCGTGGACGATCGGGGCGAACCGGGCTGCCGCGCAGGCCAGCGAACAGGGCGATCTGCCACCGGTGTTCAAGAAGGTCAACGCCAAGCGGAACACCCCCGTGGGTGCTGCCACCTTCACCGCGATCGTCAGTGCCGGCATCACCGTCGTCTACGGCGTGCTGTTCTCGGTGACGAACGGTGACATCGACGCGCTGTTCTGGAGCCTGTTCGCGTTCTCCTCGATCGTGTTCCTGCTGCCCTACGTGGCGATGGCGTTGGCCTTCCTGCGACTGCGTGCCACAGACCCGGGTGCACAACGTCCCTACCGCGTCCCTGGCGGCAGCGCAGGCGCATGGGTCTGCACGGTGCTTGTCGTCATCCTGTTGGTCGCAGCCGTGATCTTCTTCGTCTGGAATCCCTGGGCGGAGTTTGACGCAACGACCACGTGGTTGATCGTCGCCGGCCTGGCCGCGACCTTCGCCGCGCAGGAGATCATGGTGCGCCGCGCGCCACGCTGGAAGGTGGCCGCTGAACATCCCGAACTCAACGCCGACGTCGAACTCGAGGGCATCGCCCCCGATACGGCTGCCGACATTCACAAGGTGAGTGAGAAGCGATGACCTACATCATTGACAGCACCCCGAAGGCAGACGGGTTCCGGATGCCGGCCGAGTGGGAGAAGCAGTGCAACTGTTGGATGGTCTGGCCCGAGCGCCCCGACAACTGGCGCCTGGGCGGCAAGCCCGCACAGGATGCGTTCACCCGGGTCGCGGAGGTGATCTGTGAGCACGAGCCGCTGACGATGGTCGTGTCGGGGCAGCAGTACGTCAACGCCCGCGCACATCTGCCCGAGCAGGTGCGTGAGGTCGAGATGAGCACCGATGACTCGTGGGTTCGGGACACCGGCCCGACGTTCGTGGTCAACGATCACGGGCAGATGCGCGGAGTGGACTGGCGGTTCAATGCCTGGGGTGGCCTCGAGGGTGGTCTGTACTTCCCGTGGGACCACGATGATCTGGTGGCGCGCAAAGTCCTCGAGATGGAGGGCGTGCCCATGTACCGGGCGGACTTCGTGCTCGAGGGTGGCTCCATCGATGTGGATGGCCAGGGCACGGTGCTGACCACCCGGGAGTGCCTGCTCAATCACAACCGCAACCCCCACCTGACTCAGGCCCAGATCGAACACAATCTGTGCGAGTACCTCGGGGTCGACAAGGTGATCTGGCTGCCCCGTGGCGTGTATCTGGACGAGACCGACGGTCACGTCGACAACTTCGCCCGGTTCGCCGCTCCTGGGGTCGTCATGCTCACCTGGACCGACGACGAGAACGATCCACAGTGGGAGATCTCCAACGAGGCGCTGCGGGTACTGGAGTCGACCACGGATGCCCGCGGCCGCGGCCTGGAGATCATCAAACTGCACCAGCCCGGGCCGATCTACATCAGCGCGCAGGAGGCGGCTGGCGTCGATCACATCCCGGGTGTGCAGCCCCGTGTCGAGGGCGAGCGGCTGGCAGGCTCGTACGTCAATTCGTTCATCGGCAACGGGGTAGTTGTCGTTCCGGTGTTCGACGACGTCCACGATGAGGAGGCGATCCTGACCTACAAGCGGCTGTTCCCCGACCGCGAGGTCGTCACCGTGCCTGGCCGCGAGATCCTGCTCGGTGGCGGCAACGTCCACTGCATCACCCAGCAGGAACCAGCCACGTGACGAGTCAGGTGCACATGACCGCCGGCGATCGGCGAGAGTCGCTGATCGCCGCGGCCGTGCGCGTGATCCGTGCCAACGGCATGCTCGAGTCGAGCACGCGGACCGTGGCCAAGGAGGCCGGGGTGAGTGTGGGCCTGATGCACCACTACTTCGCCAGTTACGACGATCTCATGGCCGCCGCCTTCGAGCGGGTGGCCCTCGAGGACCTGCGGCGCGCACGCGCGGTGGTCACGGCGTGCGCCAACGCGCGAGAGCGGCTCGATGCCGTCGTAACGGAGTTCCAGCCGGCGCGCGACGCCTGGCAATTCCAGTGGTGGATGGACGCATGGAGCAGTTCCGCGCGCCATCCGGCCGTGCGTGAGATCGCCGCGAGGATCAACCAGCGCTGGCAGCATCTCATCGAGGACATCCTGCGCGAGGGCGTTGCACAGGGGGAGTTCACCTGCGCCGATCCGCGGGCCTCCGCCTGGCGGCTGCTGGCGCTGTTGGACGGGCTGACCATCCAGGTGGTCGCCCAGACCGACGGCCCCGGTCGCGCCGATGTCGAGCGGTGGTCACACCACGCTGCCCGCGTGGAGACTGGCCGGGCTCAGTAGTACTTACCCGAGCACAGCAGCGTGTTCTGGGTCCCGTAGACACCCTTGATGCCGTCCTCGGCCAGATTGCCCAGGCTTGCCAACTGTGGTGAGGCCCACAGGCTGAGGAGTCGGTACTTGCCGTCCTTGACCAGCGCGGCTCGCGCACTGATCGTCTGCTTCTTGGCACGCAGGCAGTACGCCGCGCCGGAGTTCAGGGTGCGGGTCTTCTTGGCTGACACCTTGGCGCCCTCCGAGGAACCGACGAACTGGGTCACGAGGATCGTGGCTGCATCGACCTGTGCCTTGGGTGAGGTACCGGTGAAGTACAGCCAGTAGCCCTTGGGAACCATGAACTTCACGGACCCATTGCTTACCTTCGATGTAGAGCTTCGGAATTTGCTGCCGGACTTCCCGCCCTTGCTCCACGTGGCCATGATCGAGCAGCCATCGCAGTTGGCCACCTTCACCGTTACCGGGACCGTGTCCGCGGCGGCGGCCACCCCCGGAGTCAGCCCCGTCAGAACCAGTGCCCCTGCCATCATCCATACGCGCATGCCCGCCAGCCTTGCACAGCGCATGCCCACCGGTCCATATCCTGAGGGCATGAAGATCGCGGTGGCCGGGATGGGCTACGTGGGATTGTCCAACGCGGTGCTGCTCGCCCAACGTCACCAGGTGCGCGCGATCGACATCGACGTCGATCGGGTGGCGACCATCAACGCTGGCCGCAGCCCCATCGACGACCCCGAGATCGAGGGATTCCTGGACGAGATGGACCTGGATCTGCAGGCCACGACCGATGCGACGTTGGCATTCACCGACGCCGATTTCGTCGTCGTGGCCACTCCAACGGACTACGACCCGAAGACCAACTTCTTCAACACCGACAGTGTCTCTGCAGTCATCGCACAGGTCCGCGGGATCAACCCCGATGCCGTCCTTGTCATCAAGTCGACCATCCCGGTGGGCTTCACCGAAGAGATGCGGGAGGCCCACGACTACCAGGGCATCTTGTTCGCACCCGAGTTCCTGCGTGAGGGCAAGGCCTTGTACGACAACCTGTATCCCTCGCGCATCGTCGTGGGCTCGACGAGCGCCGCAGGAAAACGTTTCGCAAGCCTGATGGCGGAGGGGGCCCGCAATGATCCACCCGTGATCCTGACTGACTCCCGGCAGGCCGAGGCGATCAAACTCTTCGCGAACACGTACCTGGCCATGCGGGTGGCGTTCTTCAATGAGCTCGACACGTTCGCCGCAAGCCACGGCATGGACAGCAGGGCGATCATCGACGCCGTCAGCCTGGACCCCCGGGTCGGCCCGGGGTACAACAACCCGTCTTTCGGCTACGGCGGCTACTGCTTGCCGAAGGACACCAAGCAGTTGCTGGCCAATTACTCGAACGTCCCGCAGGCCCTGATCCGCGCGGTGGTGGACTCCAACCGGACTCGCAAGGACTTCGTGGCGGAGCAGATTCTGGCCCGCAAGCCGAAGGTCGTGGGGATCTACCGGCTGGTCATGAAAGAAGGCTCGGACAACATCCGCACGTCCAGCGTGCAGGGCATCATGAAACGGCTCAAGGCCAAGGGCGTCGAGGTGATCGTGTATGAACCCGTCCTCACCGAGAACCTGTTCTACAACTCCGAGGTCGTGCGCAACCTCTCCGACTTCACCGATCGGGCGGATCTGATCGTTGCCAACCGGCTGCACCCGGAGCTGGCCGATGTCATGGACAAGGTTTATACGCGGGACTTGTTCGGCCGGGACTAGCGGCCGTTGTTGTCGGATGGCGCTGCTGCGAGAGGCGCTTCCATGAGGACGTCTGGAAAACTCCGCACGTGTGGTGTCTTCATGCGGAGTTCTCCAGGTTTTCTACGCGACAAAACATCTCAAATCGGGCACTTGATCAGTATTTCGCCGCACGTAACTCGCCACCGACCAGAAACGTGCGGAGTTTTCCAGGTCAGATGCCGGGTCTGTGGTCGCCGGTCGGCTGGACACGCCGACTCAGGGCTGCTCCTGTGTGACAGCAGGGGCCAGCCACCCGCGCAGCGCCTCAAAGACCGTCTCGTCGTTGAGCAGCTGCAGATGCCCCACACCGCCGAGGTGTAACCCTTCACCCTGCACCGCCGATGCGCTCGGGTAGCGCACCATGCCGTCGCCGACCAAGCGGCCCATGGGGTGCTGAGGGTCGCGCGTGAGCGTCGAGGCGATCCAGTAGTAGGTCGTGTGCGGCAGGAAGGGGACCTCGGCGCAGCGGTTGGCGAGGAACTCGTCCACGTCCTGACCGCGCCAGTCGTCCTCGACCAATGAGCCGAACCGGAGGTCCTTCACGCCGACGCTGCGATTGGCCAGCACCCGCCCGATCGGCTCGGCCTCTGGAACGCGGCGCATCGCCCAGTCGATCACATGGACGGCCTTTTCCAGCGGCGCCCCCAAGTGGGGAGTGCCCAAACTGACCACCGTCACCACCTTGGAGGTCCACGGCGTCTCATGGTGGCACGCGCTACGGGACACCAGGCCGCCCATCGAGTGCCCGACCAGGCTGACCGACTCCACGGGCACCGGCCAGCGCGCGACCAGGTCATCGAGCAGAGCACTGAGCGCGCGGCCGTTGTCACTGATATGCAGACCGGAGTTGAACCGGACGAAGACGGGGGTCAGGCCGTCAGCGATGAGGCGTTCGCCGTAGGACGGTCGCTGCTTGGAGGACCAAGCCCGTTCGTCTTCGGCCAGGCCATGTACGAAGACCACGACGTGGCCGGTGGCGTCCGGATAGTCGACGGCGGGGTCGGCGTCACGACCAGCCACCCGTAGCGACATGGTCAGCGCAAGCTCGGGGTGTTCCTCGGCGATGAGGTCGCCGTGGAAGCCGTTGACCACCGGTTGCAGGGTCTGGCCCCAACGGGTGGTGTGTGGTTCGACGCCGGTGCGGCTACCGAGGCGCGCGGCGGCTTTGGGCGCCGCCACGTGTGCCTTCTCCACCACGCCATAGACCGCTGCGGCGGTCACGGTGGCAGCGCGGTGGTACGGCTTCGCGACGGCTGGCAGGGCCGCATCGACCCGGTCGGCGATCGCCATGTGGGTGTCGGCGGTGATCCGCACGATCCCGCCCAGGGCCTTGCCGGTCAGGTCGCCGAGGTCCTTCCACTGGGTGCTCATGGCAGCCTCACTCTCATGTCGCGGCTTCCACCTTCGATCTTGTCGTACTCCACGGTGCCGACTGACCTCAGGAGCCGCGCGGGCGCCTGATTGGTGCCCAGCATGTAACCGGTCAGATGAGTGATGCCCCGTCGCGACGCCTCGTGGGCCACGGCATGGGTCAATATGCGTCCGGCGCCGCGGCCGTGGATCTCGTCGGTGATCGTGATACAGAACTCGGCGGTGTCGGGTTGTCCGGGCAGCCGGATGGCGTGTGCCAGTCCGAGGATGATGTCCTTGCAGGAACTGCGCTTCCAGACCAGCACCAGGGCCAGCTCTTCCGTGTCGAACAGGTGCCGGATGTCGGCCTGCGACAGCCGCGGTTTGCTGGACATGAACCGGCGGTACTTGGTCTCGTCGGACAGATGGTCGAAGCCCTTGATCAGGTCCATGCGGTCGCTGGGTTCCATTGGCCGGACCGCGACCCGCAGACCGTGGCTCAAGGTGCCTTCAGTCAGATAGGTCATTGTGCTCATGTATCCAGGGTGCCCTCCAGGCAGCACAATCAATAGTGGCTTCAGCACAGATGTCGAGACGATAATTGTTCGGTGACAACAAATTCGATGCATGTTCCGGCGTTACCCGCCGCTCTCGTGCAGGACATTCGCGACCAGATCCCACACGTCGCCGAAATCACGGTCGCGACAGTGGCCGCGGAAGTTGCTGCCTATGCCCCCGCGACGCAGGACCCGTATCGCGCCGAACTCGAGGCCGGTGTCCGAATCGCCTTCGAGCAGTTCGCGGGGTTGCTCTCGGACCCCGAACCGGAGGCACTGGCGCGCATCACCCGGGCGGCTCGGTCCTTGGGCCGGACCGAGGCTCGGCGTCGTCGCGGGATCGGGGCGCTGCTCACCGCCTACCAGATCGGTACGGGCGTCCACTGGCAGGAGGTGTCTGAGTTGGCACTTGCCCACGGCGTGGATGCCAGCACCCTCTCCGAGCTCGCAGGCCTGATCTTCGCCTACAACCAGCGGTTGTCGGCCGCCAGCGTCGAGGGTTACGCCACTGAGACCCAGACGCGGGAGCGTCACCGCGAGGTGCTGGCCGAAGCCCTGTTGTCCGGTGAGCCGACGGAGGGGCAACTGGGTCGTGCCGGCTGGACGCCACCGGCGACTTTGACCTGTGTGCTGCTCGAGCCGAACCACGTCGGTGCTGTGCTCAGTGCCTTCCCCGACTGCCTGCAGACTCCGGTCGAGGACGCCGTCGCGGTGCTCGTCCCCGATGCGACACGTCCGGTCCTGATGCGGGCGGTGACGGGCACCTCTGCGATCGTCGGTCCCACCGTGGCCTGGCAAAGAGCCGCCGACTCCTACCGGCGGGCGTTGGAGCTGGCAGCTTTGGTGCAGGAGCGGCCGGTGGACACCGAGGAGCACCTGGTGGACCTGATACTCACCGGCGAGGCGCTGGCTGATCTGCGCGCCCAGGTCCTGGTGCCCTTGGGCGACAACGATCGGCTGCGAGAGACCCTGCGGTCCTGGCTGCTGCATCAGGGCCGCCGCGACGCCGTGGCGGCCGATCTGTTCGTCCACCCGCAGACGGTGCGGTACCGGATGGGCCAGATCCGCGAGATCTACGGTGAGCGCCTGAACGACCCGCATGAGGTGTTGAAACTGGTTGTCGCCCTGGGCTGAAACTGCGCTGGTACGTACGCTGTCTCCATGCCGGAGTGACTGGCAGGTGCGTCAACGTTTGCGTCCGGGCCCACGTTGAACCAGCGGGACAGGTGAGCGGGCGCGTCACTGACCCGTACCGTGGCGGCATGGTTCGTTCGCTGCTGCTGAATCCCCGTGACCTCGAGTTCCTGCTCTACGAATGGCTGGACGTTGCCACGCTCACGGCCCAGGACCGGTTCGCGGAGCATTCGCGGGAAACGTTCGACGCGGCTCTGGATCTGAGCCGAACGGTCGCCGAACGCCACTTCGCGCCGCACAATCGCCGTAACGATCTCGAGGAACCCACGTTCGATGGGCAGACGGTGTATCTGCATCCCGAGATCGGCGAGGCGTTGCAGGTGTTCCACGAGACCGGTCTGATGAGCGCTGGCATGCCTGAGCGGGTGGGTGGGATGCAGTTGCCGGCCGTCGTCACGACGGCATGCTTCGCCTGGTTCCAAGCAGCCAACATCAGCACGTCGGGCTACCCGTTCCTCACTGTTGCGAACGCCAACCTGCTGTTGGAGTACGGCACGCCGGAACAGATCCAGACATATGTGCTCCCCATGCTGGAAGGGCGCTACTACGGCACGATGTGCCTATCCGAACCGCAGGCGGGCTCATCCCTGGCCGATGTGGCGGTGCGGGCCGAACCGCAGGACGACGGCAGTTACCGACTGTTCGGGAACAAGATGTGGATTTCCGGCGGGGACCATGAGTTGTCGCAAAACATCATCCATCTGGTGCTGGCACGGGTCGCCGGTGCTCCGGCGGGAGTCAAAGGGCTCAGCCTTTTCATCGTGCCCAAGTGGCTGCCCGAGGAGCGTAACGATGTCGTGCTCGCGGGGCTGAACCACAAGATGGGCTTTCGCGGGACGACGAACACGTTGCTGAACTTCGGTGAGGGGCGTTTCACCCCGGCGGGACAGCCTGGCGCGGTCGGCTACTTGATCGGGGAGCGGAACCGCGGCTTGGCCTACATGTTTCACATGATGAACGAGGCACGCATCGGGGTGGGAGTGGGCGCGGTGGCACTGGGCTACACCGGTTACCTGCATGCCTTGGAGTACGCGAAGACCCGTGAACAGGGTCGACCCCTTGTGAACCGGGACCCGACATCCGCGCAGGTTGCGATCATCGAGCACGCTGACGTCCGCCGGATGCTGCTGGCCCAGAAGGCGTATGTGGAGGGCGGCTTGGCGCTGAGTCTGTACTGCGCGCGGCTCGTGGACACCGAGGATCCTGTGCTGGACCTGCTGACACCGATCGCCAAGAGTTGGCCATCGCAGTGGTGTCTGGCTGCCAACGATCTGGCGATCCAAGTCCACGGAGGTTACGGCTACACCCGGGACTACCCGGTCGAGCAGTTCTACCGGGACAACCGGCTCAATCCGATTCACGAGGGCACGCACGGCATCCAGGGTCTGGACCTGCTGGGCCGCAAGGTCGTGCAGGATGGCGGCGCGCTGATGCAGGATCTCCTGGGCCGCATCCATGACACCTGCGATCGCGCGGGCGCCGACGCGGTGCGCAACGCGGCCGATCGCTTGGCCGGGACCACCATGCGGCTGTGGGCGACCGGTGATGCCGAACTCGCACTGGCCAACGCCACGGTCTATCTCGAGGCGTTCGGTCACGTGGTGGTTGCGTGGCTTTGGCTGGAACAGTCGCTGGTCGCCGGTGATCAGGCGGGCTCCTTCTATGACGGTAAGCGCGCTGCCGCCGCGTACTTCCTGCGCTATGAATTGCCCAAGGTCGGACCCATGCTGGATCTGCTGGACAGCCTCGAGAGACTGCCCCTCGATGTGGACCCCGCGTCCCTGTAGGTCGCCGACAACCCCGCGTGTGGACCCACAGCGACCTCATCTACCCGATGGGGGAGCGGCTGTCCCTAGACTCTCAGCCATGATCCGCCGCCTCACCATTCCGCTGACTGCCGCCATGATTACTGCTTCGGCGACCCCCGCCCTCGCCGAAGAATTCACTGTCAAACTTGCGCACGGGCCCATCACTGCCACCCTCAACCCGGTCACGCCGGGGACAGCGAGTCCGGGCGACATGCGCCTCTTCTACATCGACCTGACGCGGCCCGGCAAGCAGAAGGTCGTCGGTTTTCTCACCGGCTCGCTGCTGACCACCGCGGTGGCGAGGCCGGTCCCCGGCAAGGAGTACCGCGCGGCCGACCTGATCTTCACGGTCGGGGACTCGCAGCTGGTGCTCGGCGGGGTGGCGGTGTATGACCAGAACGCCCCCACCGTGTCCAAGCGATCCTCAGTGATCCGGCCGGTGATCGGCGGCACGGGCATGTACGCCGGGGCACACGGCTGGGCGAAGTCCACCCGCTTCAAGGACAACACCTGGCGGCACACGTTCCATGTAGACGTGGACAAGTAGGGGCGTCCGGCAATCGGAAACACTGTTCCTGAAGCACAAAGATCGAGTGACCGATGCCAGGGGTATGACAGCAACGATCACGCGCTCTCAGTATTCCTATGGTCCCGCAGGCAAGACCGCCGGTTGGGACAACCACGCCTGGGACGGCATCGCCGTGGACGACCCGGACGTTGCAGCCCTGCCGCGGCCGCGTCACCAGGTCCTCCCGTTCCTGAAACACTCTTGGTTCTGGCTGGTGGTGGCCGGGCAGGCCATGGTTCTCGCAGCGTCCTACGTCGCGGCCGTCAACGACAGTCGCGTGCTCGCCTGGCTGACCGTGCCCGGCTACATCGTGTTCATGGCGGGCGCCGTCGTGATCGTCAACCGGCACATCCGCTGGGGTGATCTGCCCGACTTCGCGAGGGTGTTGGGCTGGGGCCTGGCCAGCGGGCTCGTCGCCTTCGTCATCGCACGGATCATTGAGGGGGGCATTGAGCCGCGCGTCATGCCGTTCTCGGCAGAACTCTGGTTGGCGGGGCCCGTCGAGGAGACCAGCAAACTGCTCGTCCCTGTCTTACTGCTCGCATTCGGCGGCCTGGCCTTCAAAGATCCCCGCGCAGGACTACTGCTCGTCATGACCAGCGCGGCGTTCTTCGGAGTGGCTGAGGGGCTGTTCTACAGCATCAATGCCAGCCAGTGGGGGCTCCTCTCGGAGGGCTTCACCAGGCCGGTTTCTGAGATGGGCCACCCGTACATGACCGGCATCGCGGCGCCGGTGATCTGGCTGGCATCCTGGCGTGCCGGCCGGGTCGTGACCAAGGCTGGCATCCTGTCGTGGGTGGCTGTCATGGCTCTGCACTCGGTACACGACGGAGTGGGGGGCTTCGGGAAACAGCAGCAGAACATCACATCGTTCTCGGGACTCGACAGCCAATTCTGGGCGACGACGGCGGGGGGCACCGCGTTAGCCGCGGTGTGGGCCGTTCTTATGTACCTCCTGACGCGTCACACCGCCCGCGAACTCACACCGCCCGCAGCGCTGCCGGACAACCCTGTGCACTGGCGCCCGCAGATGAAACGTTGGGGTTCCACAAGCACGGATTAACCGATGCAAGCGCGGGTAGGGGGCGGACATGGCAACTATCGAAGAGTCGATCGAGGTCGACGTGCCCGTGGCCGTCGCCTACAACCAGTGGACACAGTTCGAGGATTTCCCACACTTCATGAAGGGGGTGGAGTCCGTGACCCAGACCGACGACACGCACGTGCATTGGCGCACCAAGATCGCCGGTGTGGAGCGCGACTACGACGCTGAGATCACCGAGCAGCATCCGGATGAGCGGGTGGCCTGGCGCAGTCTGGATGGGGTATCCAACGCCGGGGTCGTCACCTTCCATCACCTGTCGGACACCCGCACCAAGGTCATGGTGCAGATCGACTGGGAGCCGGAATCGGTCGTGGAGAAGGCAGGCGCGGCAGTGGGTGCCGACGACCATCGCGTCACAGCAGACCTCGCGAAGTTCAAGGAGTTCATCGAGAGCCGCGGGATGCCCACCGGGGGCTGGCGCGGAGATGTTCAGTAGCCTGACGTACTGATCTGCGGGTCGCCGGGCGATGACCCGGGCGTGGCTCCCGCTGGCTTTGGCTTGGCGGTTCTAGGCTGTGTTTCGTGCGCCGCTGGATCCCCGTTCTCCTTGCCGTCTGTGCGCTTGGTGCGTCGGGGTGTGCGGCGCAAAAGGCTGAGTCCGCGGAGCCCACGGCTGCCCCGGTCGCCGCTGCGGAGCCCCGACCGACCGCGGCGGTCGATCTGGAGAGCAGGGGTCCGGCTCAGGTCGTGCACTCGGTCGATACCAAGGACAAGGTGGTCTTCCTGACCATCGACGACGGGCTCGACGCTGAACCGGCGACCATGCGGTACCTGAGTGAGAACAAGGTTCCGGTGACGGTGTTCCTCACCACGGGAACCGTGACCGACTGGCAGTACTGGAAGGATATGGGTCCGACCGGCTCCATCCAGAACCACACGGTGGTTCATCCGACGCTGACCCAGCTCGGGCAGGCAGGGCAGGAGGCGGAGATCTGCGCCGCAAACGAAGCCATCGTGGGCGAGTTGGGCCAGGCACCGTGGATGGTTCGGCCGCCGTACGGGGCCTACGATTCGACGACCCTGGCCGCCGCTGGTCGTTGTGGGCTGGACTGGGTCGTGCACTGGACTGTCACCGCCCCCGGGGACGATTTGCTCTACCAGCAGGTCGACGGGTCGCTGAAGCCAGGCGACATCGTGCTGACCCACTTCCGCAAGGGTCTTGCCAAGTCCCTGCCCAAGATCGTGGAGGCGATCCACGCTCAGGGGTTCGAGATCGCCCGCCTGGAGGACTACCTGACGCCGCGTGGTGGACCGAAGCCAGCGGGCGCGGACGTCATGCCTGCGGATGCGCAGATGGACACTGACACTGAGAGCAAGGCGTATCTCGTCGCGGACTAGTTGGCTGCCGCAGGATCGGGCGCTTGTTGCTGCGACACGCCGCGGGAAATCGCACCTTGTGCCCATTTGCTCGTGAGCATCGCCCCGGCGGGTGACGAGAGCCGTCGCGCCCCTCCGGGACGCTGCCCCGGCGGGTGACGAGAGCCGTCGCGCCCCTCCGGGACGCTCCTCCCGATTCTCGCCGTGTTTACCTCGGTTCCAATGGAAAAGCCCTCAAGCGTGGGGGCTTTTCCATTGGAGCGGGTGACGAGAATCGAACTCGCA
>JAKOZM010000097.1 GCA_029779995.1 Actinomycetes bacterium
CCCGAACACACGACCGCCGTCAGCCTCCTGGACCGGCTCCTGCACCACGCCACCACCGTGGTCACCTCCGGCCAGTCCTACCGCATGCGCCAAGCCCGAACCCGCCACGGAGGTGAGCCCCTGACCAACTGAACAACCCGCAGAGAGTGGGGACTTCCACTTGGCCACCAGCGGGGACCTCAGCTTGGCCGTTGACACGACCCTCCCTTACCGCCGACAGTTAGCTTGAGTTAAGGAGTCCTTGTGAGCGGGCTGGGGCCCGGCCAGCATGAAGACCGCTGGTGGTCCCGGGGGGGGTTCTGGGATCGACAGCTGGTTGCATTTCTCGGGGAACTGAAGGCGTGAGGAGTTTTCGGTGAGAACGCTCGACGGCGTGCCTCTGGACGGCGCGGACCTCCGGTGGGCCATCCCGACTCCCGGCCAGCCGCCTACGTCCGTCGCTCGACCCTTCCTAGAGTTCTTCGCGGGTTCGCCTCTGCCGGAATGGGATTCGTTCAGTCGCACGATCAAGATCATCCGGCTGCGACCGCAGGAGATCCTCTACGACGTCGGCGAGGACCACCCATATATCTACCTCGTGCGCCGGGGATCGATGCGGGTGGGATTCACCGACGCGCGCGGACGGGACTGTCTGCTGGCCTTCTGCCGGCCGCCGGATCTGTTGGCCAGCGTCTCAGCGATCGTCCCGCAGGGGCTGCGCCGGCTGGCGGAAATGCCGACCGGCATCGTGAAGATGCGGGCCGCCGCCGGCATTGGCGTCACCAATTCCAAGGCCAGCGCAGTCGAAGCGACCGAGCTGGAGCGCCTGGACTTTCACCTCATGGAACGCTTGATGGCGCGGCACGCCTCCTGGGCAATGGCTGTCTACAACGCCATGGTGCTGCACACCCTGGTCAAGGAACGTCGCGAGCGCGACCTGCTGACCATGTCACCCGAGGAGCGTTATCGGCAATTCCTGCGCGACCACGACGATCTCATCGGGGTGGTCCCGCAGAAGGACATCGCCGGGTATCTCGGGGTGACCCCGGTCGGCCTGAGCCGGATCGCGAGCCGAGTCCGCAACGGACCAGCCGACGAGTCCTGACCTGGCTATTACCGCAAGGCCCTCACGAGGGGCGCTCGAGCAGCCCGCGGCGCCGTGCCTCAGCCACCGCTTCGCTGCGCGAGTGCACGCCGAGCTTGCGATAGGTATTGGCCGCGTGGGTGCGCACCGTCGCCGGCGACAGGAACAACTCCTCGGCAATCTTGGGAATCGGCAGATGGGTCGCCAAGTGAGCCAGAATCTTGGCCTCGGCCGGTGACAGACCCGGGTCGTCCGGGTGG
>JAKOZM010000098.1 GCA_029779995.1 Actinomycetes bacterium
TCCCCGCGCCCGTGAAACTGTCCCGGCGTGCGGTGTGCTGGCCAGCATCGGCAATTGATCGGTGGATTTCCGAGCGCATCAAGGCCGGGGGGCAGCCATGATCGACGTCCTGACAGCCGGCCGCCTTCGCGGCGCTCCAACAATGCGGGAGTCGGTCAACGGCAAGCCCTACGCCACTTTCAAAATCCTGGTAGCCGACAAAGATGGTGAAGGCCGCGTGCTGTCGTGCATCGCCTTCAATCGCGGGGCCATTGAGGCATTGAAACGCCTTGAGGATGGCGACGCCTTGTCGCTGGCCGGCGAAGCCAAGCTGACCGCCTGGGTTGCCGTTGATGGTTCACCACGTTGCGGACTCGATATCACCGCGCACGTCGTCATGAGTGCATACACGGTGAGCCGCAAGCGCAAGACCGCCGATGCTTCACAAGCCGACGCGACCGGGGCGGCGCAGTGAATCAACGCGACATCCTGTTGGCCTATCTGCGGCAGCACGGACGAACAAGCTGCGCCGACCTGGAGCGGTATTGCGACGTTCGCAGCGTCACCACCCGGATGACCGAGTTAATCCGCAAGGGGGAGCCAATCGAGAAATCGAGAGAGCTTGAACCTGACTCACGGGGCAAGGTCCGGGCAGTCACTTATTACGCGCTGGCGGGTGTATCTCCGCAGCGCGATCTTTTCCAAGCCCCATGAAAACCAACATCACGCCCGAGCTGATCCGCGCAGCCCTGGCGCACATCGAAGCCGCGCACGTCGGAGCCCACGGCAGTGATCACGCCGGAGAGGTCGTGGCCGAGGGCGAACGGCGGCTTGTACTTGATGAGTTGCTTGAACTCCCCGTTGCGGATCATCTTGTCCAACGGGTTGATGCTCGCCGCGCGGATGTCGACCAGCACGTCGCCTGGCCCGGCGGTGGGCGTGGCGACCTCGGCGGGTGCCAGCCCGTCGGGTCCGTAGTGGGTGACGACAAAGGCCTTCATGACGACTCCTGTGTGGGGGGTGCGGCGTACTGCGTGGGAGCGCCCGGCTGGACGCCCGCGAGGGACAAGGCATGGGTGTATGCCGCGGCAAGGATCTGTTGGGAGAGCGCCGGATTCGTGACCGCGCGGGCCAACTGCAGGGAGCCGACGAGCAGGGCGAGCAGGCCGATCGCGCGCTCCTTCGCCCCTTGCGGGTCGTCGTCGAGGTGCCGCGCGACGGCTGCGATCATCGCCTCGACACCGCTGGTGTATGCCGCGCGCGTCGCCTCGTCGCAGCGGCCGATCTCGTCGAGGAGGGCCGCCGAGGGGCAGCCGCCGGCGCGGTCGTCTCGGTGTGCGGGGGAGAGGTACTGGCGCAGGTAGGTCTCGACTGAGGTGGGGCCGACCGGCATCGCCTCGATGACCGCTGCCTGGTCCGTCAACTGCGCGGCCACGACAGTGGCGATCAGGTCGTCCTTGGACGCGAAGTGGTTGTAGAAGGCGCCGTTGGTCAGCCCCGCGTCGGCAACGAGGGTGGCGATGCCGGACCCGTCGATGCCGTCGCTCTTGAACCGACGGCCGGCAGTCTCGATCAGCCTGCGCCGGGTCGCCTCCTTGTGCTCGGGGCGGTACCTCGTCATGCCCGCGGATCTCCTTAGGTGATGGCCTGCCAGGAGCATTGCAGTATGATCATACGACAATAAGTTCCGCACGGGCAGGGGCGCCCGTACTACGGGCGGTTTGGTGACGACTGAGACTGCGAGCGTGTCGATCGGGCTCACCCGCGCCAACTCGACGTCCGGGTCCTGCTGGGGCTACATCCCGCCGAGAAGCCGCTCGAAGGCGGCCTCGGTCACGATGGGTATTCCGTAGTTGCGCGCCTTAGCCGCCTTGCCGCTGTAAGAGTTTGGGTCGGCCGCCACGACGAGTTTGGTTCGCTTGGTTACGCCGCCCAACTCAAGCCCGCGAGCTCGCGCGATCGCCTCCCACTCGCCGCGTTCGCGGCCCATCGCTCCGGTGAACACGACGCGGTCGCCAGGCGCAAGCCGGATCCCGGCCATCGCGACCTTGTCCTTGGCTTGGTCGTGCGCTTCCCCGTCTTCTCGGAACTTGAGCGCCTGGGCCAGGGCGTCTGCGACGTCACCTGGGGCGAGTCCCAGCACCGAGGCGACGTGGTCGAGATCGGAGCGTTCCGTGTCAGTAACTACCCCGTCCTCCCAAGCGACCTCGGCCATGGCAAGGAGGTAGAGAGAATGAATCTGTCGCACGTCGCTTCGCGAGAGCTGGGAGTGCGCAGCAACGGCGATCAGGTCGTCCTTTTCGTGTTCTGCCAAGAACCTGTCAAGCAACGCTCGCTCGAGGCTGGCCAAATAGGCCTCGACCCGAGGGTCGGCCACGCGTGGCATGCGGGCGACGATCCGGTCCAACCACGCGTCTGGCGGCACGGCGCGGACCTCCGCCCGGCGCGCCAGTCGGACGTCGGGAAAAGGTTCGCTGATCTCCGGCCAGGCGTAGGCCCGGCTAGCGGCCACGGCTTCTCCCCAAGGTGGGCGATACGAGGATGCACGTAGGTATGCGCCCAGCAGGCCCGCGGTTGCCAGCGCGTCCTGTTCGGCAGAGTGCGCCTCCAACAGCGGTATGCCGCACGCGGCGCAGCAGTCGCTCAGGCGCCTGCTCGGGGCGGCAAGGAAGGCGCCGGACCAGTGCATAGTGCACAGGCCCTGCAAGGGCAATTGGCGCAGTGGCACGCCGGCGCGAAGAAACTCGGCGCCGAGGAAGCGCAGGTCGAACGTGACGTTGTGACCCACCATGATGCGGCCCGTGACCGCTCGCAGCAGGTGAGGGGCGATTTCGGCGAAGGTGGGTGCCTTCATCACGTCTGTGGCGGAGACTCCATGAAGCCAGGTCGGCCCGACATCTCGACCCGGGTTGACCAGAGTCGACCAATGGCCCTGAACCTCGCCCGAGTGTGAGACGTAGACGACGCCGATCTCGACGACTCGGTCGTGCTTCTCCGGGACAAGTCCGGTGGTCTCGACATCGATGACGGTGTAGCCGCCCATGTTCTTCCCCTGTCTGTTGGGCGCTTGTTGTTGACATCGAGGGCGGGCCGAACTCAACGCGTTGATCCGTCCTCTACGCCGGGGCTGTCACCAGACGCGGCGGGGCCAGAGGGCGAGTCTTAACTGACACATCTCGTTCGGACCGTTTCCCTTGAAGCGTGCGTTCGAGTGTCGGTGCCGCCGCAAGCCCACCCGGGATTATGGACTACATTAGTGCCGCTGAGCCGCAAATTGAGTGTGACCGATGCAGATGGTAGGTGCTTTGAATGTTTCTCCGCACGTGGTTGCTCCGCCGATTCTTGATTGTGCCAGTCATTTGTATGGGTCCCATGACTCTCGGCGCTTGCGCGGCGGCCAGAAGTGCGGCGCCTTCTGTGACGATCACCACGACGGAGACCGTTGTGATCACGCCTTCCCCGCCGCCGAGTTCGGCGCTTCCGACTCCGGCAGCGCCAAACCCGACCTCGGGGCCCGCGCTGCAAACCGCCAAGTCCAACACGACCCCGGCAGCGCCCGCCAGCGTTGCGCCCGAGGTGTTTGTGATGCCTAGGTTCTCCGGGCAGAATCTTCAGCTGGCGCAAGACACCTTGCAGTCGCTGGGTTCCTACTTGATGGACCAGCAGGACGCCGCCGGGCTGGGGCGACTGCAAGTCATTGACTCGAATTGGAAGGTATGCTCGCAGGATCCCAAAGCTGGCGAGAAGGTTCCGGTGGACACGATGGTGATTCTGCGTTCCGTCAAACTTGACGAGAAGTGTCCTTAGAGGGTATTTGTCTAGCGACAGCTCGTTGGCTCGTATGCGAGCGTCGGGCTGTGGCGAGGATTCTTAGTGCGGAGCCAGGGGCGCCAATCGCGTGTCGGGCCTCACGCGCTCGATGCAAGCTCATCTGCGCGTCAACGCAACCTCGGATCGTGACGGTCCGCATGCTCCTGAAGTTCAGGTTCTGGCCGCTCCAGACCCGCCGCTCAATCTGCAACACATGTCGCCAACTCCGCTGCGGAGCGAACTCTCGCGCCTCCGCCAGGAGCCGTAATCGCCGGGCAGATCAGGTCGTCAGCTGGGCCACGGTGGCGGAGAGTTGGCGGAGGTAACGATCAAGAGCCGCACGGGCAGCGTCGGCGGGCAACAAACGGTGGGACGACGCTGCCTGTAGGCAGTGCCCGTCGATCCAGGCGTGAAGGTCGACGGCGGCATACTCGAGGGCGGCCGGCCAGTCGCTCGGTGAGGTGGGGTAGGGGTGGCCGCTGAGTTCGGCGACGACTAACCGACACAGTTGGCGCTCGCCGTCCAGCGCGACCTCGCGCAGTTCCGCCAGGCTAGGGCTCACCTCGGCCTTG
>JAKOZM010000100.1 GCA_029779995.1 Actinomycetes bacterium
CGCGAGTTCCCGGGCGGCCTGCTGCCACATCTGCGGGTCGGCCTCGGCGGTTTCCCGGCCCGGGTTCACCGGGCGCTGCCCGCGCCGGGCGGCGGTCCATTCCGCGGCCGCCTCGCCGGCTGCTTGGGGGGTGTCCGGCCATTCGGCGCGTAGCCGGGGCAGGGTCAGGTCCCGGTCCAGCCGCCCGCCGCCGTACCACACCGGCTGCTCCCCGTCGGCCGGGCGCAGCGCGACCGAGTAGCCGGTGACCACGTCCTCCCGGCCCGACGCCAGACGCGGCCGGACCAGCACCCCGGCGCGGCGCAGCCGGCGCACGAACTCCGCCTCGTCACCGGCCGCGACCGAGGCGCCGCGCACCGTGCGTGCCAGGCGCACCCGCGCCGCTTCCACACCGGTCTGCGCCGCGACCAGCCGGTCCCGTTCGGCGGCATCCAGGGCTTTCCAGGAGCCGGGCTGCCCGGCGCCCGGCCCGGCCTCGTAGGCGGCCTGCGCCGCCCTGCGCGCCGCGGCCTCCACCTCGCCCAGCTGGTAGCCGCGCCCCGCCAGCTCCGGTGCCCCCAGACGGGCCAGGCCGTGCTCTTCCTCCAGCTCCCGGCAGGCCTGCTGGGCCCGCCGGTAGTCGTTGTGGATGCTGGCCTTCGTGCCGTCCTCACGCACCAGATTCACCACCACATGCACATGATCATTCCCGGCCGACGACAGCCCGTGCCGCACCGCCACCCACCGGGTCGCCGCCTTGCTGCCCTGCTGATCGTCCAGGCCCATCTTGTCCAGAAAACCCGCCGCGATCCGCCCCCACATCTCATCCGACAGCTCGCCCTCATCGGCGCGGATCGACAACGAGCAGTGCCACACATGACCCCCCGGCACCTCCACACCGAACGCGTGCCGCGGCCGGTCCAGATGCCGCGCAATCGCCACCGCATCCGCGCCGCTCAGCTCATGGTCGTCATGCCAGGCCAGCAACGCCGCATCCCCTGCCACCAGATGCGGATCCGAATGCTCATTGCGCTTGCCCGCACCCACCAGATACGACACCACCCCGCGCATCCCCGTCCCCCGGGTCACGTTCGGGATCACAACGCCAACCCGTCAATCAGGCCGTCGATCCGGCTCATCACCGCCCGCGCCTCCCCCAACACCACACCCGTCTCGACGGCCAGCTCACCAGTCGCGTGCAGCTTCTTCGCGATCTGATTCACATTGTTCGCCACACCGGCCAACGTGCGGTGCACCGCGAACAACTCCGTCAACAACCTCGCCCGCTCCGTCGCCGTCTCCCCCCGCTCAGACGCCAACGCCGACTCCACCAACAACCGCGACACCGTCACCCCCAACCCCTGCGCCACCAACAACAACCGCGCCTCCTCCTCCGGCGTCACCTTCACCTCATGCCGATGATGCCGACCCCCCTTCGCATTCGCCCGCCGACGACGCCCACCACGACGCGACGACCGGCCGGCGCCCTCGCCCTGCGGCCCGCCGCCCTGGCCCTGCTCCTCCGACATGCACCCACCACCTTCCGCTTCTCGGCCCAGCGCAGCGCCCCACCGTCGGTGGGACCACACGCCGCACGGCGTGTGCCACTCCCCGCGCCCAGCGGGAACCCCCAGTTAGCACGGCTAACTGTATAGCTTGCTCCGCTGTGGCTTCTGATACCCCGACTGTACAGCCCGCACCCGGCTGGCCGCTACGCTTCTGTGCATGGCACACGACCTCGACCCCGACACCACCGCCCAACGCGCCCGCGACCTGCTCGACAAACGCATCCAGAGCGTGCGCGACCTGGTCACCAAACGACAGGCCGTCACCGACCTGCGGGCGCAGCTCGACACCGCCGAACGCGACGACGCGACCGCCTACACCGCCGCCCTCCGAGACGGCTGGACAGCCGACGAACTCAAAACCCTCGGCCTGCCCGAACCCGCCGCCAAACCCCGCACCCGCAAACCCTCAAAAGCGTCCACACCACCGGCCACCTGACCCCGTTCCCTCCCCTGCGGACAAGTCTCACGAGCCCGACCGGCGAGTCAAGCCGCGCACAGCGCGGCCGGCTCCCCCGGAACTTTCCGCACGCGCACAGGGCCTAACGGCCCTGCACTTATTCCGCGCGGAAACTCCCTCCCCCACCGCCCTACGGGTTGACACACCAGCCGAACTTCGTGGAATGCGCCGCCTATCAGGAAACGGGAGAAGACTGGCAGCGCACACCACCCACCAGCTGCGACAAACCCGCGACCGTTAAGCCCGCGGTGCACGCCCCTGCCAACGCGGGGTCGGAGAAATGTCAGGGGTGGCGCGTACCGTGACAGGCACAACGGGGAAAGGAAACACCGGACATGCCCGACACACCACCCGGCAGCGCACCGCATCAAGAGGGTTCACGCTTTGCCACCGGCAACCCATGGGTATGGGTACTCGCCGCGGCGGTCGTCCTGGCCGTCATCGCGCTGACCCTGGCACCGCTCTACATCGACGACTTCGGCACCACCGTCTGGGCTTACCTCATCTGGGCCATCCTGATCGCCGGATACTTCCTGCCCACGATCATCGCCGGGCGCCGCAAACACCACAACCTCGCCGCGATCATCGCCGTCAACCTGCTCCTCGGCTGGACCCTGCTCGGCTGGCTCATCGCCCTCATCTGGTCCCTCACCGCGGTCCGCAATCCCTTCGCGCCCCAACAGGCCTACCCGACCGTCTACCAGCCGCCGCCCCTGCAGTACCAGGTCGGCGACGTCGTCAACGGCCACCGTTTCAACGGCCAAACCTGGCAGCCCCTGCCCTGACAACCCACACCTCGCAGCAGGTGCCGGCGACCGCGCGGCGGAGACCTGGCAACCGCACACCAGCCGCCGCCGGCAAGAGGCGGGACCGGTCGCACCGGCCCCGCCCCCGGCAGGGGGTTACAGCACCCCGACGTGGGTCATCCAGTAGCGGCCCGACCCGTTGCGCCGGAACTCCGCGGTCACCGCGTGCACCGCCGACCCGCAGCGCACCACCGCCGCCACCCGGGTCACCGCAGCCTCCCGCTGGAACCGCACCGACACGATCCGAGGATCGGCCAGCATCGGGCGTGCACCATGGTCACGGCGCAGACTGCCCAGCAGCCGAGGATGCACGCTGGAGTCGGTCACCGGGGCAGGGCGTGACCCGGCCAGGATCTCCACGCAGCGGCACGTCAACTCCACCGCCCAGGTCGGGTTCAGCAGGAACTCGGCATCCAGCACCGCCTCGAGGTCATCGAAGCTGGGATCGGTCAACGGGATGCTGTAGCCGATCGGCCGGAAGCGGTAACGGCGGTGCAACTTGGCGGGCATGAGGCGGGTCCTTTCCTGAGGTGAGACCGGGAGGGGGTTCCTCCCGACGCACGCGATCAGGGGCAGCCGTGGCAGGCGGGGCAACTCGACGGACCGGCGGAGAGGAAAAGATCTTCGAGGAAATAAGCGAAGCGCCGAAGGAGATGTTTTCCGCGCAGCTGGCGAGCCTGCTCGGTCGAGTTGCGGCGACAGACGCGGATGCCCCAGCGTGAAGAAGTCGGGAGAACCCCCGGGACCCTCACCCCAGCAAAGGCACCCCGCACCCGCCCCGGTTATCCACAGAACCGCGACCGGTGGTTGTGCGCCCCCACCCCCGACCGGTCCCATGGAACCTATGACAAGCCAACCGCTGGTACACCTCACCGCCTACGACGCCTGGGACGACGACCACTGCCCCTGCGAGACCTGCACCACCGCTTGGGGCACCGACCTCCCCGAGATGCTGCTACGCCCGGACGGCAGGTGACAACCGGTCAAAGGGGAGGTACGCCGTGATGGGTGTCACCCGAACCCCATGCATCACCAGCCAGTGGGATGTGGCTATCCACGAGGGCGCGGTATAGACGTTCAGCTCGGGACTCGTCGCCAAGGCCTGATCTGTAGCCGTACATGTCCAGCCCTACAGCAATCAATCGGTCGGGGTGCTTGCTGAAGCCGGTCAGCGACCACGCCACTGCCTCGAAGTCCGTCGGGTAGACGAGCACGGCCGCAGGAGCGTGCAACGCGGCCGCCGTTGTGAGGGCCTGAAAGGCGTGCTCTCGGATTGCCTTCGGCGTAGGGACTGCGTACTTCGTCTCAAACGAAGCCACTACTCGTGTTCCCCGCTTGAGAATTCCATCGGGCTGCACCTCGCCCTTGACATGGAAGGAACCTGTCCCCGGAGGGGTGTTCCCAACGGGCTTTCGCAGCGGGTAGAGCCCGGAGTGTCCAGATCCCGCTAGCCCTGTGTGACCGCTTTGAGCGGCAACCGCACCTAACGCCTGCAGTGCCCGTTTAAGAAGCGTTTCAAGTAGCGGCCATGGCTCGAGCGCCACCCCAAACCCCTCCAGGTTCCCGTGTCGTCTCAGCGGGGCGACTCGGCGCACGACGGCAACGGCAGTACTCCAAGCTGGTCGATAGGCACGCCATTGCGGCGGTAGTTCACGCAGTGCGGTGCTGGGGTCGAGTGCGACGTGCGGGGCAAGTCCTGGACGAAGTCGGCCGGTGACACCGCGCAGGGCCGCTGCCGTGCGTGGGTTGCTCGTACTTGCCGCCAGGAGTTCTGCGACTGCGGCGAGCATGCTGGTGAAGGGGTTGTCAACCGTGAGCATCGACTGGTGTTGGGGAAAGTGAGCAGGCTTGAGCGCCCGTTGGCTAACCCATCGGGTGACGTCCAGGCGGCCAGTTAGCGAAGGGGGCGTCGTGGCTCGGGATTGGATAAGAGTGAGGGGCCCTTCGCGGCGCAGTGCGCCGTCCAACTGCCCGACGAAGAGATCTGCGAAGGCGTCGGGGAGCACTCGGACCGGGTGGCGTTCGGATTCCTTGTTGTCTCCGCCAAACCCGACCCGGGTTGGTGGAGACAACAGATCGACCAGCGCTCTCGTCCATTGGACGTCCGCAGCGACCCGCGGGGCGACATCGAGAACCAAGTCTCTGGTGATCCGGACGCTGCCGACAAGGTTGCGGATAGTCAGTTCGCTGCCCGATGCCAAGAAGTTGAAGCGTGGCTTCAACTCGGTCGCCAACTCACTGAGCCGGGAACGGATGAGTTCGGCCTCCTCGGCTGTCACGCCCGTCACCGCCTGGTATTCGGTCACCGCAATCCGGCGCTCCACGGAACTACGCCTCTGCGGTCTCGTCATCAGTCTCGTCACCCGGACCATCTATGACCTGGCCAGCCCCCGGAATCCCCCCGCTACCTGTCCGACATAGCGACAGGATTGCCTGTTTCAAGTCGGCCTCGTCCAACTCTTGAAAGTTCTGCAGACGGAGCCGATCTGGCCAGCGAGTCAGATCGGCAGGAGCGGTCTTCCACGACGCTGCTGCGGGGCCGGCGTTTGCCTCACTGACTCCAAGCACAGCAGCCAAGCCTTCGTCGTCATCGATGAACGACATCGCCAGCGTGCCCAATACCCGGTTGTCAAGGGCCGCCGCCAGCGACGAGAGTGCGCTGCCCACATCGTCCAAGTCGAGGTGCCAGAATACTGACTGGCCAAGTAGGAAGTCCCGTCCGAGAACGAAACCGATCCGCTGATTGAGGCTATCCAGAATCGCCACTGCCACCCCAGCAACATGCTCCGGGGTTGTCCACGTTGTCGGGTCTCCGAGCCTGAAGCCACCCGTGGTGTCGGCGTGCAGGTGTGAACTCAGCGCAGCGAGATCTGGATCGACGTGGATGATGCTGAACCGGCGGCGCAGGGCTGCGTCGAGCGGAGCCACCGAGCGGTCGGCCGAGTTCATAGCCGCAAGGATGCGCAGTTCGCTCGGCAATCTGGTGGTAGCGCCCAACGGCCCAAGATCGGTTGTGGGGTTGAGGTGCTTGTACGGAGTGTCGATGAAGGCACTGTCGCGCTTATCGCGGTCGAGAAGCGCCAGCGTGTCACCGAAGATGGCAGCGGCGTTGCCGCGGTTGAACTCATCGAGGACGAGTAATGCCCTGTTGTCCGGAGCTGCCTCGACGAACTGAGCCAACTCAAGCAACGGACCTACCTGCGGCTTGACGGTCACCGCCCCCGTCTCGTTACCGTTCGTGTCAGTGACTACGTCCGGCAACAGCCCCATAACGAAGTGCTCGTAGGCGTACGAGGGATGGAAGAGCAGCGAGGCCACGCGCCGAGCTCCTACCGGCGGCGCCGGACTCGTACCAAACGCCCTGTGCAGGATGTCGGGGTCGAATGTGACGCTCGGCGTTCCAGCCCCGGAGTAGAGCTTGGTGATCTTCTCCATAGCGACCGTCTTGCCTGTACCGGGAGGCCCGACAAGTAACACGTTTGGGCTGTCATCGAAGGCAGCGAGGATCCGCCGCACGAGGCTGTCGCTCATGTCTACTCCTGGGGTGTACTCCACGAAACCCATCACTTGATTGCCTCGGAACGCTTGAGCCGTGGCCTTGACTTCAGGAGGCGCGAAGTCCCACGATGCGTCTGCGTGCGCGGCGCTCGGGTTCTCGAACACCACACGCGCATGAAGAACCGGGCCCTCGCCCAAGAGGTGCACACCCAGCAGCCACGGATGCTCACCGGTCGCCACGAGATTGGCGAACTCCTGGTCCGCTAGTTGCGGCGTGCCCAGATTCGGTGTTCCAGCAAGGACCTCTACATCACCGGGTTGCGGGGAGAGCTTGAGTCGCCAGGGCCTCGGAGGGTGGTTCTTGGGCCAGGACAGATCCTTGCGGACCATCTCCTTATCGTGATGGCGCAACCAGCCGTCGACCTCATCTTGCGGCCACTTCCACTTGATCGGCACCGAGCCGTCAGAGACTGCGGGAACCTTACCCAGCACTCTTTCAAGCGCCCGCGAGCCTGGCGCATCGGGCTGGAGATAGTCCTTCGAGTACGACTGATCCTTCTTGTTGGTCACCGGGTCCGCAACCGAGCCCGTCATGGGGTCGCGACCATAGACCGGCTTGAATACTGAAGCGGCCTCCATTTTCCAGATAAAGACCGCGTCGACGGGACGCGGTGTCACGTGCCGGGCTTCCCGATGATTAGCGCCTCGGGCGAGTCGAGTGCCTCGACGTCGCGCCGGTTCTGCGCGGCGACCGAACGTCGCGTAGTAAACCGGACGATGTCGCAACCGGGAAACAAATCCCGGACCTGCGGGGTGTCGCGGTTGGACATGATCCAGTGGACGCCGCGCTCGGTGAGTTGATGGCAGAGGTAGGCCAGTTCCGCCAAGTCGGGCGCCCGGAAGCGCTTCTCCGTGTAGAGGTAGAACTTCGAAGTATCAGAGATGGGCAGGTACGGCGGGTCCAGGTAGACGAAGTCTCCCGCCCGCGGCTTCTCCAGTGAGTCACGGAAGTCCTTGTTGGTGATCGTGGCTCCGCTCAGCGCGTCGCTGATTCGGAAGAGGGTGTCCCTATCGATGCCCTTGAACTGGCGGTCGCCCCACGGCACGTTGAACTGCCCGAACTTGTTTACTCTCCACAACCCATTCCAGGCCGTTTGGTTGAGATAGACGAAACGGGCTGCCTGCGCTGTTCGAGTCTGCGGCGTAGCTGTGCGCTGCTCGTAGTAGAAGTCCTTGGAGTCACGCTCGTGGTACCACTCCAGCGCAGCGTAGAGCCCCGCCGGGTCTTCCTGCACCCGTTGCCACACGTTGATGAGGACGTCGTTCAGGTCGTGCAGGTACGCCGTGCCACCGACGCGCTCGCGCACTGCGAAGAACATCGCGCCACCCCCAAGGAACGGCTCGTGGTAATTCTCGAAAGCCGCCGGAACGTGCGGCTGAATCCTCGTCAGGAGTCGCCCTTTGCCGCCGGCCCACTTCAAGAAGGGGCGCAGAGGCGGTAGAGCGATGTCCTGTTCCGGGGCAACCGTCATGGGCTGGAGCCTATTGGCAACCTGCGACAAAACCGGGTAGCGACGTGATCTCTGACTACTTCTGAACGAGACTTCTCTGACTTCACGGTGCGTCTGCCCGATTTTGTCGGACGTCGCTGGTTCACTGAGGCGCATGACCATTTCGAACCACCTCGCCTGGCCCAATCGCGATCAGTTCCTCGTCGCGCGCGGCGAGACAGAGTACTCGTGGGTCGAACCAAGTGAGCAGAGCCTGGTGGGCTTGGACGCCACTGGGGTCACAGTTATGGGTAACGACCAACTATCCGGCAGCGTCGTCTGCGGCGATGGGCTCGACGCGCTGGAAGCCCTCGCAGGCGGAGGGTTACTCAGTCCGAGTTCGATCCGCTGCGTCTACATCGATCCACCGTTCGGCACCGGCAAGCGGTTCGGGCACTATTCCGACGCACTGTCGGAGGGCGTGTGGCTCTCGATGATGCGCGACCGACTCCTCGCGCTCCGCGAGTACCTCACGGAGGACGCCTCGGTGTGGGTGCACCTGGATGAGACGAGGAGTCACAAGGCACGCATGCTCCTAGACGAGGTATTCGGCGCCGACGCCTACGTCGCAACAGTGATCTGGCAGAAGCGACTGACAGTCGAATCCCGAACCGCCATCTCGTTCGCTCACGACCCGATACTTGTCTACGCTCCGTCGGGCCAGAAGTCTTGGAAGCGCACCCGCAACCGGGTACCCGGCGGCGTCGAGATGTCCAACCGTGATGGGGACCATCGGGGTCCGTGGCGGGATGCACCCTTCACCGCGCCAGGGTTTCGAGCTGGCCAGCAGTACGTGATCATCAACCCCGCCGGCCACGAACTGCTCCCACCTCGTGGACGCTCGTGGTTCGCCACCGAGCCGACGTTCCTTCGCCTACTCGCCGAGGACCGCATCTGGTGGACCAAGGGGGGTGCCGGTCAGCCACGCATGAAGAACTTTGACATCGATGCCCTGCAGGTGCCGAGCACGATATGGAACGGGCGCGAGGTCGGCACCAACGACGACGCCAAGCGCCATCTCGCCAGTCTCTTTCCAGACACGGGCACCGTCTTCGATACCCCCAAGCCCGAAGCGCTACTCCAGCGCATCCTCCACATCGCAACAAACCCAGGCGACCTCGTCGTCGACATCTTCGGCGGATCGGGCACGACCGCAGCGGTGGCGCAAAAGATGGGCCGACGGTGGATAATTTCAGAGCGATTGGTGGAGACGGTCGCGTCCGTTCTCCTGCCACGCCTTGAGGCCGTGATCGCAGGGACCGATACCGGCGGCATCTCAGACTCCATCGCCTGGAAGGGCGGTGGGGCCTTCAATGTGCTTCAGGTCCAACCTCGGCTCGGCAGCGTTCCGAGCCTCGCTTCTGCGCTGGAGTCGAAGGCGGCCACACGCATGGCGGGGTGAACCGGAGCACACAGATCAGACCCTGACGTCGGAGACTCCTCAGTTTGGGAGAGGCAGTCGTTACGCTGGCCGTATGGCGCGCAGACGCGTCCCGGGGATAGCACGAACCACGAAATCCCCGATCCTACTAAAGGCACTGGCTGAGGACCCCAGCCCAGAAGTTCGCCGCGCCGCGCTGGCAAACCCCCTGTGCACACCAGACCTGACCAAGACACCCCAGACACCCTCGACTGGACAGCCGGCGGGGACTTCGACTGTCGCGGGGCGGCCCTCGTGCTCGTGCGGTACCCCGACTACTACCCGAGCACCAACACATCATTCAACGCCGGCCTGTTTCTCCACCTCACAAGCATCCAGGCCAGGCCAGACCAGACCAGCAGCTCGCATGCCGGAGGTGCCAGCCGCACCACTTTGGTGTTTTCAAGCGCTACACACCCGCTTTGATCAAGATGGTGGAGAAGGTGTGGAAGCCCATCGACGCTCGGCCCAGGAAAGGATCACCACCTGGCCCAGAAACGACCGTTTCTGAGACGTCCGAAACGTCGTGAGGAAACGACGCGTCCGAAACTCGTGTCCACAACCTCTGGGTTTGTCGACGGGTTTGAGACACCTGGGGTCATGCTGATCTGTCACGTCGTCCGGAGACTCGCCACGCTAAATGGCAGGTGGGCTCACGGTATTTGGCAGGGTCCGCCAGCAGCGCTGACCGGGGGATACACAGTTCCTCGGGCGTTCGCCGGGCCGCCCGCCGGTCGACGGTCACCGCTCAATGTGGGGGGTTATCCACAGTCCCGATTCAAACTCCCGAGGCGCTCAACTCGATCGCCGTTTTGGGCGACCTCCGGGGGTGGGCCGTGGTGGCTTCTGGGCCGGCTCGGCCGGCGACTCGTCCCATGGGCGGTGGAAGAACCGGCCTGGTCCGGCTTGGTCTTGTCCGAGCAGGCGGATACGGCCCACTGACCCGTTCCCGGCATGTTCGGACCGACTGCCCGCCAACGCCGCCGCCTCGTCGATGGCCAGGTGTCCGTTAGAGACGGATATCGGCAGGTAGAGGGCATAGGTCTCACCTGGTTTGAGGTGCTCCTGTGCCCACTGCCTCGCTTCGATCACGTTGCATTCAGTCAGCAGAATCTCGTCAACGTAAGAAGCGATGTCGGAGTCGTTCGGATCCACCCCTGCCGGAAGCGGCATGGTGAGACCCCAGAACTCGACCAGGAAGGTCGAGGCGTCGAGTTCGTAGGATTCCCATACCTTGAAGCTGGTGGCTCGCACTCTCACATCCTGCCGTGAGGCCCTGAGCGATCCCACCTGATCACATCTGGACCCGCCGCTGTCTAGCCGTTACGGACAGACCGCTGTGGTGACGGCGTAATAGGTGCCGTCGGACTGCTGGTAGACGCTCATGGTGCCTACCCCGGTCTTTCCTCGGAACACAAGGTAGGTGGCGACGGCGTTCTCATCGACGTAGGCCGCACTCCTGCTGCTTTCTGAGTACAGCTTCGGGCGGTTTCCCCGGTTGGCGAACAGCACGAGCCGGGTCCCTTCGTTAGCGGCTTTGTAGGCTGCAGTCGCTTCTTGCTCCGTGACCCCGGGGTGAGTGGGCGCGTCCGCCATCCCGGTCGGCTCACAGCCGAGTGCCTTCACCACTGCTTCGTCTACCGCTGTGTCGTTCGCGTCCGGCGTCGTGTAGCTGTACTGCGGTGATGCGTTCCACGAGCATGCGGCCAGCAAGCCAGTCAAGAGAAGCGACGCTGGCAACCTCGAGATGGCCATGTCTCTTCCCCCGGTCTTTGATCGCTGGCACCAACGTAACTGGCCGAAGCCGCTCATCAACACGGCTAGTCTTGACCATTGGTCCGGTCAGGTCAACCGAAATGCTGCATGCGTGGACCGTCCATCTGGGCTAC
>JAKOZM010000102.1 GCA_029779995.1 Actinomycetes bacterium
TCGCGGCCAGCGCGACGCCGACTACATCCGCCGCCTCATCGACGTCCAGCGCTCCCTGGAACTTGCCAGTCGGGGCATCTTGCTCTTCTCGCTGTTCCCGCCGGCCTGGCTGGTGGGAACGACCGGTCTCTCCCTGTCGAAGATCCTGGAAAACATGGAGATCGGGCACAACGTCCTGCACGGCCAGTGGGACTGGATGCGCGACCCGGCCATCCACTCGACCACCTGGGAGTGGGACAACGTCACCCCGGCGGACATGTGGAAGCGTTCCCACAACCAACTGCACCACACCTACACGAACGTGCTGGGCAAGGACAACGATCTCGGCTACGGCATCATGCGCGTGGACGAGGACATGCGCTGGTCGGCGTTCTACCTGGCCCAGCCGCTGTGGAACTTCATCAACATGCTGGTCTTCGAGTACGGCATCGCCGCCTACGACCTGGAGATCGGCAAGGTGGTCAAGGGCCGCAAGGACAAGGGCGAGTTCTGGGGCCAGGCCAAAAGGGTGCTCGGCAAGATCCGGCGCAACGTGACCAGGGACTACGTGGTGCATCCGGCGTTGTCCGGGCCGTCGGCGCTGACCACCCTGAGTGCCAACGCCACCGCTAACCTCGTGCGCAACGTGTGGACCCACTCGGTGATCATGTGCGGGCATTTCCCGTCAGGCGTGCAGACGTTCTCCAAGTCCTCGATCGAGGGTGAGACCAGGGGTCAGTGGTACCTGCGGCAGATGCTGGGGGCCGCCAACATCGACGGTGGGCCGCTGCTGCACCTGCTCACCGGAAATCTCAGTTTCCAGATCGAACACCACCTGTTCCCGGACCTGCCCAGCAACAGGTACCAGGAGATCGCCCCGCAGGTGCAGGAGATCTTCGAGCGCTATGGGCTGGTGTACGTTTCCGGTCCGATGGCCGCGCAGTTGGCACAGGCGTGGTGGAAGGTGGTGCGCCTGTCCCTGCCCAACCCTGAGCCCGCCGCTGAGGTCGGTGTGGACCGCCCGCGACTCGTTGCCTGATCGCCCCGGTTTGTTCGGTTGTGCAGACGGTCCGCATGGCTGCCGGGTTATCCACCGCGTAGTTCCTGGTCAGAATAACTTGTCGTAGTCCCCTCGTACGGTGTGGGCATGAACGATTCAGTGGTCGCGGTCCTGGAGGAAGTGTTCTCCGACGAGGATCCGCTCAAGGTCGCGAAGGCCGCTGAGGCGGTGATCGGGTACTGCCACGCCCAGCAGTTGCAGGCTTTCCATCAGGTGTTCGTGGAGTCTGAGCTGGGTGCCGATCCGGACGGGGTGGTGGTGGATCCGACCCCGCCGGAGATCGCCTGCGCGATGGTGTGGAGGCCGGGTGCCGCCTCCTCGATGGTGGATGTGGCGGTGGACGTGGTCGAGGATTTGCCGGTGCTGCTGGCCGCGTTGGCCGACGGTCGCCTCGATTTGGTGAAGGTGCGGGAGATCACTCGCGCCACCCTCGGACTGGCGCCCGCGGACCGGCAGGCGGTGGTCGAGCGGGCCATCGACTACGCCACCACCCGGACCCGGTCGCAGTTGCGGCCGTGGCTGACCCGGCAGGTCGACCGGATCGACGCCGACGCCGCGGAGCGGCGCCGTAAGAAGGCCCGCAAGTGCCGCAAGGTCAGCCTGATCCCAGAACCGGATGGCATGGCTACCCTGTCGGCGTACCTGACCGCCGAGGAAGCGACTGCCTGTATGAACTCGATCCGGGCGAAAGCGACCACGATTGCCGGGTCGCGGGATGCCAGCCAGGCCGATGTCTTCATCCGGTTGCTGACCGGGGTCAGCGCGGCCGAGCAGGTCCCGATCGCGGTGATCATGACCGATGACGGGGCGGAGATTGAAGGCTACGGGCCGATCGCCGACGGTCACGCTGACGATCTGCTGCGCCGCCTGGAACTGCCCTCGGCGATCATCCGGCTGACACCACCACAGCTAAAGATCGGCTACGCACCCACGGTCACGATGCGCCGGTATGTCCAGACCCGCGACCGGCACTGCCGGTTCCCGGGCTGCGGCCGGCCCGCCCGCTCCTGCGACCTCGACCACATCGTCCCCTGGCCGGCCGGTGCGACTGACGTGGCCAATCTGCAGGCGTTGTGCCGCTATCATCACCGCATCAAAACCCACACCGGCTGGCGGGTTGAACGCGGACCGAACAACACCACGATCTGGATCAGCCCCCGCGGGAAGCGATACACCAGCCGACCCGACGACCCCTAGAAATGGGATTTCCCGCACATGCGGGCAGCACTAACCGCCGGAATCGCCAGGTACCCCGTCAGCGATCCCGCTTGATCGCCCGCTGCTGTTTGGCGATCGCCTTCCAGCGTTGCCGTTCTGCCCGGGCCGCAGCCCCGTCGGTCTTACGCGCCAGGTAGGCCAGTTCGCGGTCCAGGCGTCGCCAACTGTCCAGCCGCTCGGCCGGAAGGGTGCCCTGCGAGACGGCCTCCTGGACCGCGCAGCCAGGCTCGGTGTTATGGGTGCAGTCGCTGAATCTGCAGTCCGCGGCGATGGCCTGGACATCGGCGAAGCTGTGTGAGAGGGACTGCTCATCACCCCAGATCTGCAGTTCGCGCAGACCAGGTGTGTCCACGAGGTACGCGCCCCAGGGCAACTCGACGAGCCGCCGCGACGTGGTGGTGTGGCGTCCCTTGCCGTCGAACTGGCGCACGTGGGAGACGGTCTGCAGGTCGGTACCCGCGAGCGCGTTGAGCAGACTCGACTTGCCGACCCCGGAGGAGCCGAGCACGATGGCACACGAACCGGGTACGAGCACTTCGCGCAGCTCGGCGAGGCCCTGCCCAGTCACCGAACTGGTAGTGATGGTTTGGATGCCCAGGGACACCGACTGGGCATCGGAGACCATGAGTTCCAGCACCTCGGGGGACGTGAGGTCGGCTTTGGTGAGCACGATGACTGGGGTGGCACCGGAGTCCCACGCCAGCGTCAGATAACGCTCGAGGCGGCGCACGTTGAAATCGTCGTCGGCCATGGTGAGCAGCGCAAAGTCGATGTTCGCCGCGATGGGCTGCTCGACCACGGCATCATGCTCCACGTCGCCGGGCCGTTTGCGGACGAGGAAGCTGCGGCGAGGTTCGATGGTGGTGATCCGGGCGATGGTGTCCACCTCGTGGCACGTCGCGGTGACCCAGTCGCCGACGACGGGCAGATCCTGCTCAAGGTCTCGGCCGGCGATCGCCTCCAGCGTGGTGCCGTCGTCAGCCTGAATCTCCCAGCGGGTCTTGTGCACCGCGATGACGCGGGCACGCACGCTGACGACGGGCTGGGTGTTCACTGTCCTCGAGTATGGAACGTCGCGCGGCCCGGCCGCCAGCGACTTTTCTCCGCTGCCGGGTGCTGGGGCTAGCCTGGCCCAGTGACCGTGGACGCACACAAGGCGACTGACATCGTGGCGATCCAGCGCCGCACCGTGTCGACCCTGTCGATGACACAGATGCTCAGCGGGATCGCGGTGGCGGGTTCGCTACCGGCGGGTGCCTTGATCGCGGCAGGACTCGGCGGGGACGGTGCCGCTGGTCTGGCGCAAACCGCCGGCGTGCTGGGGGCTGCTCTGCTGGCGTTGCCGCTGGCCCGGATGGCGCTGGTCCGCGGTCGCCGGATCGCACTGGCCACTGGATACGCGATCGGGGCGGCCGGGGCGGCCATCGTCGTGTTCGCAGGGGTTGCCGGCGCCCTGTGGGCGGTGTTGCTCGGCTGTCTGCTGCTCGGGGTGTCCACCGCAGCGGGATACCAGGGCAGGTATGCGGCCACCGACCTCGCGGTCCCCGAGCACCGCGGCCGGGCGTTGGCCATCGTGGTCTGGGCGGGCACGATCGGCGCGGTGCTCGGCCCCAACCTGCTGGAGTTCACGGGAAACCTTGCGCTGACGTTCGGCCTGCCGCAGCTCACAGGTCCGTATGTTCTGGCAACGATCGTGCTGATGGCTGGAGCGTTGTTGCTGGTCCTGCGATTGCGCCCCGATCCATATCTGCTCGCGCGGTCGATCGCCGCGCGGGCCAGTGGCCAGATCACCCATCCCAGTTTGCGCGATGGCCTGGCTCACCTGCGCGGTCATCGACGGGCAGTGCTGGGCATCGCCGCCGTCTCGATCGGGCACGTCGTGATGGTCATGGTGATGGTCATGACGCCGGTTCACATGTCGCATGTGGACGTGTCGCTGCAACTCATCGGCCTGGTCATCAGCGTGCACGTCCTGGGAATGTTCGCCTTGTCGCCGGTCGTGGGATGGGCGGTGGACCGGTTCGGCCGGGTGGAGGTCATCGTCGTGGGCGTGATGATTCTGGCCACATCGTGCGTGATCAGTGGGGTCGCGCCCGGCGACGACATCCCGCTGCTCGGTACCGGGCTGTTCCTGCTTGGGCTGGGCTGGTCCTGCACACTGATCGCAGGCTCGACCTTGCTTACCGATGACGCCGAAGCGGCTGATCGCCCTGCGGTGCAGGGACTCTCGGACCTGTCCATGAACGTCGCCGGCGCCCTGGGCGGTGTGATCGCCGGGGTGATCGTGGTGCAGTTCTCCTACGGTCTGCTGTGCGCGGTGGCCCTGATTCCGGTGCTGGCGCTCGCGGGGTTGGTGGCGACGCCCGCGATGAGGACGGCTCGACATGGCTGATGGGCTTGCGCGGGGGTAGAAGCCGCTATGAGTCGTTGGGGGGCGTTACTACTCGGAGTCGGTCTCGGCGGGTTCGTGGATGGGGTCCTGCTGCACCAGATCCTGCAGTGGCACCACATGTTGTCGCACGTGGAGACCGACGTCGGTCTGAACACCCTGGCCGACGGGCTCTTCCACGCCTTCGCATGGGTGTGCGTGCTCGTGGGGTCGTCGCTGCTGGTGGCCGCCTGGCAGCGGGGGTCAGTGGCCCCCAACTGGTCGCTACACATCGGTCTACTGGTGATGGGCTGGGGTTTCTTCAACCTGGTCGAGGGCATCGTCAACCACCAGCTGCTGGGGATCCACCACGTGCGGGATGACCTCGGTGGGCCGCTGTTGTGGGATTTCGGGTTCTTGGCGTTCGCGCTGGTACAGATCGGCTTTGGTTGGTGGTTGCGGGCGCGGGGGATTCGGCAGTGTGACCGGGATTCGGGCGTGCGTGTGTAGACCCCCGCCGGCAGTGAGCGACTGGGCATTTGTTGCTGCGACACGCCGCGGCAAATCGCACCGTGTGCCCATTTGCTCGCAATCGCGGACCCCTGATCGATCGGGCACCCACACCGGTCGCAACCGTCCTGTTCCAAGGTCCAAACTGGAGGGTGGAACACCAAGGATGAGGAGACGCGATGGGCATCGCCGACATGGCACGGGACAAGGCGCTCAAGGAGCTCTACAAGGCGCGCGAGGACATCGTCCGCTACCAGGAACAGGTCAGCAAAGCGCAAGCCCACGCGGATGCCGTGCAGAAGGCCGCTGACGACGCGGTTCATGCGCAGAAGTCGGCGGTTCAGGCCCAGATCGACACGTTGAACGTCCAGATCGGGCAGGCTCAAAACGACCTGGAGGGCGCTCAGGGTGCCTCCAATCTGACCGATGCGATGACCCAGGTCCCCCTGGTGGGTGGGCTAGCTGGCCCAGCTCAGCAGGCGGCCAGCGCGAAAGAGTCCCAGGCGCGTGCCGAACTCGACGCCCTGCAGGCGCAGTTGTCGCAGGTGCAGTCGCAACTCAGTGCGCCCCCGCCCGACCCATCGAGCGACCTGACAAAGGCGCAACTGGATGTCCAGATAGCCAAGACCAAATTGGACGGCGCGCAGACCCGCGAGAAGGTCGCCCAGAAAGCACTGGACGCGCTGTCCTGACTACGTCAGCAGATCGTGCGCGCCTGGCAGCCAGCTCGCGACCTGCTCGGCCAGCGGGGAGTGCGCCAGCGCCCAAGTGAAGTCGAAGTTGCCGGCGTGGCGCGCGTCCATGCCCGGCAGCCAGTCCGACTCATTGCCAAGCATCCCGTAACGCCACTTCGCGAAACCATCCATGCCCCACGCAAGCAGTACGGCGCGTAGCAGCACGGTCATCTCCACATTGATCAGGCCGGGGCAGTGATCCCACGCGGGAATCCCCTGGCCGATCTGCTCCCAGACCCCCTCGCCGAGGGTCTCGGCCATGGCCGCCAGCAGCCGCGCCGCGGGCTGTTCGATCTCGCTGAAGTCGTGGTCCAGAGCGCCCACTGCGAGGTCAAAGTCGGACGGGTTCGCGGCACCGATGCTCAGCGTGTGCACCTCGGGTCGGCTCAGGCAGAACAAGGCGTTGAAGACCAGCGGATGCAAAGGTGCGCACAGTTCTTGCAGCCGCGGTGAGGGATCGTACAGTCGCCCGCCCTTGTCCGCCGGGCTGATGATGAACACCCCCATGTCCCGCTGCGCAGCCTCCGCGATGACCGGCCAGTTGCGCTGGAAGATCCAGTACCAGTGCAGATTGACGTAGTCGAAGTCTGCGGCCAGCGCCTGCTGGATCATCTGCACCGTGCCGTGCGTGGAGAATCCGACGTGCCCGATCAGGCCGGCCGCCTGCATCCTGCGCGCCACTTCCAGACAGCCGCCGGGGCGCAGCGCCCACCACAACTTCTCGTACGTGTTGATGCCGTGCAGACCCAACAGGTCGACCCGCGACACCTTCAGACGATCCAGGGATTCCAACACGTGCGCCTCGAACACTGCCGGATCGGGGGTCGGTGACACCTTCGTCTGCAGGATCAGGCGCTGCCGGTCCAGATCGGGCATGAGCATGCCGAGTTGCCGTTCGCTGGTGCCATACCCGCGCGCGGTCTCAATGTGTGTGATGCCCCGGTCCATCGCCGCCTGCACGGTGGCGGCCAGGTTCTCCTGCGCCTCGTCCCGGATGGGTTGACCGCGCTCCGACCAGCTCTGCTGGAAGCGCATACCGCCACAGCTGAACACGGGCATCTGGAGTTCGGTGCGACCGAAGCGGCGATACAACACCGCTCAAGTATCGCCGTCCTGACGCACGTCCGCACGGGCCGGTCTGGTGGCACAATTACCCGACATGGAGCCGGTGCGAGTGGGTGTGGTCGGGGCGGGGCCGTGGGCGCAGATGATGCACGCCCCGATGATCAGTGCAGGAAGTGAAACGGTGCTCACCGCGGTGTGGGGGCGGCGCCTCACGGCCGCCCACGCGCTGGCCGACCAGTACGGCGCGGTGGGTACCGACAGTTTCGAGGAGTTCCTCACCCAGTGCGACGCGGTGTCCTTCGCGGTGCCCCCCGATGTGCAGGCGGAGTTGGCGCCGGTGGCGGCGCGCGCCGGGAAGCCCCTCCTGCTGGAGAAACCGATCGCCATGACGTTGCCGCAGGCCCGGGAGATGGTCGCGGCCATCGATGCCACGGGCGTGCCGAGCCAAGTGGTCCTAAGCCGCCGGTACTCCAAGCGCATCCGGGCGTTCCTCGGGCAGGTCGATGGCATGCAGGTGACCGGGCTGCGCACGTCGTTCGTGTCGGGGGCGTTCCTGCCCGACAGCCCCTTCCACACCCCGTGGCGCCTGCGCGAGGGCGCCCTGCTCGATGTCGGTCCGCACGTGTTGGACCTGATGGACGCGGTGGCCGGGCACATCGATCAGATCGAGTACACCGGCGACACTCACGGGTGGCTCGCGGTCACCACACGCCATGCCAGCGGTGCAGTCGGCCAGGCCAGCATCTCCTCGGTCGTGCCCGGGTTCCTGTGGGACTGCGACGTCTTTGGCCCGGCCGGCATCGTGTCTGCTCCGCAGCGCCCGGACGATGAGCGCGACGAGGTGCAGCGCACTATCTCCGAGGAGTTCGCAGGCGTCTGCCGCACCGGGATCTCGCACCCCCTCGACGTGCACCGCGGCCTGTATCTACAGGAACTGATTCAGCGCTGATCCGGGGCCGGCAGGTCGAAGCGCAAGTCGGGCGCTGGGACGGCTGCGCCGCGGTTGACCGTCAACGGGATGACCCCGGCCCATACGGCGGCATCGAGATCCTCCGGCTCGTCCTCGGGCGGGGAGTCGCTGATCTTCACTGACCACTGCGTCAACGGGATCTCCAGGACCATGGTGGCGGC
Organism: Actinomycetes bacterium; assembly: GCA_029779995.1. Next base: position 8,066 of record JAKOZM010000102.1, read on the forward strand.
CAGTTCCTTGGCAGTCGGTGCCCGCAGGATGTCCCAGCGCCCTGGGATCAGATGTTCGGTCAGCACCCGCAGCCCTTCGAGCTGGTCGGCGACCGGTCGGGCGCTTCCCAGGATCATCGCGCTGCGGTACTGCATGGAGGAGTTGAAGGCACTGCGCGCCAGCACCAGGCCATCGAGATGGGTGACGGTCACGCACACCGCGGCGCCGGCGGCCATGGCCCGCATCAGGCGGCTACCCGTGGACCCGTGCACCAGCAGGCGCTCGCCGTCGCGTGCGCAGGCCATCGGCAACGCGTACGGCTGCCCGTCGTCGACGATCGCCACATGTGCCACGAGTGCGGAATCCAGCACCTCATCCAGGGCGGCACGGTCGGTGCGGGTCTTCTCCGGCAGGCGGCGTATGCGGGTACGGTCGGTCACGGTGTGACCCTATCGAGGCTGAGCAGCTCATACTCGAAACCTGTGCCTTTCCGCAGCGCGCGGCAGGTCGCGGGGGTTCCCAGATTCACCTCTTGCTCACGCAGCCGCACGCGCACCTCAGGCTGGCTGAAGACGACCTCCACCTCTGTTCCCACTGCGCTGACACTGACCGGGTGCAGGCCGGCGATCTGCGTGTGACCCAATGCCCGCCGGGCCAGAATGTCGGCTGCCTGCACGTGTCGTTCGTAGGCGTTGCGGCCGCGCAGGTGGGCGCTGAGCACCTCCCCCCGGTGGTAGGCGTCGAGGATCTCGAACCCACTGCCCGCATCCACCCTGCCGAAACTCAGGCCATGCGGCAGCAGCACCATGGTCGCGGCGAACCGGTCACCGCCGAGGTGGGAACACTCCCAGACCTGGCCCGGCCACATCGGTTCCACGGCAGCTGCGACCGGGCGACCCCGCAGTGCGCAACAGACGTCGTGTTTGCTGTGGGCGCAGACGATCGCCACCGGGTCACCGCCGGGCTCGACGTGCCAGTTGTCGGCGAGCACCTCCTCGAGGCTCTCGCCGAGGTTCCAGCGGATGCCCTCGTGGCCGGGCCTGATGTCCGCGATCGCCCACCGGAACGGCCCCTGCGTGCGCGGGTGCCGACCGGGTCGACGGATCAGCGAAATCCGGGCCTCGTAGGCAGAGGCCTTCTGCGACAGGGCGTGGGCTTCGAAGGGGTCGAACACGTCGAGCGCGCGTGACGGCCAAGCCCCTTCCCGCTCGACGAGCAGCCACCGTTGGCCGGGGGGTGCGGTGGCCACCATGCTGTCCTGGCGTAGCGCGGAAGCTGTGGAGCACCGGAAACCAGCAATGCTCACTGGTCCGTCTCGATCACCAGGACGCCCTCACGCAGCAGTCCGGCAATCGTCGCGGGGTCGCACGCCAGGTCCTGCACTCTCACAGGATGCCCGGTCATGAGCGAACGCACCGCAGACAGGTCGGCTCTCGACAGGGTCACAGTGCGCCCGTTGGGCAATCGGAGGTCGGTATCGGTCAGTTCGACATCCCAGAATCTGCGCAGGCGCACGACGTGGTGGGGCTGTAGGTGGGCAGCGGCATCGGCCTGGGCGACGGGTGAGAGGGGCTCGGGACGTTGCTGACTGGCCTGGCGGTGGCGCAGGTCACGGCCGACCGCATCGAGGTCTACCTGGTCGATGCGCAGCCGAAGCCGCTCCAGGATGGGCGCCAGATACTCGGTGCCATCTGTCGGGTCCCAGCCCACTGGCATGGATTCCCGCCAGTCGCCGTTCTGCACCTGCTCCAACATCGCTGCGACGATCTGGCCTTCGGTCACAGCATGGATGCCGAACGTGAGGTGAATGCTGGTGCCGCCCAGCGCGGCGGCGGAGTGGATGAAGCCGCGCGGCAGGTACAGGCAGTCTCCAGGCGTGAGTGTCGCCTCCACAATGGGTGCCTCGCAGGCCCGCGCCGCGACCTCATCTGCCACGGTGTTCCAGGCGGTGTCCGGGAGGCTGCTGACTGGTTCGTGGACCTGCCAGTGCTTATGGCCTGCGATCTGCAGGACGAACACGTCATGGGTGTCGTAGTGCGCGGAGAAACCCTGCGACTGCGGCGGGGTGATGTAGGCGTTGACCTGCACGGGATGGCCGAGTTCTCTGTGCAGGCGAGCGGCCAGGTCGCCCACGGGTTCCCAGGTCCGGTGCACACCCTGCAGCACGACGGTGGATCCGTCGGCGAACAGTCGCAGGACGTCCTCGTCGCGCACCTGGTCGGCGATGGTGGCACCGACGCCGCCGGACCCGGTGAACTGCGCTGCCGGGACCACCGTGCCGTTCTTGGCCATCCGTAGGAATGGGGTTCGCAGGCCACGACGGCTGAGAAGTTCGTCGACGGCGGCCAGCGAGAAAAGGGAGTCGTGTTTCGGTAGATCCTGGCCCCGGGACAGCCACGCCCGACGTGCCCAGATGGAAGCAGCGAACACGTCGGGCGCGGCCGAACACAAACGAGCCAGGGCTGAATCAGTCCTGGCGCAGGAGTGTGTGACGCTCACGCGCCGCCGTCGGCGCCACCATCAGCGCCGCCGTCGGCACCGCCGTCCGCACCACCATCAGCGCCGCCGTCCGCGCCGCCGTCCGCACCGCCGTCAGCGCCGCCGTCGGCTGGGCCGTGCGCGCCGCCGTCGGCGCCACTGTCCGCGCCACCATCGGCACCGCCATCACCCAAGGGAGTCTCTTCGTCAAGCATGCAAAGTTCCTTTCGTCGCCGTCACCGACCGGTAACCGGGTCGATGTGTTTGTGAATCTACCCGCGTTGCGGCTATCAAGCCTCTGCATGCAATCTTGGCCGACCGTGGGTGAGTCGTCCTCGACGCTGAAGGATGAACGATTGTGTCCACATCTGGTTGGGGCCGGACCATGATCAACGAGATGTGTAAGTGCCACGCGGTGCAATTGGTGCAATTCAGACTTCTGCAACGTGTTGCTGGTTGAGTTTCGTCTTCCTCGACCGAAGTCCAACCAGATGTGTAGACCACCGGGATCGGCCGCCTCGTCTTCAGCGCTTTTTGTCCGGTTCGGTCGCGAAAACATCCCGGGCGGCACTTTCGTCAGGCTCCGGTGGATCAATCTCGCGGCGCCCGCGCCGGGCCCGCAACAGGATCGGCACACCCAGCAGCAACACACCCACGACGGTCACGGTCGTTCCCACCCAGGCCGGTGCGCCGAGCAGGGAGATTCCCCCCGCCCCCACCAGGACCAGTAGCAGCCACCGCAGTTCCTGGCCGTTGTACCGGCTGGAAACCCGCGCTCCGATGAACACCCCAGGGACCTGTCCGAGGAGCAGACTGAACAGGATCGTGGGATCGATGTCGCCCATCCCCGCATGCGCGATGGCACCGGCCACCAGCATGGGCACGGCCTGCACGATGTCGGTGCCGACCAGCCGGCTCGGCAGCATGGCCGGGAACAGGATCAGCAGACAGGCAGCGATCAGTGTCCCCGAGCCGACACTGGTCAAGCCCACCAGAATGCCGACCAGCAGACCAACAGTCCCGGCGATGGCCAGCCGTCCGCGGGGGAACACCAGGGGCTGCGCGCCGTGTTCTTGGGCGTACTTGCGCTGCCGCAGGCGGAACAGGGTGACGGCGACGGCGACCAGCAGCACCGCACCGATCGTCTTCTTCAGGAAGGCCTCGCCGCTCGCGCTCTCGGCGATGAGGGAGAACAACCATGAACCGAACAGAACCCCTGGGACCGAACCCATGGACAACCACAGCACGACCGGCCAGTAGGGGGTCTTGCGTCTGATGTGGACGGCCGCCCCGACCGGTTTCATGACTGCGGCGGACACGAGATCCGTGGACACGGCGACGGGTGCTGGCACGTTGAAGAGCAGTAGCAACATGGGTGTGACGATGGCCGCCCCGCCCAGGCCAGTCAGTCCTACCACCACACCGGCGAACAGTCCGCCCAGGGACAGCCAGGGATCAATCACCAGGTAATTCTGTAACACGCCTCGCCAGAGATCTGGCAGCGGCGCTCAGCCACCGGTGAGTTGCGTGATCAGGTTGTACGAGTCCGGGTCATCGGGGAGCACCAGCGCGAAGCCCTCGAGGAAGATGATCGCGATGACGTTGGCAGCGACGAGGATCACGAACAGCCAGACGACCACCGACGACACCGTCAGGGCTGCCTTGCTGTCCGGAGCCTCGGGGATGCCAACCGGGGCGAGGATGCTCACCGCGGCCACGAACAGGATGACCACGTAGAACGTGATCAGGGCCCATGTGTATAGGTGGTAGCCCATCACCGGCGAGCCATATCCCGGGTCTCCGGGTTTGATGTGCAACAGGATCTGCCGCACTGAGACCAGCGCCCCGGCCGCAGCACCCAGCACGCCCAGGCCCAGCCCTTGGGCGTAGCGGGCCGGTGTCAATTCGCCGCGTCGGGCCTGCATGATCACCCATAGAGCACCCAGGGTGCTGAGGATCATGCCGTAGCGCTGCAGCATGCACAGCGGGCAGGGGAACTCGCCTTCGGCGAATTGGATGGTGAACGCCCCGAGTAACACGCCGATGTAGGCGAAGACCCAGGCGTGCATCCCCCAGAACAGCAGCTTCGGGAAGGTCTTGGTCATCAGAAGCTCAGATCCAGTGGGGAGGTCACGTGGTACCTGAACAGGGCCAGCATCAGGACCAGCGTGATGAACCACGTCGTCAGAATCCACTTGCGAGCGGCACCCCTCACGACCAGGACGGCGGTGAGCAGGAGCAGCGCCAGAATGATGATGTCCATCGGTCCTCCCATACTGTCGACGCAACCAAACCTAGGGTCTTGCGGTACCTCGAAGGCGGACGAAGCGGACACGCCGACCCCCTGGCTGCCGTCGTAGCCCGAATGGGTGAAACATCGCCAGTGTGCCGATCATGGGTGCGTCGGGGGCCCCGCCAGATTCCCGGCGTAGCCTGACAGCGTGGACGTCCAGACAGTCAAAGCCAACGGGATCGAGATCGCCTACGAGACGTTCGGTGATCGCCAGGATCCGCCACTGCTGCTCGTGATGGGCCTGGGTACACAGATGATCGCGTGGCCGGACGACCTGTGCCGGGGGTTGGCCGATCGCGGGTTCTATGTGGTGCGTTATGACAATCGGGACTGCGGATTGAGCACACACTTCGACGGCAAACGAGCGCCATCGTTCGTCGACGTCGTGCTGCGCCGCCAGCGACCGCCCTACACGATCGACGACATGGCCCGCGACGGCATCGGACTCATGGATGCCCTGGGTCTGGACACGGTCCATCTGGTCGGGGCGTCGATGGGCGGTTTCATCGCCCAGACCATCGCCATCAACAACCCCCGCCGCGTGCGCAGCCTCACGCTGATCATGACGTCGACGGGCAATCGACGGGTGGGAAACCCGAAGCCCGCCGTGTTCAGTCGGCTCACCAAACGCCGGGTGGTCGGCGATCGGCTCGGTGCTCAGCAGGCCGCCTTGGAGACGTTCCGGATCATCGGCTCCAAGGGCTACGCCTTCGACGAGGAGTACATGATGGACCTCGGTGGCCGCTCCTACGACCGGGCGTACAACCCCGCTGGATATCTGCGCCAGCTCGCTGCCATCGCGGCTCAGCCGGACCGCAGCGAACACCTGCGTCGCGTCCGGGTGCCCGCCCTGGTGATTCACGGTCTGCACGACCCCCTGGTGAATCCCAGTGGTGGCTTGGCCGCTGCTCGGTTGCTGCGCAATGCCAAGTTCGTGGGTTACGCGGGGATGGGCCATGATCTGCCGCGCGCACTGTGGCCCGACTTCGAGATGGAGATCGCTGCTCTTGCGCAGCGTGCGGACGCTGGGGTAAACGCCGGGTAAAGAATCATGAGTGCCGCCCGATACGATTGGTCGGCAGATCGGAGTGGCGGTGACCAGGCGAACTGATCTGCACACAGCCGTTTTCGACAGTGTCGGCGAGGGCCTGGTGGTCCAGGGCGCGGATGGTCGGATCATGGCCTGTAACCCGGCCGCCGAGCGCATCCTGGGCCTGACGCGCCAGCAACTGGAAGGCCGCACGTCGATGGACCCCCGTTGGCGGGCGGTTCGCGGCGATGGCTCCCCGTTCCCGGGCGAGGATCATCCGGGGATGGTGTGCCTGCGGACCGGAGAGCCGGTCAGGGGTGTGGTGATGGGGGTGTACCGTCCCGACGACACGTATGCCTGGATCCTGGTCAGTGCCGAACCCCTCCAAGTTGACGGTGGGCGGGCCGTGGTGGCCACGTTCACCGATATCACCACCGAGACCGCGAAGACGGCTGCTCGTATGGCGGCCACCGTGGACTCCATGCTCGACCCGCACGTGCTGCTGCGGGCCATGCGTGACACCCACGGTGACCTGGTGAACGTTGAGGTCGTCGAGGCCAACGACGCGGCCATCAAGGCCCTCGGGGGCGTCCGAGATCAGCTCGTTGGCCGGTTGCTTGCCGATGTCCGGGCTCCACTGAGTCTGCCACTGGTGAATCAGTGGGTCGTCCATGCTTTCGAAACAGGGCTGCCGCTGTCGTTGGACGCGGTCGGCCTCGACGAGCACACGTGGCTGGACGTGCGGGCGGTGCGGGTGGGCGAGTTCCTGAGTTTCACCTGGCGTGACGTGACCGCCCGACTGCGCGACGCCGAACGCACCGTCGCTTCGGAGCGCCTGTTCCGCACGGCCATGCAGGCGGCGCTCACAGGCATGGCCATCAACGATCTCGACGGTCGGTTCAGTGTCGTCAATGACGCCCTGTGCAGCATTTTGGGTCGTACGCGGGAGGAGATCCTGACCCTGTCCCTGCGCGATGTCGTCGACCCCGACCAACTGCCCGACATCGCGCATGAGCGGCTGCGGCTGCTAGCCGACCCAGAGCGACGCAGTCGCCTGACCTGTGAACTCATCCGTGGCGATGGAACCCGGGTCTGGGTAGCAGTTGGCACCGCCATGATCCCCAACGCACAGGGTGAGCCGTCGGCATTCCTGACCCAGGTCGAGGACATCAGCGGCGAGCGGGCGGCACGCCAAGAGTTGGCGTACCAGGCGTTTCACGACCCGCTGACCGGATTACGCAACAGGGCCTGGATGTTGGACATGATCGCCGTCGAACTGGCCGTGGCCGCTCAGCGGGGCACCAAAGTCGGGGTGCTGTTCCTCGACCTCGACAACTTCAAAGTCGTCAACGACTCCTTGGGGCATGCCGCCGGCGACGAGATCCTGCAGGTGGTCGGTCGGCGCATCACCGGGGTCCTCGGTGAGCGTGACCATGCCGCCAGGTTCGGAGGCGATGAGTTTGTCGTGCTGGTCACCGACATCCGGAGCCCGGATGAGGCCGAACGAATCGCGGATCGGGTGGGCGAAGTCGTTTCTGAGGAGATCGATGTCCTTCAGCACCCGTTGATTCCCAGCGCCAGCATTGGGATCGCTGTGTCCAATGGTTCGTCGACGGCACAGAGTCTGCTTCGCGATGCCGACGCGGCTCTGTTCAGCGCCAAAGATGCCGGGCGCTCGCGCTGGCAATTCTTTGATGAGGCCATGCACGCCTCGGCCATGGCACGGATCAGCCTGGAGACGCAGATGCGCAGCGGCCTTGAGCGGGGCGAGTTCTTGGTCCACTACCAGCCCGTCGTGCAGTTGCAGTCGCGGGAGACCGTTGGTTACGAGGCGCTGGTCCGCTGGCAGCATCCGACGCGCGGGTTGTTGGCCGCCGGCGAGTTCATCCTCGTGGCTGAGGCCAGCGGCCTGGTGATCCCGCTCGAACAACAGGTCGTGCAAGCGGTGGTCGCTCTGCTGCTCTCGCGACCGGATCTGGGTCCAGTCAGTATCAACGTGTCGGCCGTGCAGTTGGGTTCCCCGGGATGGCTCGACTCGTTCCTCGAGACGATTCGCAATGTCGATCCCAGGCGGATCATCGTGGAGGTGACCGAGACCGCGATGATGTCCGTCGTGGATGACGTCGCAGACGATCTGGGTCGGCTGCGCGACCTCGGTGTGGGGGTTCACGTCGACGACTTCGGCACTGGCTTCTCGAGCATCTCGTTGCTGCGGGAACTGCCGGTCACGGGGTTGAAACTCGATGTGTCATTTGTGCAGAACCTGACGCCCGACGATAGCGCTGCCAACGCATTGGCCCGCGGGCTCGCCGGTTTGGCCCACGGACTGCATCTCATGACGATCGCCGAAGGTATTGAGCAGGAGGAGCAGGCGACGCTGCTCGCAGGGCAGGGCTGGACGCACGGTCAGGGTTACCTGTTCGGCCGTGCGGGGCCTTTGTAGGGCCGGCGTGCAAGTGGCCGACTCCGTTGCGGCGTCGCGAAAAGCCGCCGACTGCCGGCCGTTCGTCTGCGGTACATCGGTTCGGCGTGTCGTCGCTGGGATTGACGAACGGCTGTGCTGCCATGTCACTGGTCCGTCGGCGATTCAACCGGCGAGCGGGTCAGCGTCTACAGTCAAGCCATGAGACTGGCCGTGCTGCTCACCGCCCTGCTGCTCGCGGGCTGCGCCTCATCGGCGCCAACAAGTTCGCCCAGCCCCGCCGCCACGTCACCGACCCCCGCAGCCCGGACCGCGCCACCGGAGTTGTTGCCCGGCCAGGACTGGCTGCTCGTCGATGCCACCGTCACACCCAGTCCTGCGAGTTTCCGCGTCACCCTTCGATTCAGCGACGGTCAGGTCGCCGGCCAAGCCCCGGTCAACCGGTATTCCGGACAGGCCACACTCGGACCGGACACGATCGCGACCTCCGCGGTCGCCAGCACCAAGATGGCCGGCCCGCCGCAGGCCACGGCCGCCGAACAGGCGTACTTCGATGCCCTGGCGAAGGCAACGACCTGGGAGGTCATGGACGAGATGCTCACCCTGTCCGACGCGACGGGACCCTTGCTCGTGTACGCCGCCCCCGATTCGGTGGCTGCCTTCGCAGCGTCCTTGGTCGGGCTACCCACCAAGCAGGCCAAGGAGCAGATCGTGGACGAGGGGTACGAGGTCCGCGTGGTGTCCGTCAACGGTGACACCCGACCGGTGACGATGGACTACCGGCCCGACCGCATCAACCTGACCATCGTCGATGGACTGGTGACGAAAGCGACGCAGGGCTGATGGACACCAAGATCCTCAAGCTGCACACCGGTCACCAACTCGTCACCGACATCACGACTGCCGCTGGGGACTTCACGGCCGGCCGCGGTGACGGCCTGCTCAGCGTCTTCGTCCCGCATGCCACCGCCGGAGTGGCCCTCATCGAGACCGGCGCCGGCACCGAACCCGACCTGGCACAAGCGTTGGAACGGCTGTTGCCCGTCCGCGACATCTACGACCACCGCCACGGCAGTGTGGGGCATGGCCGCGATCATGTGCTGCCCGCCTTCGTGTCCCCGAGCCTCACCGTGCCCGTGTTCGGCGGGCGGCTCGCGCTGGGGATCTGGCAGAGCATCGTGGTGGTCGACCCGAACGCTGATAACCCCGATCGCAGCGTTCGACTGTCGTTGCTGAGCTGAGTGTCAGCCCAGCACGCCCACCTCGTAGCCAGCCAGGATCTGCTCCGGCTTGGGCTCACCCTCATGCTGGCCGTCGAACAGGCTCGTTCCGTCGATGCCACACAACTGCTGGATGCGCGCCGCCCCGCCGGGGTGCTTATCCTCCCAGTCGGTGACGTTGTACACGATCCCGTTGATGGAGGTCCAGCAGTCGCCCGGGCTGTTGTGCGTCGCCACTTGCGCGGCGGTGTAGGTGGCCGTGGGCGTCGGCGAGGGAGCTGCACCGGTCGTCGCGCTACCACTGGTTGGCTCTGCGGTGGGCTCGGACCCGACCGCTGAGATCTCGCCTTCCCAGACCGAACGCGCACCGGTGTCGCCGGTCTTGAACACCATGAACAAAGAGGCCCCGGCCACCACCACTGAGATCAGCCCCAGGAGCACCCTGATGAAGCCGCCGCCGCTCTCGCGTCGGGCCACCATCCGCTGGACCAGCCACACCACCACGACTGTCGCGAAAAGGACCCCGGCGACGACCGGCATCCGCTCGCCCCATTCGGCGTGGTCGAAGCCCGGCTCCCCGATCAGTTCTTCGAGGGCCTCACCGGACTCCGCCGTCACGAAGGCCGCACCGAACGCCACTGCGGCCGTGAGTGCCACCAACCAGCCGAGTTTCACCGCGAGCCGTGGGATCAGCCCGATCAGGACCAGCCCCAATGCGGCCAGTGGGATGAAGACCACTGAGGCATGCACCACCAGCGGGTGAACCGGCAGGCCATCGATGAGTCCGAAGGGGCCGTCTTCAGCAACGACCTGGGCAAGAAGGTGAACGTTCATTCACCCGAGCGTAGTGGCTGTGATCATTACTAAGACGCCCCACGAAGTGTCCTGTTGCACAGGTGCTGCCGTTCGTCGTGTCTCGAGCCCCGTTCGTCGTGGTGCTTTCCACCTTCCGTGGGCACTGTGACGCCGCTCACAGAGTCTGACCACGAACACCATTCCTGCTGGGCTGCACAGTCCATACGGTTTCCCCACCGGGCGTGCTGGAGCGCTCGCCAGTTTCTGAGAGGCAGGTCGTGATGACGATCAACAACAACCCGGCGAAGGTGGGGGGCGGTGGAACCCCCGACCCCGAAGCCTATCTGGCAGCGCAACGCAGCCCAGAGTTCATCGAACTCCGCAAGCGCTACCGCGGCTTCGCCTTCCCCATGACCGTGGCGTTCCTGGTCTGGTACTTCATGTTCGTGTTCGCGTCGGTGTTCGCGTCGGCCTGGATGTCGGTGCCGGTCTGGGGCAACATCAACCGAGGCCTCATCTTCGGGCTCCTGCAGTTCGTCTCCACCGGCCTGATCACGTGGCTCTACGTCCGCCACGCCAACAAGAAACTCGACCCGCTGGCCACTGAGATTCGTGAAGAGATGGAAGGGGTCAGCTGATGACATCCACCGCAGGCAGCCCCGCTGTCAACATGGCAATCTTCATGGCCTTCGTCGCCGTCACGATGGTCATCGTCATCCGGGCCTCGCGCCAGAACAAGACGGCGTCGGACTACTACACCGGCGGCCGCTCCTTCAGCGGTGGCCAGAACGGCACCGCCATCGCAGGCGACTACCTCTCGGCGGCGTCGTTCCTCGGCATCACCGGCGCCATCGCGTTGACCGGTTTTGATGGCTTCCTCTACTCCATCGGCTTCCTGGTGGCCTGGCTTGTGGCCCTGCTGCTGGTCGCCGAACTCCTGCGTAACACCGGCAAGTTCACGATGGCTGACGTCTTGGCATTCCGCCTCAAGCAACGTCCCGTGCGCACCGCCGCGGCCATCTCGACCCTCGCGGTCAGCTTCTTCTACCTGCTGGCGCAGATGGCCGGCGCCGGTGGTCTGGTCAGCCTGCTGATGGGGGTGACCGGCAACGTCGGGCAGTCCCTGACGATCGCAGTTGTGGGCATCCTGATGATCATCTACGTCCTCGTCGGTGGCATGAAGGGCACCACGTGGGTGCAGATCATCAAGGCCGTTCTGCTCATCGCAGGCGCTGCTTTGATGACTGGCTGGGTGCTGAGCAAGTACGGGTTTAACCTGTCCACGCTGTTGGGCGCCGCAGCTGACAACAGCCCGCTGGGTGACAAACTGCTCGACCCGGGTGCCAAGTACGGCAAGACCACCCTGTCGAAGATCGACTTCATTTCATTGTCGATGGCCCTGGTTCTTGGCACCGCCGGTCTGCCGCACGTGCTGATGCGCTTCTACACGGTTCCGACCGCCAAGGAAGCCCGCAAGTCCGTGGTGTACGCCATCACCCTGATCGG